>JASGEB010000053.1:0-25025 GCA_047606785.1 Pseudoxanthomonas sp.
GCGCCGCAGGCGCTGGTGCGCGGCGGCGCGCGCGCGCTGTACCCGGCCGACGATCCGATCGACGGCCTGGACAACGACGCCAAGGTCGAGGCGCTGCGGCGGGTCGACCGCCTGCTGCGCGCGGCCGACCCGCGGGTCAGGCAGGTCAGCGTCGGCCTGTCCGGCGGCGTGGACACCGTGCTGGTGGCGCGCAGCGACGGCGTGCTGGCTTCCGACGTGCGCCCGCTGGTGCGATTGAACATCCAGGTGATCGTCGAGCAGGACGGCCGCCGCGAGTCGGGCTATGCCGGCTACGGCGGCCGCCATTCCTACGCCGAGCTGCTGGCCGACGGCAAGCCGGAGCACTACGCGCGCGAGGCCCTGCGCCAGGCGCTGGTCAACCTGGAGGCGGTCGACGCCCCGGCCGGGGTGATGCCGGTGGTGCTCGGCGCCGGCTGGCCGGGCGTGCTGCTGCACGAGGCGGTCGGCCACGGCCTGGAGGGCGACTTCAACCGCAAGGGCACCAGCACCTACGCTGGCCGCGTTGGCCAGCGGGTGGCCGCGCCGGGGGTGACCATCGTCGACGACGGCACCCTGGCCGGCCGCCGCGGCTCGCTCAACATCGACGACGAAGGCACCCCGACCGGCTGCACCACCCTGATCGAGGACGGCGTGCTGGTCGGCTACATGCAGGACACCCTCAACGCCCGCCTGATGGGCGCGGCGCCCACCGGCAACGGCCGCCGCGAGTCGTTCGCGCACCTGGTGATGCCGCGCATGACCAACACCTACATGCTGGCCGGCGCGCATGCGCGCGAGGAGATGATTGCCTCGGTCAAGCGCGGCCTGTACGCGGTCAACTTCGGCGGCGGCCAGGTCGACATCACCAGCGGCAAGTACGTGTTCTCGGCCACCGAGGCCTACCTGATCGAGGACGGCAAGGTCACCGCGCCGGTCAAGGGTGCGACCCTGATCGGTAACGGCCCGGAAACCATGCAGAAGGTGCGCATGGTCGGCGACGACCTGGAGCTGGACGCCGGCGTGGGCACCTGCGGCAAGGACGGCCAGAGCGTGCCGGTGGGCGTGGGCCAGCCGTCGCTGCTGATCGAGGGGATCACGGTGGGTGGGACGCGGGCGTGAGGGGGTTTTGCTTTTCCCTTCTCCCGCCGGGAGACAAATCGGCAGGATCGCCGGTTTGCACGGCGCCAGCCGTCCGCAGGGCGAGATACATGGATGTGCGAGTGCACGTGGCGCGCAGCATCGTATGAGGGCCGGTTCTCGATGACGATGAGGGACAGGCTTGCTCCTGCTTTTACTGTTGTTGAAGCGTTTCGCGCCCTGTCGGGCGCGAGTCACTTTTCTTTGCTTGTGCAAAGAAAAGTAACCAAAAGAAAGCACACCCTGCCTCGCGCCCTCCGCGCTGCGCGCTCCGGGTTCGCAGAGCCGGCGGGAATTTTTCGACGGCACATCCTTGTGCCGGCGAAAAACGGCGCGCATCGTGCGCGCCGCCCTGCGGGTTTTACCCGCCGTCTCCGCCGCTCGGAAGGGGACCCGAAAAGCAGAAAGCAACAGCAACAGCAACAGCAACCGAAGCCTTGGTTTCACCTCATCGCGGCCCACGGCCGCGATGGGCGGCCCATGCTCGCCCCGATGCAGCCGTCGCCGTCAGCCGAGGGTGTCCTCGTCAGCTTCGTCGCTCGCTTCGACATCGTCCGCCGTGTCGTCGCTAGCCTCCCCCTTCAACAGCCCCTTGACCTCCCGGAACAGCTCGCGGAACGCGCGCCGCGGCTTGTCCCTGGCGCGCTCGTCGGCGGCGTTGCGCGCCAGCGTGCGCAGGCGCTGGCGGTCGGCGGCGGGGAATGCGTCCAGCAGCGCCGACAGGGCGGCGTCGCCCTCGGCCAGCAGGCGCTCGCGCCAGGCCTCGGCCTGGTGCAGCAGGGCGGCCTCGGCGCGCGCCGCATCGCCGCCTTCGTCCAGCGCGTCGCGGATCGCCTCCAGCGCCGCGTCGTCCTGCTTGCGCATCTGCTTGGCCAGGTACTGCAACTGGCGCTTGTGGGCGATGTGCGAGCTCACCTTCTGGGTGTCGCGCACGTGCGCGAGCAGGTCCTCGGGCATCGGCAGCTTGGCCAGCCGCGCCGGCGGCAGCGCCACCAGGCGCTCGGCCAGTTCGCGCACGCCCAGGGCCTCGCGACGCTGCTGGCTGCGGCTGGGGCCGTAGAACTCACCGGTTTCGGGATCGCGTCCGCGCATCCCCACAGGATAAGCCATTGAACGCCACCGACCTCGCCATCCACGACGACAGCAGCGCCCGGCTCGACCGCCTGGCCGATCTTTCCACCCGCCTGTTGGCGCTGGCGCGCACGCACGGCGCGAGCCAGGCCGAGGTGAGCTGCAGCGAGGAGCGCGGGCTCAACGTCAACGTGCGCCTGGGCCAGGTGGAGACGGTCGAGTCCACCCGCGACCGCGGCATCGCGGTGACCGTGTACGTCGGCCGGCGCAAGGGCAGCGCCAGCACCGCCGATCTGCGCGAGGACAGCCTGCAGGCCACCGTGGCGCAGGCGCTGGCCATCGCCCGCCATACCGAGGACGACCCGGCCGCCGGCCTGGCCGATGCCGAGCTGATGGCGCACGACTCCCCCGACCTGGACACCTGGCACCCGTGGGCGCTGGACGCCGAGCGCGCCGTCGACCTGGCCCTGGCCTGCGAGGCGGCCGGGCGCGAGGATGCGCGCATCGCCAATTCCGACGGCGCCTGGGCCGCCACCGGCGAGAGCCTGTCGGTGTACGCCAACTCGCACGGCTTCGTCGGCCGCGAGCGCTCGACCCACCATTCGCTGGGCTGCACCCTGATCGCCGGCCAGGGCGAGGCGATGCAGCGCGACGGCTGGTACAGCAGCGCGCTGGCCGCCGCCGACCTGGAAACGCCGGCCGCGATCGGCCGCAAGGCCGCCGCGCGCACGCTCGCCCGGCTGGCGCCGCGCAGCGTGGCCACCGGCCAGTACCCGGTGCTGTTCGCGCCGGAGATGGCGCGCTCGCTGATCGGCCACCTGGTCGGCGCGGTGTCCGGCGGCGCGCTGTACCGCCAGGCCAGCTTCCTGCTCGACCATGCCGGCCGGCGGATCTTCCCGGACTGGCTGTCGATCGTCGAGCGCCCGCGCCTGCGCCGCGGCCTGCGCTCGGCCGCGTTCGACGCCGACGGGGTGGCCACCGCCGAGTCGCCGCTGGTGGAAGCCGGGGTGCTGGCGCGCTACGTGCTGGGCAGCTATTCGGCGCGCAAGCTCGGCCTGCGGACCACCGCCAACGCCGGCGGCGTGCACAACCTGCAGGTTGCGGCCAACGCCGGCGGGCTGGACGAGCTGGCCGCGCGCATGGGCCGCGGCCTGCTGGTGACCGAGCTGATGGGGCAGGGCGTCAACACCGTCACCGGCGACTACTCGCGCGGCGCCGGCGGGTTCTGGGTCGAGGCCGGGCAGATCGCCCATCCGGTCGACAACCTGACCGTGGCCGGCAACCTCAAGGACATGTTCGCCGCCATCGAGGCGGTGGGCGAGGACGTGGACGTGCGTTCGCACATCGCCTGCGGCTCGGTCCTGGTCGGGCGCATGACCGTGGCCGGCGGCGATTGAGCCCGCGGCCGGGCATCCTTGACGGCGCGGTCGAAGCGCGTGAGAGTGCCGGCGCCTGCACGCCCGGCCACCCACCAACCCAGGGAGTCCATGCCATGAGCGAGTTCGACAACGTCACCGCCCCGCCGCCGCCGCCCAGCGTCGACGCGCCGCAGGAAGACCGCATCCCCGCACTGATCACCCACCTGTCGGGGATCGTCACCTGGTTCATCGTTCCGCTGATCATCTGGCTGATCAACAAGGACAACCCGGCCAAGGCCTGGCTGACCGACCAGTCCAAGGAGGCGCTGAACTTCCAGATCACCGTCGCCATCGGTTATCTGGTCAGCGCTGTACTCACGGTCATCCTGATCGGCGGCCTGCTGGCCTTCATCGTGTGGATCGTCAATCTGGTGTTCTGCATCCTGGCCGGACTGGCCGCCAACAAGGGCGAGGCCTACCGCTATCCGTTCGCGCTGCGCCTGGTCAAGTGATCCGGCGCTGACGCGATCGACCAGGAAACCGGCTTCGGCCGGTTCCTTGGTGAGGGAGCAGGGAGATGGGCGAAGCCGAAGGCGATGCCCATCGATACGCGCGGAGTGGCATGGCAGTGAGGGGTATCGCTGCGCGCCCACGGCCGATTACCAACCGGCGACTACGCGGCGTTCTTCAATGGTCTCGCTCGACCGCCATCCGCGCGAGCGCGGCGAGAGCGGCGGCGGGTTCGCCGAAGGGGCCGAGCGCATCGTGCATGGCCGCCGCCAGGGACTGCAGGCGCGCCTTGGCGCCGTCCATCCCCAGTAGCGCCGGATAGGTCGCCTTGTCCTGCGCGGCATCCTTGCCGGCGGTCTTGCCGAGCTGCTCGGAACTGGATTCGATGTCGAGGATGTCGTCGCGGATCTGGAAGGCCAGGCCGAGGTCGGCGGCGAAGCCGTCCAGCACTTCCAGCGCGGCCGCGTCGGCGCCGCCGGCCAGCGCGCCCATGCGCACGCTGGCGCGGATCAGCGCGCCGGTCTTGAGCGCGTGCATGCGTTCGAGAGCAAAACCGGGGTCAGAGTGCCCTTTTGCCAAAAGTGCACTCTGACCCCGGTTTTCACCCGTGGCGTCGACGTCGAGCGCCTGTCCCGCGCACATGCCGGCCGCGCCGCTGGCGGTGGCGAGCGTGGACACCCAGTCGATGCGCAGTTGGGCGGGCGCGTCGGCGGCAGCCAGGACTTCGAACGCGCGGGTCTGCAAGGCGTCGCCGGCCAGGATCGCGGTGGCCTGGTCGAAGGCCACGTGCACGGTCGGCCGGCCGCGGCGCAGGTCGTCGTCGTCCATCGCCGGCAGGTCGTCGTGCACCAGCGAATAGGCGTGCACCAGTTCCACCGCCGCGGCGGGCGCGTCGAGCGCGGCTTCGTCCGTGCCCAGCGCGGTGCCGGCGGCGTACACCAGCAGCGGGCGCATGCGCTTGCCGCCGCCGAGTGCGGCATGGCGCATGGCCGCGTGCAGGCGCTGCGGTGGTTGCGCCGGGTCGGGCAGGGCGACGTCGAGGGCGGCTTCCACGCGCGCGGCCCAGCGCGCGAAGCGGGCCTCAGGCGTCATCGGGCAGGGCGGCGAAGGGCTGCGCGGATTCGGGCCGATCCGGGTCGCTGAGCAGGCGCACGCGCAGTTCGGCCTGCTCCAGCGCGCTGCGGCAGCTGCGGTAGAGGTTGACGCCGCGCTCGTAGGCGGCCAGCGATTCCTCCAGGCTCAGCTCGCCCTGTTCCATGCGTGCGACCAGCTGCTCGAGCTCGTCCAGCGACTGTTCGAAGTGCGCCACCGGCGAAGGCGCCGGATCGTTGTTCTTGGCCATGGCGGCAAGTGTGGGCGCCGGCCGCGGGGCGGTCAACGCTCACGGTTCCCAGGCCAGCCGCGCGCCCTGCGCGTCCAGCCACTGCTGCAGGGTCGCCGAGACGATGCGGTCGCCGGCGGCCAGCAGTTCGCCGTCGCGCCACAGCAGCGGCAGGCGTTCGCGCAGCCACGGCGGCACCCCCTGTTCCTGCAGCAGGTGCTTGAGCGCGTGCGAGTGCAGGCGTCCGGGCAGGACGATGCGCTCGCCGCCGGCGCGCGCGCGCGCCAGCAGCGGCGATTCGAAGCGTTCGGCGCCATGCAGCGCCAGCATGCCGCCGCCGGGCAGCAGCAGCGGTTCGCGGCCGTCCCATTGCGCTTGCCAGTCCGCCGGCAGTGGCTCGCGCTGCGGGCCGGCATGCAGGCGCTCGCGCCAGCGGCGCACGCAGGCGCCGCTCCAGGCGAAGCTGGCGCGCAGGTCGTCGCGTGCGTGCAGGACCTTCTGCAGCTGTTCGATGCCGCGCGCCGGCAGCGGTGGCAATGCGTGCTCGCCGATCCAGCGCCGCAGCACCCGCGCGCGCCGCGCCGCCGGCAGCGCCAGCAGCGCGTCCACGCGCAGGTTGCCTTCGCCGTCGCCGGCGGCGGCCAGGGCGCCGGCGTCCTCGCTGGCCAGCAGGTCGGCGGCCTGCGCGCTCAGCTGCGCGCTGCGCGCCAGCGCGGCGGCGGCCTGCGGCCAGCGCTGCTGCAGCAGCGGCAGCACGCGGTGGCGCAGGAAGTTGCGGTCCAGCGAAATGTCGACGTTGCTGTCGTCCTCGATCCATTCCAGCCGATGGCGTGCGGCGTAGTCGGCGATGCGCGCGCGCGGCTGCGCCAGCCACGGCCGCCACAGCCAGCCGGCGCCCAGCCGGCGCCAGTCCGGCATCGCCGCCAGCCCGTCCGGGCCGGAGGCGCGCAGCGCGCGCAGCAGGAAGGTCTCGGCCTGGTCGTCCAGGTGGTGGGCCATCAGCAACACGTCGCCGGGCTTGAGCACTTTCTCGAAGGCGGCGTAGCGCGCCTGCCGCGCCGCGCCTTCCAGACCCTGGCCGTTGTCGCGTTCGACCTGCACCCAGGACAGTTCCAGCGGTACGCCCAGCTGGGCGCAGATCGCGGCGCAATGGCGGGTCCATTCCTCGGCTTGCGCCTGCAGGCCGTGGTGGACGTGGATGGCGCGCAGCCGGTCGCTGCGGTCGCGCGCGCGCGCCAGGCCGGCCAGCGCGTGCAGCAGGCAGGTCGAATCCATGCCGCCGCTGAAGGCCACCACCCGCCGCCGGCCGAGTGCGCGCGGATCGTCCAGGGCCGCCAGCAGCAGTCGGGTCGCTTCGTCCATGGCGCGAGTGTGCCATCGCCGCGCCGGTCTTAGCTTCCGAGACGCCGCCTCGCTAGAGTGGCGGCCGGTTTCCATGAGGTTCGACGATGTCCAAGGCCAAGGCCGCGCGCACCGCCTTCGTGTGCAGCGAATGCGGCGCCGAGTACAGCAAGTGGCAGGGCCAGTGCGGCGAGTGCGGGGCCTGGAACACGCTCGCCCAGATCGTGCTGGAAACCGCCGCCGCCGCGCCCGCCGCCGCCCGCCGCGGCGGCTGGGCCGGCAAGGTCGACCCGCCCAGGGTGACCGCGCTCAAGGACGTGCAGAACGTCGAGCAGGCGCGCGTGTCCACCGGCATCGGCGAACTGGACCGGGTGCTCGGCGGCGGCTTGGTCGAGGGCGCGGTGGTGCTGGTCGGCGGCGACCCGGGCATCGGCAAGTCCACCCTGCTGCTGCAGGCGCTGGCGTCGATGGCCGCGCAGCTGCCGGTGCTGTACGTCACCGGCGAGGAATCGCTGGCGCAGGTGGCCGGCCGCGCGCTGCGCCTGGACCTGCCGCTGGACGGCATCCATGCGCTGGCCGAGACCGGCATCGAGTCCATCCTCCAGCACGCCGCCGCATCGCGTCCGAAGCTGGTGGTGGCCGACTCGGTGCAGACCCTATGGACCGAGACCCTCACCGCCGCGCCCGGCTCGGTCAGCCAGGTGCGCGAGAGCGCCGCGCGGCTGGTGCGCTACGCCAAGGAGACCGGCACGGCGGTGTTCCTGGTCGGCCACGTCACCAAGGAGGGCGGCATCGCCGGCCCGCGCGTGCTCGAGCACATGGTCGATGCGGTGCTGTACTTCGAGGGCGAGTCCGGCAGCCGTTTCCGCGTGCTGCGCGCGTTCAAGAACCGCTTCGGCGCGGTCAACGAGCTGGGCGTGTTCGCCATGGGCGACAAGGGCCTGAAGGAGGTGCCCAACCCCTCGGCGATCTTCCTGTCCGGCGCCGCCCGCCAGCCGGGCAGCTGCGTGATGGTCACCCGCGAAGGCACCCGCCCGCTGCTGGTGGAAGTGCAGGCATTGGTGGATTCGTCGCCGCTGTCCAACCCGCGCCGGGTGGCGGTGGGCATGGAGCAGAACCGGCTGGCGATGCTGCTGGCGGTGCTGCACCGGCACGGCGGCATCGTGGTCGGCGACCAGGACGTGTTCGTCAACGTGGTCGGCGGCATCCGCGTGCAGGAGACCGCGGTGGACCTGCCGCTGCTGCTGGCGGTGCTGTCCTCGCTGCGCGACAGCCCGCTGCCGGACAAGACCGTGGCCTTTGGCGAAGTGGGCCTGTCCGGCGAGATCCGCCCCGTGCCCAACGGCGAGGACCGCCTGCGCGAGGCCGCCAGCCACGGCTTCCAGCGCGCCATCGTGCCCAGGGCCAACGCCCCCAAGGCCGGCAGCTACAAGGGCATGGAGGTGATCGCGGTGGAGCGGCTGGCGCAGGCGCTGGAGGCGGTGTAGCGCGCCGGCGTCGTA
Organism: Pseudoxanthomonas sp.; assembly: GCA_047606785.1. GTDB lineage: Bacteria > Pseudomonadota > Gammaproteobacteria > Xanthomonadales > Xanthomonadaceae > Pseudoxanthomonas_A. Next base: position 8,241 of record JASGEB010000053.1, read on the forward strand.
CAAACGCAGAAGGCCGCGGTCTCCCGCGGCCTTCTGCGTGCAGCTTGCGTTGAAGCGTGGCGATCAGGCCAGGCCGGCCTGCTTCATCACTTCGGCGGCGTAGTCCTCGACCACCTTCTCGATGCCTTCGCCCACCGCCAGGCGCCGGAAGCCGAGCACCTCGGCGCCGGCGGCCTTGAGCACGGCCTCCACCGACTTGTCGGTGTCCAGCACGTAGGGCTGGCCGTACAGGGTGACCTCGTTGACGATCTTGTTGATCTTGCCGGAGATGATCTTCTCCAGGATCTCGGCCGGCTTGGCTTTGTCCTTCTCGCTCATCTTGGCCAGTTCGATCTCCTTCTCCTTGGCCAGGAACTCGGCCGGCACGTCGGTGGCCTTGTTGTGCGGTGGGTTCATCGCCGCCACGTGCATGGCGATGCCGCGCGCCAGCTCGGCGTCGCCACCCTTGAGCTCGACCAGCACGCCGATCTTGCCGCCGTGGACGTAGGCGCCGATCACGCCGGAGGTCTCGGCGCCGACCAGGCGGCGCACCTGGATGTTCTCGCCGAGCTTGGCGATGGCGGCGGCGCGGGCTTCCTCGACGGTCTCGCCGGAGGCCAGCCTGGCATCCTTCAGCGCCTCGACGTCGCTGGCGCCGGAAGCCAGCGCGGCGGCGGCCACGGCGTCGGCGAAGGCCTTGAAGTTGGCGTCGTTGGCGACGAAGTCGGTCTCGGAGTTGACTTCCACCAGCACGGCCTTGCCGCCGTCCTGGGCCACCGCGATGCGGCCCTCGGCGGCCACCCGGCCGGCCTTCTTGTCGGCCTTGGCCAGGCCGGACTTGCGCAGCGCCTCGGCGGCCGCGTCGATGTCGCCGTTGCTGTCGGTGAGCGCCTTCTTGCATTCCATCATGCCGGCGCCGGTGCGCTCGCGTAGTTCCTTGACCAGGGAAGCGGTGATCTCAGCCATGGTAAAACCTCTGTGAATTGATGCTGTGAGCCCTCTCCCGGTGGGGCGAGGGGAAAATACTTGCGGGCCAGCGGCTCGCATTTCCCCGAACGTCCTGCGCATTGCGCAGGGTCGGGGTGAGGCTTCGGCGAAGTGGCGATGCCCGGATGCGTGCGAATGCTGCAACGTCCGCAGGCATGCGACTTTCGCCGGCTTCGCCGCACCTCAGCCGCTTGAGACGGCTTCGATATCCGGCGCTTCGCGCCACCTTCCCCCGAAGAGAGAAGGGAAAAGGCCGGCAGCCGCGCATCGTCGCGCGGCTGCATTGCGCGGCGGTTACTCGGCCGCGGCGGCGGCTTCGTCGGCCTTCTTGCCGTTGCGGCGGCGGCCGGGCTTGGCGTCGCCGCCCTCGGCGAACTCCTCCTCGCGCACGGCGGCCGAGTTCGGCGCGGCGGCCTTGCCTTCCAGCACCGCGTCGGCGGCGGCGCGCGCGTACAGCTGCACGGCGCGGATGGCGTCGTCGTTGCCGGGGATGGCGTAGTCGACCAGCGCCGGGTCGTAGTTGGAATCGACCACCGCCACCACCGGGATGCCGAGCTTCTTGGCTTCCTTGATAGCGATGTCCTCGTGGCCGATGTCGATCACGAACAGGGCGTCGGGCAGGCGGTTCATGTCCTTGATGCCGCCCAGCGAGGCTTCCAGCTTGTCGCGCTCACGGCGCAGGCCCAGCACCTCGTGCTTGACCAGCTTGTCGAAGGTGCCGTCGGTCTCGGCCGCTTCCAGCTCCTTCAGGCGCGCGACCGACTTCTTCACCGTGGCGAAGTTGGTCAGGGTGCCGCCCAGCCAGCGCTGGGTCATGTACGGCTGGCCGCAGCGCTCGGCCTCTTCCTTGACCGCCTCGCGCGCGCTGCGCTTGGTGCCCAGGAACAGGATGGTGCCGCGCTTCTGTGCCACGCCGGACAGGAAGTTCATGGCGTCGTTGAACAGCGGCAGGGTCTTTTCGAGGTTGATGATGTGGATGCGGCCGCGCGCGCCGAAGATGTACGGGGCCATCTTCGGGTTCCAGTAGCGGGTCTGGTGGCCGAAGTGGACGCCGGCTTCGAGCATCTGGCGCATGGTGATCTGGGGCATTGCGGGATTTCCTTGCGATGGGGGAATCCGCCGCGGCATGCGCGTTCAGGCGCATGGGAAAGGGTGCGGCTGCCGCGCGCGGCGGCTGGATTCCAGGGTTGGGCCTCCCTGCCGCGCCGTTTCCAGACTTCTTGCGAAGCACCCCGGAACGGGTCGTGGCGGCAGGTGTGGATTCGCAGGTGACGCCCTGCGTGGGCGGCGCCTCCCGGCAGTCCGGGAAAAGCCGCGAAATTCTAGGCCAGACGGGGACTTGGCGCAAGCGGCCGGGTTTCGGCGAGCCGCCGTGACCGCCCGGTGGTCCGCATGATTGCCGGCGCCCGGCGCGGCCGGGTGGGGGCGTTCGATTTTGGATGAACGCGCATTCTGATCCCGGTTTTGCTTGCTCATGGGCGATAATCGCCGCATGGGCATCCATCTCAAGACCCCCGAAGAAATCGACAAGATGCGCGTGGCCGGCCGGCTGGCGGCCGAGGTGCTGCAGGTCGTGGCGCCGTACGTCAGGCCGGGCGTGACCACCGAGGAGCTGGACCGGGTCTGCCACGACCACATCGTCAATGTGCAGAAGGCGGTGCCGGCCAACGTCGGCTACCGCGGCTATCCCAAGGCCGTGTGCACCTCGGTCAACAACGTCATCTGCCACGGCATCCCCAGCGAGTCCAAGGTCCTCAAGGACGGCGACATCGTCAACATCGACGTGACCGTCATCAAGGATGGCTGGCACGGCGACACCAGTCGCATGTACTACGTCGGCACGCCGTCGGTGATGGCGCGGCGGCTGGTCGAGGTGACCCGCGAGGCGATGTTCCGCGGCATCCGCGCGGTGCGGCCGGGCGCCACCCTGGGCGACGTTGGCCATGCCATCCAGCAGTACGCCGAGTCCGAGCGCTTCTCGGTGGTGCGCGAGTACTGCGGCCACGGCATCGGCAAGGTCTACCACGATGAGCCGCAGGTGCTGCACTACGGCCGCCCCGGCGAGGGCCTGGTGCTTAAGGAGGGCATGACCTTCACCATCGAGCCGATGATCAACGAGGGCACGCGCTTCACCCGCGTGCTGCCGGACGGCTGGACCGTGGTCACCAAGGACCGCAAGCTCTCCGCGCAGTGGGAGCACATGGTGGCGGTGACCGCCGACGGGGTGGAAATCCTGACCCGGCTGCCGGGCGACGACAACGACCTGTGAGCGTGGACCGCGCCGCCGGCGGGGCCGCCGACGCCGTGGCCGCCACGGTCGACGACGCCGCCTGGTCGGCGCAGGCGCGCGCGCAGCTGGCCGCGACCGACGACCGGCTCGAGCGCCGCAGCGGCGACCCGGACCGCATCGACCGCGTGCTCGGCCTGCGCGCGCGCGCCATGGACCAGCTGCTGCTGGCGGCCTGGCGGCGTTGCCTGGCCGACGCCGCCGGCCTGGCGCTGTTCGCGGTCGGCGGCTACGGCCGCGGCGAACTGTTCCCGTTCTCGGACGTGGACGTGCTGGTGCTGGCCGAGGCCGACGCCCAGCAGCGCCACGCCGCCGCGCTGGCGCGCTGGCAGGCGCTGCTGTGGGACTGCGGGCTGAAGCTGGGCGCTGCGGTGCGCTCGCCCGCCCAGTGCAGCGAGGCGGCCGCCGACCAGACCGTGCTGACCGCGCTGATGGAGGCGCGGCCGGTGCACGCCGACGAGGCGGCCCGGCAGGCGCTGGCCGCCGCCATCGCGCCGGACGAGGTGTGGCCGCCGCGCGCGTTCTTCGCCGCCAAGCGCGAGGAAATGGCCGCCCGCCACGCCCGCTTCGGCGGCATCTCCGACAACCTCGAACCGGACCTCAAGGACGGCCCGGGCGGGCTGCGCGACGTGCAGACCCTCGGCTGGATCGCACTGCGCACCTTCGGCGTGCACGACCTGGGCGCGCTGGTCGGCATGGGCCACCTGGGGTCGGACGAGGCCGCCGCGCTGGCGCGCGAGCGTCGCCACCTGGCGCTGCTGCGCTACGGCCTGCACCGGGTCGCTGGGCGGCCGCAGGAGCGGCTGCTGTTCGAGTACCAGAAGGCGCTGGCGCTGCGGCTGGGCTATGCCGACACCGCCGACAACCTCGGCGTCGAGCAGATGATGCAGGGCTTCTACCGCAGCGCGGCCATCGTGCGCCGGGTCGGCGAGCGGCTGCTGCAGCGCTTCGAGGAGCAGTTCGAGGGCGAGCCGGTGCCGCGCGCGCTGGACGATGAGTTCGAGCTGCGCCGCAACTACCTGGCCGCGCGCGACCCGCGCTGGCCGGACGGCGACATCGGCCGGGTGTTCGCGCTGTTCGCCACCTGGGCCGCGCAGCCGCAGGTGTCCGGCCTGCACTCGCGCACCGCGCGCGCGCTGGCCGAGTCGCTGCGCGGGCTGACCCCGTACACCCGCGCCACTCCGGCGCAGCGGGCGCAGTTCATGGCCCTGCTGCGCGGCCCGCGCGCGGTGGAGACGCTGGCGCGGATGGCGCGGCTGGGCGTGCTGGGGCAGTGGCTGCCGGCGTTCGCGCAGGTGTCCGGGCGCATGCAGTTCGACCTGTTTCACGTCTACACCGTCGACCAGCACACGCTGATGGTGCTGCAGAACCTCGCCTCGTTCGCCAGCGGCCGCCCGGACGAGCGCTTCTCCATCGCCCACGAAGTGTGGCCGCGCCTGCGCAAGCCGGAACTGCTGTTGCTGGCGGGGCTGTTCCACGACATCGCCAAGGGCCGCGGCGGCGACCATTCCGAGCTCGGCGCGGTCGACGCGCGCGAGTTCTGCCGGGCCCACGGCCTGGACGAGGACGACACCGCGCTGGTGGGGTGGCTGGTCCTGCAGCACCTGCGCATGTCGGTGACCGCGCAGAAGCAGGACATCGCCGACGCCGAGGTGATCCGCAATTTCGCCGCCCTGGCCGGCGACCGCGAGCACCTGGACTATCTGTACCTGCTGACCTGCGCCGACATCGCCGGCACCAGCCCCAAGCTGTGGAACGCGTGGAAGGACCGGCTGCTGGCCGACCTGTACTTCGCCACCCGGCGGGTGCTGCGCGAGGGCGGCGGCGGCGCCCTGGCCACCGGTCTGCGCGTGCGCGAAGGGCGCGAAAGCGCGCGCGCGCTGCTGCGCGCGCAGGGCCTGGACGATGCCACCGTCGACCGCCAGTTCGCGCAGATGCCGGACGAGGCCTTCCTGCGTTTCCGCCCCGAGCAGCTGGCCTGGCAGGTCGCCGCGCTGGTGGACGTGCGGCCGGGCGAGACCGCGGTGGTGGCGCGGCCGATCGACGACGACGGCGCAGCGCTGGAGGTGTTCGTGCACTCGCCCGACCGCGACGGCCTGTTCGCGGCGATCGTGGCCACCCTGGACCGGCTCGGCTTCGGCATCCACCAGGCGCGGGTGCTGGTCGGGCCGCACGGCACCGTGTTCGACACCTTCGAGATCCTGCCCGGCGACCGCTACGCCTGCCCGGAGCCGCCCGAACTGGAGCGCGCGCTGCGGCTGGCGCTGCAGGGCGAGCTGGCGCAGGTGCGGCCGGCGCAGCGCGCGGTGCCGCGCCAGCTGCGCTACTTCCGCTTCGCCCCGCGCATCGAGTTCGGCCGCAGCGCCGACGGGCGCCTGACCGTGCTCGACCTGGTCGCGCCCGACCGCCCCGGCCTGCTGGCGCAGCTGGCGCAGGAGCTGCGCGCCGCGCAGCTGCGCGTGCACGACGCCCGCATCGCCACCTTCGGCGAGCGCGCCGAGGACCTGTTCCATATCAGCGACGAATCCGACCGGCCGCTAACCCCCCCGATGCAGGAGGCGCTGGCCGGCGCCCTGCGCAAGAGCCTGGAGAACCTGCCGTGAGCCCCGCCAAGAAGAAGAGCCCCGCCAAGGACGCGCCGTTCTCGGTCGGCGTGGACGACCTGCGCGCGCTGATCGAGAGCGCGTTCGAGCGCCGCGCCGAACTGACCCCGGTGGAGATCGCCGGTTCCACCCGCTCGGCCGTGGAAGCGGCCATCGCCGGTCTGGAGGCGGGCAGCTTCCGTGTCGCCGAGCCGGACGGTCGCGGCGGCTGGCAGGTCAACGAGTGGCTGAAGAAGGCGGTGTTGCTGTACTTCCGGGTCAACGACATGGCGGTGGTGGAAGCGCAGCCGGCGCCGTTCTGGGACAAGGTCGAGGCGCGCTTCGCCGGCTGGGACGAGTCCAGGTTCCGCGCCGCCGGCGTGCGCGTGGTGCCCGGCGCGATCGCCCGCCGCGGCAGCTACTTCGGCAAGGACGTGGTGCTGATGCCCAGCTTCACCAACATCGGCGCGTGGGTGGGCGAGGGCACGATGGTGGACACCTGGGCCACGGTCGGTTCGTGCGCGCAGGTCGGCCGGCACTGCCACCTGTCCGGCGGCGCCGGCATCGGCGGCGTGCTGGAGCCGTTGCAGGCTAGCCCGACCATCATCGAGGACCACTGCTTCATCGGCGCCCGCGCCGAAGTGGTGGAAGGGGTGGTGGTCGGCCACCACAGCGTGATCGGCATGGGCGTGTTCCTCAGCCAGAGCACGCGCATCTACGACCGCACCACCGGCGAGATCAGCTACGGCTACGTGCCGCCGGGCAGCGTGGTGGTGTCCGGCTCGCTGCCGGCCAGGGACGGCAGCCATTCGCTGTACTGCGCGGTGATCGTCAAGCAGGTCGACGCGCAGACCCGCAGCAAGACCAGCGTCAACGACCTGCTGCGCGGGCTGGCGGACTAGCCGCGCATGACCACGATCTACGGACTGAAGAACTGCGACACCTGCAAGAAGGCCCTCAAGTGGCTGGACCGCTTTGGCGTCGCCTATACCTTCGTCGACTACCGCGAGCACAAGCCCGCGCCGGAGACGCTGGTGGAATGGGCCGGCAAGGCCGGCGGCTTCGAGGCGCTGGTCAACAAGTCCTCGACCACCTGGCGGCAGCTGCCGGACAACCGCAAGTCGCCCGGCTCGGACGCCGAGTGGAAGCTGCTGCTGCGCGAGCATCCGCAGCTGATCCGGCGCCCGCTGGTGGTCACCGACGACGGCGAACTGAGCCAGGGCTTTTCCGACAACGGCTTCAAGAAGCGCTTCGGTATTGGTTGATTGCTCTTGCTCGTCATGACCGGACATTCGTCCGTTGAAAACCCCGCGAAGGCGGGAATCGCTGTTCGTTTTTTGCAAGGCAACGGCAATGACAACAGCAAGAGCGATTCCCGCCTTCGCGGGAATGACGAACAAAAAATGACGAACAAATCAAAAGCGAGCCTGTAAACGGGATCCGCATGAGCGACGTACTCGACCTCAGCTTCGACCTGATCGCTCGGCCGTCGGTCACCCCGGACGACGCCGGCTGCCAGGCCTTGATCGCACAGCGACTGGCCAAGGCCGGCTTCGCCTGCGAGCACCTGCGTTTCGGCCGGGTCGACAACCTCTGGGCTACGCACGGCAGCGGCGCGCCGGTGCTGGTGCTGCTCGGCCACACCGACGTGGTGCCGCCCGGGCCGGACGCGGCCTGGACCAGCGCGCCGTTCGCGCCGCAGATCCGCGACGGCGTGCTGTATGGGCGCGGCGCGGCCGACATGAAGGGTAGCGTCGCCGCCTTCGTGGTCGCCGCCGAGCGCTTCGTCGCCGCCCATCCGGATCATGCCGGCACGCTGGCGATCCTGCTGACCTCCGACGAGGAGGGCGATGCCATCGACGGCGTGCGCCGCGTCGCCCAGGCGCTGCGCGAGCGCGGCCAGCGCATCGACTGGTGCATCACCGGCGAGCCGTCCTCGACCGAGAAACTGGGCGACCTGCTGCGCGTGGGCCGGCGCGGCAGCCTGTCGGCCACGCTCAGCGTGCGCGGAGTGCAGGGCCACGTCGCTTACCCCGAGAAGGCGCGCAACCCGATCCATCTGGCCGCGCCGGCACTGGCCGAACTGACCGCGCGCCACTGGGACGACGGCTACGAGAGCTTCCCGCCGACCTCGCTGCAGATCTCCAACATCCATGCCGGCACCGGCGCCGGCAACGTCATCCCCGGCGAGCTGCAGGTGCAGTTCAACCTGCGCTACAACCCGCACTGGGACGCGCCGCGGCTGGAAACGGAGATCGCCGCGCTGCTCGATCGCCACGGCCTGGACTACGCGCTGAAGTGGCATCGCAGCGGCGAGCCTTTCCACACTCCGCAAGGCCGGCTGCGCAGCGTCGCCCGCGAGGTGCTGGCCGAATTCGCCGGCGCGCCGCCGCAGGAGAGCACCGGCGGCGGCACCTCCGATGCGCGCTTCATTGCCCCGCTCGGTGCGCAGTGCATCGAGGTCGGCCCGGTCAACGCCAGCATCCACCAGGTCGACGAGCACGTGCGCGTGGCCGACCTGGAGGCCCTGCCCGGGCTCTACCAGCGCCTGCTCGAACGCCTCCTGTAGCAGCGCCCGATGGGCGCGATCGGGCTTTCTCGAAGATCGGTCGCCCATGGATGCTCTTGCGGGCAGGCCGGGTGCCGGCACACGGTTGCCGCAGCAACGGTTGCGGGGTGCGCGCGGATCGGTTAGCTTCGCCGCCATGTTGTCCGCCCTTGCCAATGCCGTGAACGACAACCGCAACAATCTGCGCGCCGACAATCGCGCGCGGACGATGCGGGTCTGCGACTAGGCACGGGAAAACACCCACCGAATACCAGAAGCCCGCATCGCCAGATGCGGGTTTTTTTGTTTTCGACCCTATCCCGAGTACGGGGTAGGAAAAAGCTTTCCACCTTCCCTCCGGAGTTCTCCCCCATGTGTTCCATCTTCGGCATCTTCGGCCTGCAGGCCGGCGACGATCCCACCGTCCTGCGCCGGCAGGCGCTGGAGTGCTCGCAGCGCCAGCGCCACCGCGGCCCGGACTGGAGCGGCGTGTACCTGGACGAACGGACGATCCTGGTGCACGAGCGCCTGGCCATCGTCGATCCGGTCGGCGGCTCGCAGCCGCTGCTGTCCGCCGATGGCCGGCTGGCGCTGGCGGTCAACGGCGAGATCTACAACCACCGCGAACTCAAGGCCGAGCTGAAGCAGGCCTACGATTTCCAGACCGGCTCGGACTGCGAGGTGATCAACGCGCTGTACCTGGAGGACGCGCCGGCCTCGTTCCTCAATCGCCTCAACGGCATCTTCGCCTTCGCCCTGTGGGACCAGGCCCAGGGCCGGGCGATCATCGCCCGCGACCCGATCGGCGTGTGCCCGCTGTACTGGGGCCACGACCGGGAGGGCCGGCTGCGGGTGGCCTCGGAGATGAAGTCGCTGGCCGACAGTTGCGCCGACGTGGCGCAGTTCCCGCCCGGCCACTGGTACGACACCGCCACCGGCGAGCTGACCCGCTACTACCGGCGGCCGTGGCGTGACTACGACGCGGTGGAAGGCGTGGAAGTCTCGCCGGCCGAACTGCGCGAGGCCTTCGAGGCCGCCGTGCACCGTCAGCTGATGACCGACGTACCCTACGGCGTGCTGCTGTCCGGCGGCCTGGATTCCTCGCTGGTGGCGGCGGTGGCCGCGCGCTACGCCCGCCACCGCATCGAGGACGGCGACCGCACCGAGGCGTGGTGGCCGCGCCTGCACAGCTTCGCGATCGGCCTGAAGGGCTCGCCCGACCTGGCCGCGGCCAAGGTCGCCGCCGACATGCTCGGCACCGTCCACCACGGTTTCGAATACAGCTTCGAGGAGGGCCTGGACGCGCTGCCGGAGGTGATCCGCCACATCGAGACCTACGACGTCACCACCATCCGCGCCTCCACCCCGATGTTCCTGCTGGCGCGCCGGATCAAGGCGATGGGGGTGAAGATGGTGCTGTCGGGCGAGGGCAGCGACGAGATCTTCGGCGGCTACCTGTACTTCCACAAGGCGCCCAACCCGCGCGAGTTCCACGAGGAACTGATCCGCAAGCTCGACGCGCTCAACAACTACGACTGCCTGCGCGCCAACAAGTCGATGATGGCCTGGGGCGTGGAGCCGCGGGTGCCGTTCCTGGACCGCGAATTCCTCGACGTGGCGATGAAGATGGACGCCAAGTACAAGATGGTGATCAAGGGCAGCGACGGCCCGCAGCGGATGGAGAAGGGCGTGCTGCGCGCGGCGTTCGAGGGCTACCTGCCCGAATCGATTCTGTGGCGGCAGAAGGAACAGTTCAGCGACGGCGTCGGCTACGGCTGGATCGACGGGCTGAAGGCGCACGCCGAGGCGCAGGTCTCCGACCGCGAACTGGCCGCCGCCGACAAGCGCTTCCCGGTCAATCCGCCGCTGACCAAGGAGGCGTATTTCTACCGCGCGGTCTTCGAGCGCTTCTATCCCAGCCCCGCGGCGGCCGAGACCGTGCCCGGCGGCAAGTCGATCGCCTGCTCCTCGCCGGCGGCGATCGCCTGGGACGAGAGCTTCGCCAGGATGGCCGACCCGTCCGGCCGCGCCGTGGCCGGCGTGCACGAGCAGGCGCTGGCGTAGGGCTTTAGCTATCCTGACTTCCCCGCCTCGAGCACCAGCGAATGCTTGGCCTTGCCCGGCAGGAACGGCGTCGGCCGGCCGTGCACCCAGTCTTCGTGGCCGGCGCCCCAGAACGGCGACAGCGGGTGGCCGCTCTGGCCGCCGGGCATGTGGGCGATGCCGTCGGCCTCGTGGCCGGGAGATACCACCATGCGCTCGCTGGCGCCGAAGTCCGGGCCGGCCACGCGCGGCATGGCGGTGTCGCCGGCCAGCGCTTCGGCCGGCATGCACAGCAGCGGTTTGAGCGCCTGCGGCAGGGCCCGCGCCAGCGGATGGCAGATGGCGGCGGTGTTGGCTTCGCCCCAGCTGCGCTGGGCGAGCGGACCTTGTGCGGTGAGGCGGGTACGCACTTCCGCGGCGGCGTCCTCCAGTAGCGCGTGCCAGCCGTCGGGGCAGCTGGCGGCGGTCGCGTCGGCGCAATGCCAGCGGCGCGGCAGCAGGTGCGCCGGGCGCTGCTGCAGCAGCGGCCAGGCCACGCCTTCGAACTGGCTCAGGGTGGGCAACTCGAAGCCGGGTCCGAGCGCGACTCGGGCCGGCGCGGCCAGGCCCTCGGCGATGCGCCCGACCACCGCCAGCCGCCACGCGCGCACCAGCCGGTAGCTGACCGACGAAGGTTCGGCATTGCCGTCCCAGTGGCCGGCGGCGCGGGCCAGTGCGGCCAGCGCCGAGCCGGTTCGCGCCGAACCGGCTTCGACCTGCAGCAGCGACCACCAGCGTTGCAGGAGTACCGCGCGGTCGTCGAGCTGGATGGCCAGCAGCGATCGCTCGTTGAAGCGGTCGCGGCGGCGCAGGTCGTCGCGGATCTGCTGCGCGCGCGCGCCGAGCGCGTAGCCGCCGTCGCCGAGCAGCGCCAGGCGGGCGCCGTCGCTGGTGCGGGCGTTGGCCGTCCACAGGCGTGCGTCGGCCGGGTCGACGATCGGCTCGGCCAGGGCGGTGGAGATCGGCCACGGTGGGCAGGCCGGGCCGGCGTCGAGCACCTGCGCGGGATCGCCGCAGCCGGGCGCGCGCTGTGGCAGCGGACCGAGCACGCGCCAGGCGATGTGGCCGGCGGCATCGGCGGCCACCAGGTTCTGCGCCGGTATGGCGGTGTGCGCGGCCGCGGACAGCAGTTGCGACAGGTCGCCGGCGCGGGCGAACTCGGCCAGCCCCAGGTTCAGCGCGCCGGGCAGCTGTCCGACCCAGCGCAGCGCCAGCGCGCTGCCGTCGGCCCGGTCCTCCACCAGCGGGCCGTAGCGGGTCTGGCGCACGTCCAGGGTCTGGTCGGCGGCGCCGGCCACGTGCAGCACTTCGCGCTGGACCTGCACCGGCTCGCAGCCGGTTTCGCCCGGCGCCTTGCACGGATGCACGCGGAACAGGTCGGTGGTGTCGGCGTAGCTGTTGGTGAAGCCCCAGGCCACGTGACCGTTGCTGCCGACGATCACCGCCGGCAGGCCGGGCAGGGTGAAGCCGGTGACGTCCACCCGCCCGCCGGCGGCCTGCGGATCGGCGAAGCGCAGGCGTGCGCGGAACCAGAGGTTGGGAACGCGCAGGCCGAGGTGCATGTCGTCGGCGACGATCGCGCGGCCGTCGGCGGTGAGGGCGCCGCCGACGGCGAAGTTGTTGCTGCCGGGGGCGTGGGCTTCGGTTGCGTTGCCATCGTCACCGGCCGGCGACGGCAACTGGCGCAGATCCACCTGATCCGGGCCGGGCAGGGCCGCGTCGCCCAGCGCGTCACCGGTCAGCGGCGCGTCCCAGCTCGAACCGGCGTGGACCAGCAGGGCGTACAGCGGTGCCGGCAGCCGTGCATGCAGCTGCGCCAGGCCGCGCTCGCGCACGCCGTCGGCGTCCTGCAGGTCGAAGTACATGGCATAGCCGGCCAGCAGCGAATCGGCCGGCGTCCACGGCTGCGGCCGCTGGCGCAGCAGCAGATAGGGCCAGGGCCGCACGCGCAGTGCCGCCAGCCCGGCGTTGACGCCTGCGGCATAGGCGTCCAGCAGCGCGCGCTGCGCTGGGTCGAGCGCGGCCAGGGTCGCCTCGGCCTGCGCGCGCATGCGGTGCAGGCGCACCGCGCGGTCGTGCGCCAGCGCCGGCGGGCCGAACAGCGCCGCCAGTTCGCCGGCCGGACTGCGGCGCAGCAGGTCCATCTCGAAGTAGCGCTCCTGCGCGTGCACGTAGCCCAGCGCGCGCGCCGCGTCGGCGTCGTCGGCGGCATCGATGCTGGCCGTGCCCCGCTTGTCGCGGGCGAGCGTGACCGGCGCCGACAGCCCGGCCAGGGCGGCGTGGCCGTCCAGCCGCGCCAGGCTGCCGTGCAGCAGCCACCAGCCCGTTGCGAAGCAGGCCACGATCACCACCAGCAGCGCGAGCAGCGCGCGCCGGATCCACTTGAGCATGCAGTGCCCCCGGGCAGGACTGGCTCGATTCTAGCCGCCGCCCAGGTCCGATCGGGCGGGCGGCGGGTAGGCGCGGTGGGTAAGGCTGGCGCACGGTTGCGACTGATTCCGATTAGAGCATCGGCGCCGGTTTTGCGACAGGCTTGCGCCGTCCCCGTTTTCCATCAAGGAGCCGTCCGATGAAGGGCAATCCCGAAGTCGTGGCCTGCCTGGTCGAGCTGCTGCGCGGCGAGCTGGCCGCGCGCGACCAGTACTTCCTGCATTCGCGCCGCTACGACGATCTGGGCCTGATGCGGCTGTACGAGCGCATCAACCACGAGATGCAGGAGGAGACCGAGCACGCCGACGCGATCCTGCGCCGCATCCTGTTCCTGGAAGGCACGCCGGACATGCGCCCGCATCCGTTCGAGCCGGGCGTGGACGTGGTCGGCATGATCGAGGCCGACCTGCGCGTGGAGTACCTGGTGCGCGCCAACCTGGCCGCGGCGATCAAGCTGTGCGAGGACAGGCAGGACTACGTCAGCCGCGACATGCTGCTCAAGCAACTGCGCGACACCGAGGAAGACCATGCCTGGTGGCTGGAGAAGCAACTGGGCCTGATCAAGCGCATCGGCGTGGAGCTGTACCAGACCTCCAAGATCGGCGACGGCGAAATTTCGTAGGAATGCCCCATAGACGCGATCCGGCTTGCCCGTTGATTCTGCCGGCTTTCATCGCGGCCACGGCCGCTTCTACTCCAACCCGTCGACCTTCTGCCAGCCGCGCGGCAGCAGGTGGCCGCGGCTGGCGCGGTGGCCCAGGTAGGTGTCCAGGTCCTTGAACGACAGGGTCATGGTGCGCTGGCCGCTGCGCACCTGCAGGGTGCCGCCGGGCGCGACCGCGGCCACCGCCACCACCCGCTCGGTGGCGAGCTTGGCCTTGGGAATGTCGATCAGCTTGTTGCCCTTGCCCTTGTCCAGCTCGGGCAGCTCGCCGGCGGGGATGGCCAGCAGGTTGCCGGCGCTGGTAACCGCGACGATGCGCGCGCCGTCCGGGTCGGCCAGCAGCGCCGGCTGCAGCACGCGCGCGTTCGGCGCCAGGCTCAGCAGCGCCTTGCCGGCCTTGTTGCGGCCGGTCAGGTTCTCGAAGCGGGTGACGAAGGCGTAGCCGTGCGAGGAGCACAGCACCAGCCGGGCGGTGTCCTCGCCGCTGGCCAGCGCCTGGAACGAGGCGCCGGCGGGCGGCGCGAAGCGCCCGGTCAGCGGCTCGCCGTTGCCGCGCGCCGACGGCAGGGTGTGCACCGCGGTGGAATAGCTGCGTCCGCTCGAGTCCAGGAACGCCACCTGCTGGTTGCTGCGCGTGCGCACCGCCGCCAGCAGGCCGTCGCCCTCGCGGTAGGACAGCCCGGCCGCGTCGACGTCGTGGCCCTTGGCCGCGCGCACCCAGCCCTTCTCCGACAGCACCACGGTCATCGGCTCGCTGGCCACCAGCTCGGTCTCGTCCAGCGCCTGCGCGGCCTGGCGTGCCACCAGCGGCGAACGCCGTGCGTCGCCGTATTTCTTGGTGTCGGCCAGCAGCTCGTCCTTGACCAGCTTGCGCAGCCTGGCGTTGGAGCCGAGGGTGGCGATCAGGCGGTCGCGCTCGGCGTCCAGTTCGTCCTGCTCGGCGCGGATCTTCATCTCCTCCAGCCGCGCCAACTGGCGCAGGCGGGTCTCCAGGATGTAGTCGGCCTGCTCCTCGCTCAGCGCGAAGCGGGCGATCAGCGCCGCCCGCGGCTCGTCCTCGCTGCGGATGATGCGGATCACCTCGTCCAGGTTGAGGAAGGCGACCAGCAGGCCCTCCAGCAGGTGCAGGCGGCGCTCGACCTTCTCCAGCCGGTGCTTGAGGCGGCGGGTCACGGTGTCGTAGCGGAAGCGCAGCCACTCGGACAGCAGCGACTTGAGGTCCTTGACCTGCGGGCGGCCGTCCAGGCCGATCACGTTGAGGTTGACCCGGTAGCTCTTCTCCAGGTCGGTGGTGGCGAACAGGTGGCCCATCAGCTGCTCGGCGTCGATCCGGTTGCTGCGCGGGATCAGCACCACCCGTACCGGGTTGGCGTGGTCGGACTCGTCGCGGATGTCCTCCAGCCACGGCAGCTTCTTGGCGCGCATCTGCGCGGCGATCTGCTCGATCACCTTCGACGGCGAGACCTGGTAGGGCAGGGCGGTGACCACGATGTTGGCCGCCTCCTTGGCGAAGGTGGCGCGGGCGCGCACGCTGCCGGTGCCGGATTCGTACATCGCGCGCAGGTCGGCCGGCGAGGTGATGACCTCGGCGCTGGTCGGGTAGTCCGGGCCGCGCACGTGCTCGCACAGCTCGGCCACGCTGGCTTCGGGGTCGTCGATCAGCCGCACCAGCGCGCTGACGAGCTCGCCCAGGTTGTGCGGCGGCACGTCGGTGGCCATGCCCACGGCGATGCCGGTGGTGCCGTTGAGCAGCAGGTGCGGCAGCCGCGCCGGCAGCCAGCTCGGCTCCTCCAGGGTGCCGTCGAAGTTGGGCACCCAGTCGACCGTGCCCTGGCCCAGCTCGCCCAGCAGCACCTCGGCGATCGGGGTCAGCTTGGACTCGGTGTAGCGCATCGCCGCGAACGACTTGGGATCGTCCGGCGAGCCGAAGTTGCCCTGGCCGTCGATCAGCGGGTAGCGGTAGGAGAACGGCTGCGCCATCAGCACCAGCGCCTCGTAGCAGGCGCTGTCGCCGTGCGGGTGGTACTTGCCGATCACGTCGCCGACCGTGCGCGCGGACTTCTTCGGCTTGGCCGCCGCGTTCAGGCCCAGCTCGCTCATCGCGTAGACGATGCGCCGCTGCACCGGCTTGAGGCCGTCGCCGACGAAGGGCAGGGCGCGGTCCAGCACCACGTACATCGAATAATCAAGGTAGGCGCGTTCGGCGTACTCGCGCAGCGGGATCTGCTCGAAGCCGTGGAAGGCGGGGCGTGCGGTTTCGGTCATGGCGTGGTGCAGCGGAGGGATCGCGCAATTCTACCCGCCGGCGGCCCGCGCCTTGTCCTGCATATCCCTGAAATCTGGTGTCCGGTTTTTGGCGCGCACTCCCCAATTTCAGGGATATGGAGCGGGAACGGAACTGTGCCAAAGTGGCCCCGCCTTAGCCTGGCCGCCGCCGATGATCTATCCGCAGGAATCCGCTCAAACCGTTCCCTTGCCCGCCCCGGTCCTGCTGGTGGAGGACGATCCGGACGTGCAGCGGCGCATGCTGGCGATCCTGCTGGAACTGGGCTACGCGGCGGACGCGATCATCCCGGTGGCGACCCGGGCCGCGGCGCTGGCGCTGTGGGCCGAGCAGCCGGTGGCCTTGGCGCTGGTCGACCTGGGCCTGCCGGACGGCAGCGGGATCGAGCTGATCGGCCGTTTCCGCCAGGACGACGCGGCGCTGGCGATCGTGGTGGTGACGGCCTGGAGCAGCGAGGATGCGATCCTCTCGGCGCTGGCGGCCGGCGCCACCGGCTACGTGCTCAAGGAGCGCGATGACCTGGAGGTGAAGCTGGCGATCCGCAGCGTGCTGCAGGGCGGCGCGCCGATCGATCCGTTCGTGGCCCGGCGCATCCTGCAGACCCTGGTGCGGGCGGATGCGGACGCCGCGCCCGCGCCGCAGACGCCGGCGGCCGTCAGGATGGGGCCGCTGAGCGCGCGCGAGGTGGAGATCCTCACCTACGTCGCCCGCGGCTTCACCAACCGAGAGATCGCCGAGCAGGTGTACCTGTCGAGATATACGGTCGAATGCCACATCAAGCACATCTATCGCAAGCTGGCGGTCGGCTCGCGCACCGAAGCCGTGTACGCCGCGCGTTCGCAGGGCTGGTTGGCCTGATCGCACTGACCGGCGGCGTCCCGCCTGGCTGGACCGCGGCCGACGACGCGTGCGCCGGCCGCCTGCTGGACGTGGAGGCGGCGC
>JASGEB010000054.1:0-9563 GCA_047606785.1 Pseudoxanthomonas sp.
CCCGGCCGCCGTCGCGTCCACGCCGGCGCGCCCATCGACCGGCGCGGCCGCCACGCCGGCCACGTCCACCGCGCCGCCGCCGGTACGCTCGCCGTTCGCCTGGCGCTGGCCGGCCGATGGCCAGGTGACCGAGACCTTCGTCGCCGGCGACGCCACCCGCCAGGGCATCGACATCGCCGGCAGCGGCGGCCAGCCGGTGCGCGCGGCGGCCGACGGCACGGTGGTCTATTCCGGCGCCGGCCTGGTTGGCTATGGCGAACTGATCATCGTCAAGCACGACGAGAACTGGCTGACCGCCTACGGCCACAACCGCAAGCGCCTGGTCAACGAGGGCCAGGCCGTCAAGGCCGGCCAGCAGATCGCCGAGATGGGCCGCAGCGGCGCCAGCAGCGACGGACTGCACTTCGAGATCCGCTACAACGGCAAGCCGGTCGACCCCCAAGCCTACCTGCCGGCGCGATGACACGCAGGAGCGCACCGCAGGGGCGCGTGGGGCTTCGATGGAAAGCCCCATAGTGCCCCTGCGGTGCGCTCCTACGCCCCCAGCACGAACCCTGCCACCACCTTGCGGCCCTCGGCGGCCAGCACGTTGAAGGTACGGGCGGCGGCGGCGTTGGTCATCACCTCGATGCCGATGCCGCGGGTCAGGCAGGCGGCCATCGCCGCGGCCGGCGGGAACACCTGGTGCTCGCCGGTGCCCAGCAGCACCAGTTCGGGCGCGCGTTCCAGCAGCGGCAGCAGCAGCGCGGCGTCCAGGGCGCCGGCCTCGGCCAGCGGCCAGTCCTGCAGCAGCCAGTCCGGGGCCAGGGCGAAGCTGCGTTCCAGCACCAGCTCGTTGACCCGCGCGCTGCGTCCGTTGGCGGACTTCAGAGCGTAGGCGTAGTCGGGCAGTTCGCGGGTCAGGAACATGGGATGAGGCGGGAATGGGGGGCGGGAATGGACAATGGTCGGAAGCGGCGCTCCGGCTTTTCACCATTCCCCGTTCCCGATTTCCGTTTCCGCCAAGCAACTACGCGCGCGGCAGCACGATCTGGCGGTGGTCGCGGCTGGGCCGGTACAGCACGGCGACGTGGCCGATGCGCTGGACCAGGGCGGCGCCGCTGCGCTCGCCGATCTGGCCGATGAGGGCGTCGCGGGCCTGGCGGTCCTCGGCGGCGACCTTCACCTTGACCAGTTCATGGTGCTCCAGGGCCAGATCCAGCTCGGCCACGAAGGCGTCGGTGAGGCCCTTGCCGCCGACCTGCAGCAGGGCCTTGAGCCCGTGCGCCTGGCCGCGAAGGAATCGGGTCTGGGCGGCGGTCAGGCTGGGGGGCATGCGGAAAAGGGGCGGTGACGAGGGTTCAGGGTATCATGGCCGCCCGATTTTCCGGCGCTCGTGCGCCCCCACCCGAGCCCTCCCCCGCATGCGGGGGAGAGGGCGAATCCGATGGCCACCCGCAGCAAGAGCAGCCAGCGCTGGCTGCGCGAACACTTCTCCGACCCCTACGTCAAGCGTGCCCAGGCCGAGGGCCTGCGCTCGCGCGCGGCCTACAAGCTGGAGGAGCTGATCGCACGCGACCGTCTGCTCAAGCCCGGCATGGCGGTGGTCGACCTGGGCGCCGCCCCGGGCGGCTGGTCGCAGTACGTGCGCCAGGCGCTGGGCGACAGCGGCCGGGTGGTGGCGATGGACATCCTGGAGATGCCGCCGCTGGCCGGGGTCGAGTTCCTTCACGGCGACTTCAGGGACCAGGCCGTGTCATCGCGGCTGGATGCCATGCTCGCCGGCCAGCCGGTGGACCTTGTATTGTCGGACATGGCCCCAAACAAGAGCGGAGTGGAGGCGGTCGACCAGCCGCGTGCCATGTACTTGGCCGAGCTGGCCATGGAGTTCGCCGACCGCCACCTCAAACCAGGCGGGGCGTTCCTGATCAAGCTCTTCCAGGGCAGCGGTTTCGACGACTACCTGCGACAGCTGCGCCGCCGCTACCAGCGGGTGGTGATCCGCAAGCCCGACGCCTCGCGCCGGCGCTCCCCGGAGGTCTACGCGCTGGGACAGGGCAGGCGGGCCGTGCCGGAGTGACAGCACAGCGGCGTATGGGCGTTTGCGGTAACGTGGCGGCAGACCAGAGACGAAGCGGCACCGGGTTTTAGCGAGGATGAACGACTTGACCAAGAACGTATTGCTGTGGGTCGTGCTGGCCGTGGTGCTCATGGTCGTCTTCCAGAGCTTCTCGCCGCGCGGCGGGATGGCCGCGGGCGGCAACGGGCAGACCACCTACACCGAGTTCCTGCAGGAGGTGAACAGCGGCCAGGTCTCCTCGGTGCAGTTCACCAACGACAGCACCCTGACCACCAACGTCATCAACTACAAGCGCACCAACGGCACCACCGCCACGGTGTACGGCCCGCAGGACGACCAACTGGTCAACCAGCTGGTCAACAAGAACGTCACCATCACCCGCGACAAGCCCGACAACGGCATCTCGCTGGGGGTGATCCTGCTGCAGTTCCTGCCGGTGCTGCTGATCATCGGCTTCTGGATCTTCATGATGCGGCAGATGCAGGGCGGCGGCGGGGCCAAGGGCGCGATGTCCTTCGGCAAGTCGCGCGCCAAGCTGCAGGGCGAGGACCAGGTCAAGATCACCTTCGCCGACGTGGCCGGCTGCGACGAGGCCAAGGAAGAGGTCGGCGAACTGGTCGAGTTCCTGCGCGACCCGTCCAAGTTCCAGAAGCTGGGCGGCAAGATCCCGCGCGGCGTGTTGATGGTCGGTCCGCCGGGCACCGGCAAGACCCTGCTGGCCAAGGCCATCGCCGGCGAGGCCAAGGTGCCGTTCTTCTCGATCTCCGGCTCGGACTTCGTGGAGATGTTCGTCGGCGTCGGCGCCAGCCGCGTGCGCGACATGTTCGAGCAGGCCAAGAAGCACGCCCCGTGCATCATCTTCATCGACGAGATCGACGCGGTCGGCCGCCACCGCGGCTCCGGCATGGGCGGCGGCCACGACGAGCGCGAGCAGACCCTCAACCAGATGCTGGTGGAGATGGACGGCTTCGAGGGCGGCGAGGGGGTGATCGTGATCGCCGCCACCAACCGCCCCGACGTGCTGGACAAGGCGCTGCTGCGCCCGGGTAGGTTCGACCGCCAGGTCATGGTCGGCCTGCCGGACATCAAGGGCCGCGAGCAGATCCTCAAGGTGCACATGCGCAAGGTGCCGCTGGCCGACAACGTGCGCGCCGACGTGCTGGCGCGCGGCACCCCCGGCTTCTCCGGCGCCGACCTGGCCAACCTGGTCAACGAGGCCGCGCTGTTCGCCGCCCGCCGCAACAAGCAGCAGGTGGACATGCAGGACTTCGAGGACGCCAAGGACAAGATCTACATGGGGCCCGAGCGCCGCAGCATGGTCATGCGCGAGGACGAGCGCCGCAACACCGCCTACCACGAGTCCGGGCACGCGGTGGTGGCCATGTCCCTGCCCAAGGCCGACCCGGTGCACAAGGTCACCATCATGCCGCGCGGCTGGGCGCTGGGCGTGACCTGGCAGTTGCCCGAGCACGACCAGCTGAGCAGCTACAAGGACAAGATGCTCGAGGACATCGCCATCCTGTTCGGCGGTCGCATCGCCGAGGAGATCTTCGTCGGGCAGATGTCCACCGGCGCGTCCAACGACTTCGAGCGCGCCACCAAGATGGCGCGCGGCATGGTCACCAAGTACGGCATGTCCGACGCGCTGGGCACGATGGTCTACGCCGACGACGAGGGCGGCTTCGGCGTGCACAGCAAGACCATCTCCGAGGCCACCCAGCAGAAGGTGGACGCGGAGATCCGCCGCATCCTGGACGAGCAGTACGCGGTGGCGCGCGGGATCCTGGAGGACAAGCGCGCCATCGTCGAGGCGATGACCGCCGCCCTGCTGGAGTGGGAGACCATCGACGCCGAGCAGGTCAAGGCGATCATGGAGGGGCGCACGCCCAACCCGCCGCCGGGCTGGGTGGACAAGCCCAAGGGCGACGGCGACAACGACCGCGGCACCCCGGCCAAGCGCCCACTGCCGCCGGTGGGCGGGACGGCGGCGCAAACCTGAGGGTGAGGGGCTGGGATTCGGGATTCGAAAATAGTGTATGCCCTTGCCTTGGTTCGTCATGACCGGGCATCCGTCCGTTGAAACCGCCGCGAAAGCGGAGCTTTCAACAGACGAACGTCTGGTCATGGTTGTTGCTTTTGTTGTCAGAAGCGAAAAGCCAGAGCGATTCCCGCCTTCGCGGGGTTTTCAACGGACGCATGTCCGGTCATGACGAGCAAAAGCGGTAGCCTTCCCGGAGTCCCGGAGTCCCGGAGTCCCGGAGTCCCGGAGTCCCGGAGTCCCGGAGTCCCGGAGTCCCGGAGTCCCCGAGTCCCGAGTCCCGAGTCCCGGAGTCCCGAGTCCCGAACCCGCCCCATGTTCGACACCTCCCCCTCCCTCGATTGTGCTGGTCGCCTGCTCAAGCTCGACCGCACGCGGGTGATGGGCATCGTCAACGTCACCCCGGATTCGTTCTCCGACGGCGGTGTGCACGACACGCTGGAAGCGGCGGTCGCGCACGGCCTGCGGCTGGTGGAAGAGGGCGCCGACCTGCTCGACGTGGGCGGCGAGTCCACCCGCCCGGGCGCGGCCGGGGTGCCGCTGGAGGAGGAGCTGCGGCGGGTGGTGCCGGTGGTCGAACGACTGGCGAAGGCGACCTCGGTGCCGATCAGCATCGACACCTGCAAGCCGGAGGTGATGCGCGCGGCGGTCGCGGCCGGCGTCGGCATGGTCAACGACATCCGCGCGCTGCGCGCCGAGGGTGCGTTGGAGGTGGCTGCCGAACTGGGCGTGCCGGTGGTGCTGATGCACATGCTGGGCGAGCCGCGCACGATGCAGGACCAGCCGCACTACGACGACGTGGTCGGCGAGGTCCACCGCTTCCTGGCCGAGCGCATCTTCGCCGCCGAGATGGTCGGCATCGCCAGGAACAAGCTCGTCGTCGATCCCGGCTTCGGCTTCGGCAAGACCACCGCGCACAACCTGGCGCTGCTGGCGCAACTGCGCCGCTTCACCGAACTGGGCGTGCCGGTGTTGGCCGGGCTGTCGCGCAAGCGCAGCCTGGGCGAGCTGACCGGGCGCCAGGTCCCGGCCGAGCGCGCCGCGTCGTCGGTGGCCGCGCACCTGCTGGCCGCGCAGAACGGTGCGGCGATCGTGCGCGTGCACGACGTCGCCGCCACCGTCGATGCGCTCAAGGTATGGGAGGCGGTGGCCGCGGTGCCGGCCCCGCGCAAGGACGCGGGCAAGCCGGCGATCGTCTGGCCGGAGGATTGAAGAAGGGGCTGCGATCAGCGTGAAGTCACGGCAACCGCCGCAGCGCCACCCGCGCCAGCACTTCATCCCAGGGAAACAGCGGTCCTGGGTCGCGCTTGCGCGGCACCTGCACGGAAGGATCGTCTTCCGCCGCCACCCATTCGGTGTCCAGGTCCTCGTGGCCGGCGATGAAACGCAGCGCGGGCAGTTCCGCACGCAGCCACAGCAGCAACGCCACCAGCGCCTCGATCTGCGCCGGCGGGTAGGGCTCGTCCATGGCCTGGTGGCCGGCGTGCAGCCAGTGCGGCCAGCGCCCGCGGTTGACCAGCTCGATGCCGACCGAACGTGGATTCCAGCCGCGCACGTGGTGGGCGATGCGCTGCGGCGCGACCCAGCGCTCGCTGCGGCCGTCGCGGTCGATGTACCAGTGGCCGCTGTTGCCGGTGCCGGAGGCGTAGCGCACCTGCTCGCCGAATCGGCGCGCGCTGGCCAGGTCCGGCAGTTCGGTGCAGTGGATCACCACCGTGTCGATGGCGTCCAGTGGGCGCGGATCGAGCAGGGCCTCGTAGGGCAGTGGATCGACGTGGACGGCGGCGGACATGCGCCGATGGTAGGGCATCGGCGGCTTCGCCCTCGGCCGGCGGCGAAGGACAGGGGCGCGAGCGGCCGCGCTAGACTGGCGCCCTTTTCCGCCAGTTGCCTCTCGCCAATGTCTCCGAACCTGGATGGCTCCATGAACCCGTCGATGCAGGCGGCACCGTGATCCGCGGCCATTGCATCCTCTCGCACGGCTTCGAGAGCGGCCCGGACGCGACCAAGGTCGCCGCGCTGGCGCAGGTGGCCGAGGCGGCCGGCTGGAGCTGCGAGCGTCCGGACTACACCGACCTGGACGGCATGCGCGAGGTGAGCGAGCTGGGCGACGTCGGCGCGCGCCTGGCGCGGCTGAAGCAGCTGGCCGCCGCCGCCGCGGCGCGCGGGCCGCTGTTGTTGGCCGGCTCCAGCCTGGGCGCCTACGTCTCGGCGCAGGTGGCGCTGCAGGTGCCGGTGGTCGGCCTGTTCCTGATGGCGCCGCCGGTTGCGCTCGGGCGGCTGCCGGCGCTGGACGCGCCGCAGGTACCGGTGTCGGTGGTGCACGGCTGGGACGACGAGTTGATCCCGGCGCGCGCGGTGGTCGAGTGGGCGCAGGCGCGCCGCGCGCAGCTGCTGCTGGTCAACGACGGCCATCGCCTGGCGGCCCACATCGAGACCACCGCGCAGGCTTTCGCCCAGCTGCTGGCCGCGCTGTGAGCCGCGCTCGCCGCCGCCGCGCATGAAGTTCTTCGCTTCCTGCGCCAAGGGTCTGGAATACCTGCTGGTCGACGAGCTGCTGGCGCTGGGCGCGGCCCGGGCCACGGCGACCATCGCCGGGGTCAATGCCGAGGGCGAACCGATCGATGCCCAGCGCGCGCTGCTGTGGTCGCGCCTGGCCAGCCGCGTGCTGTGGCCGATCGCCGAATTCGACTGCCCGGATGAGGCCGCGCTGTACGCCGGCACCGTTGCGGTGGACTGGGCCGCGCACCTGGGTGTCGAGGACACCCTGGCGGTGGATGCGCACGTGTCCGGGACCGCGATCACCCACGCGCGCTATGCCGCGCAGCGGGTCAAGGATGCGGTGGTGGACCGCCTGCGCGCCGACAGCGGCGCGCGCCCGAGCGTGGACGTCGAACACCCGGACCTGCGCCTGAACCTGTCGCTGCGCAAGGGCCGGGCGACGCTGTCGGTCGATCTCGGCGGCGGTTCGCTGCACAAGCGCGGCTGGCGCAGTGCGCCGCACGAAGCGCCGCTGAAGGAGAACCTCGCCGCCGCGGTCTTGCTGCGCGCCGGCTGGCTGCAGCTGTATGCCGACGGCGGCGGCCTGCTCGACCCGATGTGCGGCGGCGGCACCCTGCTGATCGAAGGCGCGCTGATGGCGGCCGACGTCGCGCCGGGCCTGCAGCGCTATGCCGATCCGTGGTCGCCGGCGAGCGCCGCGCCGGCCGCGCGCCCGCTGCTGGCGCCGACGCGCTGGCGCGGCTTCGACCTGGCCGGCTGGGAGGCATTGGTGGCGCAGGCTCAGGCGCGCGCCGCGGCCGGACTGGCGGCGCTGCGCCCGGTCCTGCACGGCAGCGACCTTGATCCGCGCGCGATCGAGGCCGCGCGCGCCAACGCGCGCAGCGCCGGCGTCGAGGCGGCGATCGCGTTCGCGGTGGCCGACATCGCCCAGTTGCCGGCGCCGCCGCAAGCACGCGGCGCGGTGGTGTGCAACCCGCCCTACGACGCGCGCCTGGCCGCCGATCCGACGCTGTACCGCACACTCAGCGACGCCTTGCGCCGCGCCGTGCCGAACTGGCGCGCCAGCCTGCTGTGCGGCGACGACGATCTCGCCCACGCCACCGGCCTGCGCGCCCATAAACGCGAGTCCCTCGCAGGAGCAGCGCACATCCCTGTGCGCGGATTCAAAAAATACAGCATGTTCAACGGAGCGCTGGAGTGCGTGCTGATCGTCTGCGACCCGATCGCGCCGCCCACGCGCGCATCGGCCGAGCCGCCCGCCCTGGGCGAGGGCGCGCAGATGGTCGCCAATCGCCTGCGCAAGAACCTGCAGAGGCTGAAGAAGTGGCGCGAGCGCGAGGCCGTCACCTGCTTCCGCGCCTACGACGCCGACCTGCCCGAATACGCCGCCGCCATCGACGTCTACGAGGAGGCCGACGGCGCGCGCCGCCGCTTCCTGCACGTGCAGGAATACGCCGCCCCGGCCAGCGTGCCGGAGGCCGACGCGCGCCGCCGCCTCAACGAGCTGCTGGCCGCCGCGCGTGCGGTGCTGGAGGTGCCGCGCGAGCAGGTGGCGGTGAAGGCGCGCGCGCGCGGCAAGGGCGGCAGCAAGTACGGGCGCCTGGACCGGCGCGGCGAGTTCGTGCACGTGCGCGAGCACGGCGCGCT
The DNA here is from genome assembly GCA_047606785.1 of Pseudoxanthomonas sp. Classification (GTDB taxonomy): domain Bacteria; phylum Pseudomonadota; class Gammaproteobacteria; order Xanthomonadales; family Xanthomonadaceae; genus Pseudoxanthomonas_A. The sequence goes on from JASGEB010000054.1 coordinate 8,247, forward strand.
GCTGCGGGCCAACTTGTTCGATTATCTCGACACCGGCCTGTTCCTCGACCACCGCCCGCTGCGCGCGCGCATGGCGGCGCAGGCGTGCGGCAAGCGCCTGCTCAACCTGTTCTGCTACACCGGCGTGGCCAGCGTGGAAGCGGCGGTGGCCGGCGCGGCGCAGACCACCAGCGTGGACCTGTCGGCGACCTACCTGCAGTGGTGCGCGGACAACTTCGCCCTCAACGGCATCGCCGGCCCGGCGCACCGGCTGGTGCAGGCCGACGCCCTGGCCTGGCTGGAGGCCGACCGCGGCCAGTACGAGGTGGTGTTCTGCGACCCGCCGACCTTCTCCAACTCCGCGCGCGCCGACGACTTCGGCGTCCAGCGCGACCACCCGCGCCTGCTGCGCGCGGCGCTGGCGCGGCTGGCGCCGGGCGGCGTGCTGTACTTCTCCAACAACTTCCGCCGTTTCCGCCTGGACGAGCAGGCCGTGGCCCAGTTCGCCCACTGCGAGGAAATCAGCGCGGAGACCATCCCGCCGGACTTCGCCCGCAATCCGCGCATCCATCGGGCGTGGAGGCTGGTGCGGGGCCCGTGATCGAAGCATCCAAAGAGACATGAAGCCTCCCATGCGCATCCCGATATTCCAGGTTGACGCCTTCAGCAACCGCCGCTTCGCGGGAAATCCAGCGGCGGTCATGCCGATGGACGCCTTTCTGGAAGACACGTTGCTTCAGCTCATCGCTGCCGAAAACAACCTGGCCGAGACGGCCTTTCTCGTCCCCGAAGGCGGCGAATACCGCCTACGCTGGTTCACTCCCACTGTCGAAGTGCCGCTTTGCGGCCACGCCACGCTCGCCAGTGCGGCCGTGGTCATGGAGCGGTTGCAGCCCGCACGCAGCCAAGTGGTGTTCCACTCGGCCAGCGGCCCGCTGACGGTGAGCCGGACGGATACGGGTTACCTCATGGATTTCCCGGCGCGGCAGTCCGAGCATGTCGTGGTGCCGCCGGGGCTTGCCGAAGCGCTGGGCACGGCTCCCGTCGAGGTCGTCGCCGATGCCTTCAACTATCTGGCCCTGTTGGAGAGCGCGCAGAGCGTGCGTGAGCTTGCTCCCGATATTTCGGCCATTGCCCGCATGGACCGCGGCGGGGTCATCGTGACCGCGCCCGGTGACGACGACTACGACTTCGTCAGCCGCTATTTCGCCCCCGCCAAGGGCATCCCGGAGGATCCGGTAACCGGCGGTGCGCACTGCGCACTGGCGCCCTATTGGGCGAAACGACTGGACAAGACGACGTTCCGTGCATACCAAGCCTCCCGGCGCGGCGGGGAGA
>JASGEB010000055.1:0-22688 GCA_047606785.1 Pseudoxanthomonas sp.
ATCGAAACCCAGCCCCTGGAACTGCACGATCGCGTCCAGGCGGTTGCGGAACTCGGGGGTGAAACTGCGCCGGATCACCTCCATCGCGTCGGTGCTGTGGTCCTGGCGGGTGAAGCCGATGCTGCGCCGCGAGGCCTGCGCCGCACCGGCGTTGGTGGTCATCACTACGATCACGTTCTTGAAGTTGGCCTCGCGTCCGTTGGTGTCGGTCAGCACGCCGCGGTCCATCACCTGCAGCAGGATGTTGAAGATGTCCGGGTGGGCCTTCTCCACCTCGTCCAGCAGCAGCACGCAGTGCGGGGTCTTGACGATCTTCTCGGTCAGCAGACCGCCCTGGTCGAAGCCGACGTAGCCGGGGGGCGCGCCGATCAGCCGCGACACCGAGTGCGGTTCCATGTACTCGCTCATGTCGAAGCGGACCAGCTCGATGCCCAGCTGCAGCGCCAGCTGCCGGGTCACCTCGGTCTTACCCACGCCGGTGGGGCCGGCGAACAGGAAGCTGCCGATCGGCTTGTCCGGGTTGCCCAGGCCCGAGCGTGCCAGCTTGATCGCCGCGGCCAGCGACTCGATCGCCGGCTCCTGGCCGAAGATCACCATCTTCAGGTTGCGCTCCAGGTGCTGCAGCACGTCCTTGTCGGTGGCGCTGACCTGCTTGGCCGGGATCCTGGCCATCTTGGCGACGATGGTCTCGATCTCCTCGACGTCGATCAATTCCTTGCGCTGCTCGAACGGCAGCAGGCGCTGACGCGCGCCGGCTTCGTCGATCACGTCGATGGCCTTGTCCGGCAGCAGGCGGTCACCGATGTGCTTGACCGACAGCTCCACCGCCGCCTGCAGCGCCTCGTCGGCGTAGGTCACGCTGTGGTGCGCCTCGTACTTGGGCTTGAGTCCCTGCAGGATCTCGTAGGTCTCGCCGATGGTCGGTTCGACCACGTCGATCTTCTGGAAGCGCCGCGCCAGCGCGCGGTCCTTCTCGAAGATGCCGCGGTACTCCTGGAAGGTGGTCGAGCCGATGCAGCGCAGTTCGCCCGAGGCCAACGCCGGCTTGATCAGGTTGGAGGCGTCCATGGTCCCACCCGAGGCCGAGCCGGCGCCGATGATGGTGTGGATCTCGTCGATGAACAGCACCGCGTTGGGCACCTTCTTCAGCTGCGCCAGCACTGCCTTCAGGCGCTTCTCGAAGTCGCCGCGGTACTTGGTGCCGGCCACCAGCGCGCCCAGGTCGAGCGAGTAGATGACCGCCTCCTCCAGCACCTCCGGCACGTTGCCCTCGACGATGCGCTTGGCCAGGCCCTCGGCCAGCGCGGTCTTGCCGACCCCGGCCTCGCCGACGTACAGCGGGTTGTTCTTGCGCCGCCGGCACAGCACCTGGATGGTGCGCTCGATCTCCTCGGCGCGGCCGACCAGCGGGTCGATCCTACCCTGGCGGGCCAACTCGTTGAGGTTGCTGGCGTATTCGGTCAGGGCGTCGCCCTTGGCCTCGCCCTCGCCGCCTTCAGCCTTGGCCTCGCCCTCGCCGGAGGCCTGCGGCTCGCCCTCGCCCTGCTTGGCGATGCCGTGCGAGAGGTAGTTGACGATGTCCAGCCGGGTCACGTCCTGCTGGTTGAGGAAATAGACCGCGTGCGAGTCCTTCTCGCCGAAGATCGCCACCAGCACGTTGGCGCCGGTGACCTCCTTCTTGCCCGAGGACTGGACGTGGTAGACCGCGCGCTGCAGCACCCGCTGGAAGCCCAGGGTGGGCTGGGTGTCGCGGCCGTCGTCGTCGGCCAGGCGGGTGACCGAGGCCTCGATGGCCTGCTCCAGGTCGGTGCGCAACCGCGCCGGGTCGGCGCCGGTGGCCTTCAGCACCGCCTGCGCCGAGGGGTTGTCGAGCAGCGCCAAGAGCAGGTGCTCGACCGTCATGAATTCATGGCGGGCCTCGCGTGCGCGCTTGTAGCACTGGCCGATGGTCTGCTCGAGGTCTTTGCTGAACATGGATCGCTCCCGACTGCCGATGCCTACACTATGCGGCCTGCCGTGGCAATTTCCACAACAGGGCCGGATCGCATCGTTCAGCCTCCGCTGCCGCGATCCGGGGCTCAGGCCTGCTCCATCGTGCACAGCAACGGGTGCTGGCTCATGCGCGAATATTCGTTGACCTGCGCCACCTTGGACTCTGCCACTTCGCGCGTGTAGACGCCACATACGCCGCGCCCGCGGGTATGGACGTGGAGCATGACCTGGGTGGCCTTCTCCAGGTCCATGCCGAAGAACTGCTGGAGCACGTTGACCACGAAGTCCATCGGGGTGTAGTCGTCGTTCAGCAGCAAGACCTGGTAGAGCGGCGGCGGCGCCACCTCCGGCCGGCCGGTCTCGACGGCCAAGCCGTGTTCGTGCTCGTGCAGGGGACGGGTGGGCATGCGCGAAATTATACGGATTGGACGGGGATGGTCGCCAAAGCGACAATTCCGCACATGATCGACCTAGCTGCGACTCCATCCTCGGCCACCGTGCCTGGCCGAGCCAACGGCCACTGGCAGCCCGACGTCACGGTGGCCACGGTGGTGGTGCGCGACGGCCGCCTGCTGATGGTCGAGGAATACGCCGGCGGGCGGCGTCCGGTGCTCAACCAGCCGGCCGGCCACTTGGAGCCCGACGAGAGCCTACTCGATGCGGCCGTGCGCGAGACCCGCGAGGAAACCGGCTGGACGGTGCGCCCGACCGGTTTCCTGGGCGCCTGGCAATGGACCGTGCCCGGCCAGGGCGGGCCGGACGGCCGCCACTTCCTGCGCATGGCGTTCTGCGCCGAACCGCTCTCGCACGACCCGGACCTGCGGCTGGACGATGGCATCGTGCGGGCGTTGTGGATGACCCCGGCCGAACTGCGCCAGGCCAGCGGGCGCCACCGCAGCCCGCTGGTGTGGCGGACCGCCGAGACCTTCCTGGCCGGGCGGCGCCTGCCGCTGGACGTGGTGGAGCGGCTGGCGTGAGTGCACCGCGCATCGTGGTCGGTGTTTCCGGCGGGGTCGATTCGGCGGTGGCGGCGCTGCGGCTGGTGCGGGACGGCGAGCCGGCGGCCGGGCTGTTCATGCTCAACTGGGCCGACGACGGCAGCGGCCACTGCCGGGCCGAGGACGATCGCCGCGACGCGGTGGCGGTATGCGGGCGGCTGGGCATCCCCTTTCATTTCCGCGACTTCTCGAAGGAGTACTGGGACGGGGTGTTCGCGCATTTCCTGGCCGAGTACGCCGCCGGGCGCACGCCCAACCCGGACGTGCTGTGCAACCGCGAGGTCAAGTTCAAGCATTTCCTCGACGCCGCCCACGAACTGGGCGCCGAGCGCATCGCCACCGGCCACTACGCGCGGGTGGCCAGGGCCGGCGGGCGCTGGCGGCTGCTGCGGGCGCTGGACGCGTCAAAGGACCAGAGCTACTTCCTGCACCAGTTGGGGCAGGAACAGCTGGCGGCGACCCTGTTCCCGGTCGGCGAGCTGCGCAAGAGCGAGCTGCGCGGGATCGCCCGCGAGGCCGGCCTGCCGGTGCACGCCAAGAAGGATTCCACCGGCATCTGCTTCATCGGCGAGCGCGACTTCCGCGAGTTCCTCGGCCAGTACCTGCCTGCACGCGCCGGGCAGATCCGCGACCCGCGCGGCACGGCGGTCGGCGAGCATCCCGGCGTGTTCTTTTTCACCCTGGGCCAACGCGAAGGCCTGCACATCGGCGGCGTGCGCGGCCGCCCCGCCGCCCCGTGGTACGTGGTCGGCAAGGACGTGGAGAACAACATCTTGTACGTGGACCAGGACACCCACAGCCCCCACCTGATGTCGCGGCGCCTGCACAGCGAGGCCGCGCACTGGGTGGGCGGCGCGCCGCCGGCGGACCGGTTCGACTGCGCCGCCCAGATCCGCTACCGCCAGGCCGAGCAGCCCTGCCGGGTCAGCGTCCACGCCGACGGCAGCCTGGAAGTGGCCTTCGCCCAGCCGCAGCGGGCGGTGACGCCGGGGCAGTCGGTGGTGCTCTACGACGGCCCGGCCTGCCTGGGCGGAGCGGTGATCGCCAGCACCGACGCGCCCATGCCCGGCCGGCTGGAGCACGCGGCATGAGCGCGCCGATGGCCGACCGCGTGCTGGCCCTGGCGGCGCTGGCGCAGGCGCTGCTGCAGGTGCGCAGGATCGCCGAGACCGGCCAGTCCGACCCCGCCGCCACCGCCGCGGTGATCGACGGCGTGTTCCGCATCGACGCCCCGTCCACCGAAGCGGTCTACGGTCGCGCCCTGGCGCTCGCGCCCGGGCTGCGCCTGCTGCGCGAACGCTTCGGCGGCACGCCGGAGAGCGACCCGGCCCTGCCCCGCCTGGGCATGGCGGTGATGCAGCTGGCGCGTCGCTTCGTCGGCGCCGGGCGGACCGTGCGCGCGGTCGCCGACGGCCTGCGCCAGATCGAGCCGAAGGCGCGCGAGCTGGGCAGCGCCCATCCGGAGGTGCTGGCCGCGCTTGGCCGGCTGTATTCGGACACCCTCAGCCAGCTGCGCCCGCGCGTGCTGGTGCAGGGCAACCCGCACTACCTGGGCCAGCCGGCGGTGGTCGCCGAGATCCGCGCCATCCTGCTGGCGGCGGTGCGCGCGGCGGTGCTGTGGCGGCAGCTGGGCGGCAGCTGGTGGGACCTGCTGTTCTCGCGCCGGGCGATGCTGCGGGCCGTGCAGGAGCGGCTGCGCTGAAGCGGCCCTGGGCCGGCTGCCTCAGCGGTCCGCGGCGGCGGCCTTCGCCTGCTCCGGCGGCGCATTGCCGATCGCCTTGTTGACCATCACGTAGCGCGTGTCGAGACGGCCCTGGCTGGCGACCAGATCGCGCCGCGCCTGCAGGTAGCTGCGCTGGGCATCGAGCACGGCGGTGAAGTCGGTCAGGCCGCCGTCGTAGCGCGCCTGCGCGAGCCGGTAGGCGTCGCTGGCGGCGTCGCTGCGGGTCTGCAGTTCGCGCGCCTGCTGCCGTTCGGCGTTGTAGGCCGAAAGCGCATCGTCGATTTCCTGCCACGCCTTCAGCACGGTCCGCTGGTAGTCCACCGCCGCTTCCTGCTGTTGCAGTTCGCGCAGGTGCACGGTGGCCTTGCGCCGGCCGTGGTCGAAGATCGGCAGGTCGATGCCCGGGCCGATCGACCAGGCACGGCTGCCCCAGTCGGCGAAATCGCCGCTTAGGTACGACTCGTAGCCGAACTTCGCGCCCAGGCGGATGCTCGGGTACAGGTCGGCCTTAGCGATGCCGATGCCGGCGGTGGCGCTGTGCAGGCGCGCTTCGGCGGCGCGGATGTCGGGGCGGCGCAGCGCGACCTCCGACGGCAGGCCGAGGGCGAGGTCGGGCAATGCGGCAGGCGCAAATACGGCAGGCGCATCCGCAGCGCGCGGCGCGAGCTGGGCTTGCAGCGCGCCGGGGTGTTCGCCCAGCAGCAGCGCGATCTGGTTGGTGCTGGCCGCTGCCTGCGCCAGCAGCGGCGGCAGTTGCGCCTTCAGCGCGGCCAGTTCGGCACGCTGGCGGTCCAGGTCGAGGTGGTCGAGTACGCCGCCCTGCACGCGCGCTTGCAGCAGGTTGGCGCGGTCTTCGAGTGCGGCGACATCTTCTTGCATCAATTCGATTTGGCGCTGCGCGCTGCGCAGTTCGAAGTAATTGCGCGCCACTTCGCTGGCCAGGCTCAGCCGGGCCAGGTCGAGCAGCGCGGCCTGTTGCGCCACATCGGCGTCGGCGGCCTCGACCGAACGGCGCACGCGTCCCCACAGGTCCGGTTCCCACGAGGCGTCGAAACCCGCCTGGTACAGCGTGTAGGGCTGGCTGAGCAGGTCGATCAGGCTGGAGGTGTCGAACAGCGAACTGCCGCTGCCCAGTTCGCCATACACGCGCGTGGCCGCGCCGTTCTCGCTCTGGCGCTGGCGGGTGACGCCGCCGCTGGCATCGATCTGCGGGCCGCGCTGCGCGGCGACACTGAAGCGTTGCGTGCGCGCTTGGGCGAAACGCAAGGCGGCGGTGCGCAGGTCCGGGCTGGCGTCGAAGGCGCGTCGTTCCAGCGCGTCCAGCGTCGCGTCGTTGAACGCCTGCCACCATTGCGCCGACAGGGCCCGCGCGGCATCGCCCGGCGCACGCAAGGACTCATCGCCGCTGCGCCAGCTGGTCCAGTCGGCCGGCGCGGCGGGCGTGGGCCTGACGAAATCCTGGCCAGCGGCGCAGCCGGCCAGGGCCAGCGTCAGCAGGCCCGGGACGAGACGATGCGAGGGACGGAATGCGTGCATGGCGATACCCGATCAGGAAAGGCGGTTGCGGAACAGCCACGCCGCCAGCGGCAGCGAAACGGCGCCCATCGCCAGCAAGGGAATGAAATCGCGCCAGATGTCGACGAAGCCGGCGCCCTCCAGATAGACCCTGCGCACGATGCTCATGCCGAAGCGCAGCGGGTTGGCGTAGGTAGCGATCTGCAGGATCTCGGGCATGTTGCGCACCGGCGTGAGCAGGCCGGAGAGCAGCATCAGCGGCATGATCAGCAGGAAGGTGTAGAGCATCGCCTGCTGCATGCTCAGCGACAGCGCCGACACCGACAGGCCCACGCCCACCGCGGCGATGTTGAAGGTGAGCAACCCCATGTACAGCAGCCACACCGAGCCGTTCATCGGTATCCGGAACCAGAAACGGATGACCAGGAAGATGATCGTCGACTGCAGCAGGCCGATCAGGATCGCCGGTATCGCCTTGCCGACCAGGATCTGGAACGGGGTCAGCGGGGTCACCAGCAGCTGGTCGAAGGTGCCCTGCTCGCGCTCGCGCGCCACCGACAGCGCGGCGATCAGCAGGGTCTGTAGCATGCTCAAGGCGCCGATCAGCGCCGGCATGATGTTCCAGCGCGATTCCAGGTTCGGGTTGAACCAGGCGCGGCGGTCGATCGTCACGCCGGACGCGCCGTTGCCCAGCGAGGCGTTGTAGCTGGCGACGATCGAGCCGACGTAGGCCGCCGCCGAAGCGGCGGTGGAGGAATTGCGGCCGTCGAGGATCACCTGCAGCGGCGCGCTTTGCCCGGCGTTCAGGCGCTGCTGGAAATCCGCCGGAATGCTCAGCACCACCAGTGCGTCGTTGCCGTCGATCACTTCGGCGACCTGCGACGAGGTGACCAGGGTGGCCGCTCGGTGGAACACGCCGGTGCCGTCCAGCCGCGCCAGCAGTTCGGTCGAAGCCGCACCGCCGCTCTGGTCGAGCACCGCGTAGGGCACGTTGGTCAGGTCGTAGGTCGCGCCGTAGCCGAACAGCAGCGACTGCATCAGCACCGGCGCGAACAGCAGGGCGCGGCTGGAGGGTTCCTTGATCAGGGCGAGGATTTCCTTGCGGATCAGCGCGCCGATCTGGGCGAGGGTGGCGAAGAAGGCATCCATCCGGGTCACCTCAGGCGCTTGCGCAGGGTACGGCGCGTGGCGAACACCAGCACCAGCGCATACAGGGCGAGGATGCCGCAGTCGCGCAGGATCATCGGCCAGTTGTTGCCGGCCAGGAACAGGGTCTTGATCAGGCCCATGAAGTGGGTGGCCGGCAGAAGCTGGCTGATGATCCGGATCAGCACCGGCACGTTGCGCAGGTCGAACACGAAGCCGGACAGCATCATCGCCGGCATGAAGCTGGCCAGCAGGGCCAGCTGGCTGGCCTGGAACTGGTTGCGGGTGACGCCGGAAATGAACAGTCCGAGCAGCAACGACACCAGCAGGTACAGCAGCGCGGCGACGACGATGACGCCCAGCGAGCCGCGCATCGACACCTGGAACAGGAAGTGCGCGGCCAGCAGGCACATGGCCAGGTCGATCATCCCGACCACCAGGTACGGGACGATCTTCGACAGCACGATCTCCAGCGGCCGCACCGGGGTGACGAACAGCGGTTCCAGCGTGCCGCGTTCCCATTCGCGCGCGATCAGCAGCGAGGTCAGGAAGGCGCCGATCAGGGTCAGCACCAGCACGACCAGCCCCGGCACTAGGAACCAGCGGCTCTCGCCGGCCTCGTTGAACCACATCCGCTGCGCGATTTCGACCCGGCCGGTGCCGGCGGGCTTGTTGCCGGCGCGGTCGGCCCGTTGCTGGGCCCAGGTGCCGATCGCGCCGCCGACGTAGCCTTCGATGGTCGCGGCGGAACTGGAATCCACGCCGTTGAGCAGCAGCTGGATGCGGCCGTCGCCGGCGTCGAGGCGGCGCGAGAAATCCAGCGGCACGCGCACGATGCCGTCCACGTCGCCGGCCATCATCATGCGCTCGGCCGCAGGCATGTCGGCCACGAACACCGGCGCCAGGTACGGCGAGCCCTGCAGGCCATCGACGATCTCGCGCGCGCTCGGCGAGCGGTCTTCCAGCACCACCGCCACCGGCGCGTTCTTCACGTCGAACGACAGGCCGTAGCCGAACAGCAGGATCAATGCGACCGGCAGCAGCAGGCCAACCGCGAGGTTGCTCCTGTCACGCAGCATCTGCCGGACTTCCTTGCGCAGCAGGGCATCGAAGCGCTGGAGGAAGCCGCTTCCGCCGTCATGGCCCTTTCCTCGCCGGCCATTCGCATTCATGCGGCGGCTCCTGCGGAAGCGTGCGCGCGGCCTTGCTCGACGATCGCGATGAAGGCGCTGTTCATGTCCTTGCCCGCAGCGCCGGCCTGTTCGCGCACCTGCTGCGGCGTGCCCAGCGCCAGCACCCTGCCGGCGTCCTGGATGGCGATGCGGTCGCAGTATTCGGCTTCTTCCATGAAGTGGGTGGTGACGATGATGGTCACCCCGCCCTGCGCCAGCGCGGTGATGGTGCGCCAGAACGCGCGCCGCGCCAGCGGGTCGATGCCGCTGGTCGGTTCGTCGAGGAACAGGATGTCGGGCTGGTGCAGCAGTCCGGCGGCCATCGCCAGGCGCTGCCTGTAGCCGCCGGGCAACTGGCCGCTGATCGCCCTGGGCTGCAGCGCGAACTGCTCGATGGCCGCGTCCACCCGCTCGTCGCGCAGCCTGCCGCGCAGGCCATACGCGCCGCCGAAGAATTCAAGATTCTCGCGCACGCTCAGGTTTCCGTACAGAGCGAATTTCTGCGCCACGTAGCCGATCCGGGCGCGTGCCTTGGCGCGGGCGTGGCGCAGGTTCAGGCCGGCCACTTCCAGTTGCCCGCTGGTCGCCGGCAGCAGGCCGCACAGCATGCGGAAGGTGGTGGTCTTGCCGGCGCCGTTGGGGCCGAGCAGGCCGAAGATCTCGCCGCGCGCGACCTCGAACGAAGTGCTGGCCACCGCGGTGAAGTCGCCGAACCTGCGCACCAGGTCGCGCACCACGATCATGGGTTTGTTGTCGCCGTGCACGCCGTTGCCCGCCGCAACCGTGGGTGTCGCGGCCTGTGGCGCCGCCGCCGCATCGCCGCCGCCCTGATGCTGGCGCAGCAGCATCATGAAGGCGTCTTCCAGTTCTTCCTCGCGCGGCTGTGCTTGCGAATCGCCCAGCAGCGCGGCGATCTTCGCCGCATCGGCATGAGGCTGGCGGATGAAGCGCACCGCGCCGCCGCTGGGCACGGCGTCGACGATCGATTCGTCAGCGTCGATCAGCTTCGCCTGCAGGTTCCGCGCGGGCGTGCCTTGCGCCGGCGCGGCGACGAAGGTCAGCCCGCGTGCGCGTTCGGCCAGCGCCTGCGGCGTGCCCTCGGCCAGCACCCTGCCCCGGCTCATCACGAACACCTGCGCGCAGCGCTCGGCCTCGTCCATGTAGGCGGTGCTGACGATCACGCTGAGCTTTTCGTCGTCGACCAACTGCTGCACGATCTTCCACAGTTCGCGCCGCGACAGCGGATCGACGCCGACGCTGGGCTCGTCCAGCAGCAGCAGATCCGGCGAGCGCACCAGGGTGCAGGCCAGGCCGAGCTTCTGCTTCATGCCGCCGGACAACTGGCCTGCCGGGCGATCGGTGAAGCGTGCCAGGTCGGTCATTTCCAGCAGACGGGCGAAACGCTCGCGGCGTTGCTGCTGCGGCACGCCGTGCAGGTCGGCGTACAGGTCCAGGTTTTCCTGTACGCCCAGGTCCTCGTACAGGCCGAAGCGCTGCGGCATGTAGCTGATCCGATCCTGCACCGCCTGCGGATGCTTGGCCACGTCGATGCCGAGCACGTGCAGGCGGCCGGCATCGGGCTGGAGCAGACCGGCCATCATCCGCAGCATCGTGGTCTTGCCGGCGCCGTCCGGGCCGACCAGCGCGCTCAGCTCGCCGGGGCGCACTTGCAATGACACGCCATCGACCGCGTGCAGCGGCCGGCCGCCTGGCGCTTCGAAGGTCTTGCGCAGGCTTTCGGCGACGACGCTGGCGTCGCTTGTGCTCATCGCACCTTGCTGGTTTCCAGCACCACGGTGGCCGGCTGGCCGAGCCGCAGCTCGTTGTCCTTGTCCTCCACCAGCACCCGCACCTCGTAGACCAGGCTGGTGCGCAGCTCATCGGTCTGCACCGACTTCGGGGTGAATTCGGCCACCGATGAGATGTAGCCGACCTTGCCGGCGATAGGCTTGTCCGGGGCGCTGTCGGTGGTGACGCGCGCAGGCTGGCCGGGCCTGACCTTGCCCAGATCCGCTTCGCCGACATACACCCGCACCCACTTCGGCTGGGTGATCGCCAGCGCATACACCGGCTTCTGCGGGGTGGCCATGTCGCCCGGCTCAAGCAGGCGCGAGCGCACCACCGCGTCGGCGGGCGCCTTCAGTTCGCCCTGCGCAATCTGATGCCGCAACAGCGCCAGCTGCGCCTGCGCGGCGGCCAGTTGCGCCTGGGCGGCGGCGATGTCCTCCTTGCGCGGGCCGATGTCGGCCAGGCGCAGGGCGTCGCGCTGCTGCGCGGCCTGGGCGTCGGCGATCTGCACGGCGGCCCTGGCGCGATCGAGTTCCTGCGCGCTGACCCCGCGCTGGCCGGTATTGGCGGCGATGCCCTGCAGGCGCGCAAGGTCCTTGTGCGCGTGTTCGGCATCGGCCTGGGCGGCGGCGTAGCTGCTCCTAGCCTGCGCCAATTCTTCCGGGCGCGAGCCATTCTGCAGGCGCAGCAGGGCCTGCTGCTGCACGCCGATCTGCGCCTGCGCCTGTTCGGCCTGCAGGGCCAGGGTCTGCGTGTCCAGGGTTGCCAGCACCTGCCCGGCCTTGACCGCATCGCCTTCGTCGACCTGCAGCGCGGCCACCCGGCCATTGCCGTCGAACGCCAGCGAGACCTGGCGGATGTCCACGTTGCCGTGCAGCTTCAAGGCGCCGTCGCCGTTGCGGTGGCAGGCGCTCGAGACCAGGACGGCGCTGAGCACGAACAGGGTCAGGGGCTTGTTCATGGCGGGGACCGAAGCCGAAACGGGCGCCCAGCATAGACTAAAATTGATTTAAACTAGGCCGCGGCCACGAACGCTCGATCGAATCCGCTTCGGCCGCCGCTCCCGCCTTCGCGGAACGACCGCACCGATTCCGCGCCAGCCGAAGGGTCCAATGGTCCGAACCCACGAAAAACCCCGCAGAATCCGCAGCCTGCGCTCCGACGGCGAGGCTACCCGCGCGCGCATCCTGGAAGCGGCCGGCGAGCTGTTCGCCGCGCACGGCTTCGCCGAAACCACCAGCAAGGCGGTGGCGGCGAAGGCCGGTGTCGATCTGGCCTCGATCAACTACCACTTCGGCAGCCGCAATCAGCTGTACCAGGCGGTATTGCTGGAGGCCCACAACCGGCTGATCGATCCGGGCGAGCTGCAGCGCCTCGCCGGCGCTGCGCTGGCACCGGCCGAGCAATTGCGCCGCCTGATCGAATTGCTGGTCGGCGAGGCCAAGCGCGAAACCGCCGGCTGGCCGCTTGGCGTGCTGGCGGCCGAAGTGAGCGCGCCGTCCTCGCACGTCGAGGTGCTGATGGAGCAAGGGGTGTTCGCCAAGATAGCGGTGGTGCGCGGCATCATCGCGCGCATCGTCGGCAAGCCGGCCGGCGACCCGGCCGTGCTGCGCTGCACGTTCAGCATCATCGCGCCGTGCCTGCTGTTGCTGATCGGCCGGCGCGGCCTGCCGGGGCCGGTGCGGGAGATCCTGAAAATGCAGGCCGCGGTACTGGTCGACCACCTGCACCGCTTCGCCATGGCAGGATTGCAGGCCATCGGCCACTCCCACCCTGGAGGCGACATGGCAACGGGCACAGGCAAATCCGGCAAGCCGGCGGGCCCCGCCGCGGCGAACACGGCCGGCACGAAACCGGCGGACTGGCGCGAGCGGACCCTGGCGCGGATGCGGGAATTGATCCTCGCCGCCGCGCCCGGCGTCGTCGAGGAACGCAAGTGGATCAAGCCCAGCAACCCGGCCGGCGTGCCGGTGTGGTCGCTCGGCGGGATCGTCTGCACCGGCGAAACCTACAAGCACTACGTGAAGCTGACCTTCGCCAAGGGCGCCCGCCTGCCCGACCCGGCGCAGCTGTTCAACGCCAGCCTGGAAGGCAATGCCCGCCGCGCCATCGACATCCGCGAGGGCGAAACGGTCGACGCGCGCGCCTTCAAGGCGCTGGTGAAGGCCGCGGTGGCGCTGAACGGCACGCCGGGAAAAACCTACACATAAGATCGTAAATTTCGGAACACTTGGATTCGTATAGATGGCTGAAAACAAGGGACTTTCTACAGCTTCATGTTCCCAAACTTACTGACTTCTCTGTAAATGACGCTCAGCGTGAAACAAAAAGCCCGGCATCGCTGCCGGGCTTTTGCGCATGCAGCCGGGCGGACCCGGCTCTGCGGCAGCGTCAGGCGGCGACCTTGGCGGCCTCGTCGACATAGTCGGGGATCTTGTCGAAGTTGAGATAGCGGTAGATCTTGTCGCCGTTGGCGTTGATCACGCCGATGTCAGCCATGTACTCCTCGCGGGTCGGGATCCGGCCCAGGCGCGAGCAGATCGCCGACAGCTCGGCCGAACCCAGGTACACGTCGGTGTTGCGGCCCAAGCGGTTCGGGAAGTTGCGGGTCGAGGTCGACATCGCGGTGGCGCCTTCGCGGATCTGCGCCTGGTTGCCCATGCACAGCGAGCAGCCCGGCATTTCCATGCGCGCGCCGGCGGCGCCGAAGGTGCCGTACAGGCCTTCGTTGGTCAGCTCGGCCGCGTCCATCTTGGTCGGCGGGGCCACCCACAGCCGGGTCGGGATGTCGCGCTTGCCTTCCAGCAGCTTGGCCGCCGCCCGGAAGTGACCAATATTCGTCATGCACGAGCCGATGAACACCTCGTCGATCTTGGCGCCGGCGACGTCGGACAGGGTCTTGGCGTCGTCCGGGTCGTTCGGGCAGCAGACGATCGGCTCGACGATCTCGGCCAGGTCGATCTCAATCACCGCGGCGTACTCGGCGTCGGCGTCCGGCTCCAGCAGCTGCGGGTCGGCCAGCCACTCCTCCATCTTCTTGATCCGGCGCGCCAGGGTGCGGGCGTCGACGTAGCCTTCGGCGATCATCCACTTCAGCAGCGTGATGTTGCTGTTGAGGTACTCGATGATCGGCTCCTTGTTGAGGCGCACGGTGCAGCCGGCGGCGGAGCGCTCGGCCGAGGCGTCGGCCAGCTCGAAGGCCTGCTCCAGCTTCAGGTCCGGCAGGCCCTCGATCTCGAGGATGCGGCCGGAGAAGACGTTCTTCTTGCCCTTCTTCTCGACCGTCAGCAGGCCGGCCTTGATCGCGTACAGCGGGATCGCGTGGACTAGGTCGCGCAGGGTCACGCCCGGCTGCATCTGGCCCTTGAAGCGGACCAGCACCGACTCGGGCATGTCCAGCGGCATGACGCCGGTGGCGGCGGCGAAGGCGACCAGGCCGGAACCGGCCGGGAACGAGATGCCGATCGGGAAGCGGGTGTGCGAGTCGCCGCCGGTGCCGACGGTGTCCGGCAGCAGCATGCGGTTGAGCCAGCTGTGGATGATGCCGTCGCCCGGGCGCAGCGAGACGCCGCCGCGGGTGGAGATGAACTCCGGCAGGGTGTGGTGGGTCTTGACGTCCACCGGCTTGGGATAGGCGGCGGTGTGGCAGAACGACTGCATCACCAGGTCGGCCGAAAAGCCCAGGCAGGCCAGGTCCTTCAGCTCGTCGCGGGTCATCGGGCCGGTGGTGTCCTGGGAACCGACCGTGGTCATCTTCGGCTCGCAGTAGGTGCCCGGGCGCATGCCCTGGCCTTCCGCCAGGCCGCAGGCGCGACCGACCATCTTCTGCGCCAGGGTGAAGCCCTTGCCGGTGTCCGGCGGGTTGACCGGCAGCCGGAACAGGTCGGTCGGCGGCAGCTTGAGCGCCTCGCGCGCCTTGCCGGTCAGGCCGCGGCCGATGATCAGTGGGATCCGGCCGCCGGCGCGGACTTCGTCCAGCAGCACTTCGGACTTCAGCTCGAACTCGGCGATCACCTCGCCGTTCTTCAGCGCCTTGCCGTCGTACGGGCGCAGCTCGATGACGTCGCCGTGCTCCATCTTCGACACGTCCAGCTCGATCGGCAGCGCGCCGGCGTCCTCCATGGTGTTGTAGAAGATCGGCGCGATCTTCGAGCCCAGGCAGACACCGCCGAAGCGCTTGTTCGGGATGTACGGGATGTCCTCGCCGGTCCACCACAGCACCGAGTTGGTGGCCGACTTGCGCGAGGAACCGGTGCCGACCACGTCGCCGACGTAGGCGACCAGGTGGCCCTTCTGCTTGAGGTCGAGGATCGCCTGGATCGGGCCGCGCTTGCCGTCTTCCTCCGGCACGAACGGCGCGCCGTCGCGCTTGTTCTTCAGCATCGCCAGGGCGTGCATCGGGATGTCCGGGCGGGTGGTCGCGTCCGGCGCCGGCGACAGGTCGTCGGTGTTGGTCTCGCCGGGCACCTTGAACACGGTGACGGTCAGGCTCTGCGGCACTTCCGGCTTGCTGGTGAACCACTCGGCCTCGGCCCAGCTGTTCAGCACCGCCTGGGCGTTGGCGTTGCCCTTCTCGGCCTTCTCCTGGACGTCGTGGAACGCGTCGAACACCAGCAGCGTGTGCTTCAGGCCCTCGGCGGCGACTGCGCCCAGCTCGGCGTTGTCGAGCAGCTCCACCAGCGGGTGGATGTTGTAGCCGCCGAGCATGGTGCCGAGCAGCTCGGTGGCGCGCTGCGGGGTGATCAGCGGGGTCTTCTCGGTGCCGAAGGCGACCGCGGCCAGGTACGAGGCCTTGACCTTGGCGGCGTCGTCGACGCCGGCCGGGACGCGGTGGCTGATCAGCTCGACGAGGAATTCCTCCTCACCCGCCGGCGGGTGCTTGATCAGCTCGATCAGTTCGGCGGTCTGCTGCGCGCTCAGCGGCAGCGGCGGGATGCCGAGCGCGGCGCGCTCATCGACGTGTTGGCGGTAGGCTTGCAACATCGGGGGCTCCAGATTTGGGAGAAGTGAAGGGATCAGGCCAGTTGCGGTTCGATGACCCGCAGGCCCTTGAAGTAGTCGCGATAGAAACCGCCATCGCGAGTGATCAGGCCATTGCATTGCAGCAGTGCGTGCGCGCCGACCAGAAAATCCGGCACCGTGCGTTCGCGCCTGCCACCATTGCGGCGGTAACGGCGCTGCATTTCGCCGGCGCGCAAGGCGGACTTGGATTCCATTGCGTTGAAGTGGATGCTCATGCTCTCCAGGATGGGCAATGTCTCGGAACCATCCTTGAGCGCGGTACAGACTTCCGCCAGCACCACGTCGCACACGACCACGGGGCCGACGACCAGGCACTGGCGCAGGCAGGCTTCGGCCTGCTCGGCGCGCTCATTGCCGGACAGCAGGTCGATGAGCACCGACGAGTCGATGGCGATCATTCCCCGCCCTGCGATGGCTCGCCCGTGGGCGCATAGGTGTAGTCGGCCGGATCGCGCAACACTTCGAACGGTTCCAGCGGATCGCCCGGCGCCCGCCCGCGGATGGCGCGCATGGCCTCGTCGGTATTGGCGAAACCGTCCAGCTTGAAGCGCCCGCGGGCACGGGAAATCGCGTCGTCCACATTCTTGCGCAGGATGATGCGCCCGCCTTCCAGCTCGACCTTGAGCAAGGTGCCCTTGGTCAGGCCCAGGGCGTCGCGGACGGTCTTGGGAAGGGTGATCTGGCCGCGCTCGGCTACGGTAGCTTCCATCGGTAGGCCCTCTTGAGTATGCGTGAATTATACATACTTTCGACTGCATACCCGCAATGGCGCCGGCGACCGGCGGCCGCCATCCGGCCAGGAGCGCCGCGGCCTTGCCGCCTTTCCGGCGCCGTCACGGAATAGGCGGATAATTCAGCTGAACAGCCGCCGTGCGCCGGCTTCCCCCATCCCGCCACAGGAGCCTCGCCATGCGCGATTCCTTCGCCACCCTCAGCACCCTGGACGTCAACGGCCACTCCTACACTTACTACAGCCTGCCCAAGCTGGCGCGCGAATTCGATCCCGGATCGAGCCCGGAACGGGCCTTTGCCCGCCTGCCCTACTCGATGAAGATCCTGCTGGAGAACCTGCTCCGGCACGAGGACGGCGTCAGCGTCGGCCGCGAGCACATCGAGGCGGTGGCCAAGTGGGACCCGAAGGCCGAGCCGGATACCGAGATCGCCTTCATGCCGGCGCGGGTGGTGCTGCAGGACTTCACCGGCGTGCCCTGCGTGGTCGACCTGGCGGCGATGCGCGACGCGGTGGTCGCCCTCGGCGGCAGCGCCGGCCAGATCAACCCGCAGATTCCCTCCGAGCTGGTGATCGACCACTCGGTGCAGGTGGACGTGTTCGGCAAGCCGGACGCGCTGGACCTCAACGGCAGGATCGAGTTCGAGCGCAACAAGGAACGCTACGGCTTCCTGCGCTGGGGGCAGAAGGCGTTCGCCGATTTCAAGGTGGTGCCGCCGGCCACCGGCATCGTCCACCAGGTCAACCTGGAGAACCTGGCGCGGGTGGTGTTCACCGCGCCGGCTTCCGACAAGCAAGGGAACGGCGAGACCCTCGCCTACCCCGACAGCGTGTTCGGTACCGACAGCCACACCACGATGATCAACGGCCTGGGCGTGCTCGGCTGGGGTGTGGGCGGGATCGAGGCCGAGGCGGCGATGCTCGGCCAGCCGTCCTCAATGCTGATCCCGCAGGTGGTCGGCTTCAAGCTGACCGGCAGACTGCCCGAGGGCGCCACCGCCACCGACCTGGTGCTGACCGTCACCCAGATGCTGCGCCAGCACGGGGTGGTCGGCAAGTTCGTCGAGTTCTTCGGCGACGGCCTGCAGCACCTGCCGCTGGCCGACCGCGCCACCATCGGCAACATGGCCCCGGAGTATGGCGCCACCTGCGGCATCTTCCCGATCGACGCCGAATCGCTCAACTACCTGCGCCTGTCCGGGCGCGGCGAGGAGCAGATCGCGCTGGTCGAGGCCTACGCCAAGGCGCAGGGCCTGTGGCACCAGCCCGGCGCGCCGGAGGCCGAGTACAGCAGCGTGCTGGAGCTGGACATGGGCCAGGTGCGGCCTTCGCTGGCCGGACCCAAGCGCCCGCAGGACCGCGTGCTGCTGCAGGACGTCAAGCAGAACTACCGCGAGGGCCTCAAGCTGCTGACCGCCAACCGCGACAGGCGCAGCGCGGAAGTGGCCGACTTCATCGCCGAAGGCGGCGGCGCGGCGGTGGGCAACGACACCTTCAAGAAGGGCGTCGCCGACATCGAGCTGGACGGCCGCAAGCTGCGGCTGAAGGACGGCGCGGTGGTGATCGCCGCGATCACCTCCTGCACCAACACCTCCAACCCGGCGGTGATGGTCGGCGCCGGCCTGCTCGCCCGCAACGCCGCGGCCAAGGGACTCAACCGGCAACCGTGGGTCAAGACCTCGCTCGGGCCGGGCTCGCGGGTGGTCACCGACTACCTGGAGAAGGCCGGCCTGCTGGCCGAACTGGAGAAGGTCGGCTTCTACATCGTCGGCTACGGCTGCACCACCTGCATCGGCAACTCCGGCCCGCTGCCGCCCGAGGTCAGCGCCGGCATCGCCGAGGGCGACCTGGCGGTGTGCTCGGTGCTGTCGGGCAACCGCAACTTCGAGGGCCGCGTGCACCCCGAGGTGAAGATGAACTACCTGGCCAGCCCGCCGCTGGTGGTGGCCTACGCGCTGGCCGGCACCACCGACATCGACCTGACCTGCGAGCCGCTGGGCACCAGCAGCGACGGCCAGCCGGTCTACCTGCGCGACATCTGGCCGAGCAACAAGGAGATCGGCGACGTGATCGCCGCCACCATCGGCCCGGAGATGTTCAAGCAGAACTACGCCGACGTGTTCAAGGGCGACACCCGCTGGAACACCATCCAGTCCCCGGACGGCGAGCTGTACGCCTGGGACCCGGCCTCGACCTACATCAAGAACCCGCCCTACTTCGATGGCATGACCATGCAGGTGGGCCACGTCGAGGACGTGCACGGCGCGCGCGTGCTGGGGCTGTTCGGCGACTCGATCACCACCGACCACATCTCCCCGGCCGGCAACATCAAGAAGGACTCGCCGGCCGGGCGCTTCCTGCAAGCGCGCGGGGTGCAGCCGGCCGACTTCAACAGCTACGGCAGCCGCCGCGGCAACGACGACGTGATGGTGCGCGGCACCTTCGCCAACATCCGCATCAAGAACCTGATGTTCGGCGGCGAGGAGGGCGGCAACACCCTGTACTTCGGCAGCACCCCGCCGGAGAAGCTGTCGATCTACGACGCGGCGATGAAGTACCGGGCCGACGGCGTGCCGCTGGTAGTGATCGCCGGCAAGGAATACGGCACCGGCTCCTCGCGCGACTGGGCCGCCAAGGGCACCCACCTGCTCGGGGTCGAGGCGGTGATCGCCGAAAGCTTCGAGCGCATCCACCGCTCCAACCTGGTCGGCCTGGGCGTGCTGCCGCTGCAGTTCATGCAGGGCCAGAACGCGCAGACCCTGGGCCTGGACGGCTCGGAGACCTTCGACATCACCGGCCTGGAGGACGGTGCCAGCAGGACCGCCAAGGTCAGCGCGCGCAAGGCCGACGGCAGCAGCGTCGATTTCGAGGTCCAGGTGCTGTTGCTGACGCCCAAGGAAGTGGAGTACTTCAAGCACGGCGGCCTGCTGCAGTACGTGCTGCGCCAGCTGGCCGCGCGCAAGGCGGCCTGAGACGTTGCCTGTCGGCCCGAGGGTCGCCTCGGGCTGGCGTTGGCCGGCACCGGTGCGGTGCGCGCAGCAGGTGATGCAGCGCACCAAGATCCCTGCCTTGGCTGCTGCCGAGGTCGGCCGCCACCCTGGCCATCACCGCGTTTGAAGCACACGCTTCGACTGTCTGCTGGATGCCGGCAAACACC
Source organism: Pseudoxanthomonas sp. (assembly GCA_047606785.1). Lineage (GTDB taxonomy): Bacteria > Pseudomonadota > Gammaproteobacteria > Xanthomonadales > Xanthomonadaceae > Pseudoxanthomonas_A. The sequence goes on from JASGEB010000055.1 coordinate 19,244, forward strand.
TGCCGCAGTTGAAATCCGCCGCCATACGCGCAGCCAGCCAGCGTCGGCGGCAGCCACCGGCAGGCCACCGTCCGCTCTGCGCCGGCGCGGCCACCATTCCGCCGCGTATTGTCGCCGGCTATTCTTGCCGCCACCGAATCGACCGCATCGCCTTTCGAAGCGGCCGACACCAGCACCCCGGGGAGGAAAAGCATGCAACTCGACCGTCCATGGCTGGCCAGCTATCCGCCCGGCATGCCGCACGAGATCGACCTGGACGAATATCGTTCGATCGTCTCGGTCCTGGACGCCTCGATCGCCCGCTACCGCGACCGCGCCGCCTTCGTCAACCTGGGCAAGTCGCTCAGCTACGGCGACATCGACCGCCTGAGCCGCCGCTTCGCCGCCTACCTGCTGGGCGAGCTCAAGCTAAAGAAGGGCGACCGGGTGGCGATCATGATGCCCAACTGCCTGCAGTACCCGGTGGCGATCTTCGGTACCCTGCGCGCCGGCCTGGCGGTGGTCAACGTCAACCCGCTGTACACCCCGCGCGAGCTGCACCACCAGCTGGCCGACTCCGGCGCCAGCGTGCTGGTGGTGGTGGACAACTTCGGCTACACCGCCCAGCAGGGCATCGCCGGCACCCAGGTCAGGCAGGTGGTGACCACCGGCCTGGGCGACATGCTCGGCTTCCCCAAGCGCGGCATCGTCAACTTCGTGCTCAAGTACGTGAAGAAGATGGTGCCGGACTACGACATCCCCGGCACGGTGCGCTTCCTCGACGCGCTCGCCGCCGGCGATCGCCACGCGCTGCCGCAGGTGGACATCGAGCCGGAGGACATCGCCTTCCTGCAGTACACCGGCGGCACCACCGGCGTGGCCAAGGGCGCCATGCTCACCCATCGCAACCTGGTGGCGAACATGCAGCAGGCCTCGGCCTGGGTCGGCCCGCTGGCCAAGCCCGGCGAGGAATACATCATCACCGCGCTGCCGCTGTACCACATCTTCGCGCTGACCGCGAACTGCCTGGTGTTCATGAAGTTCGGCGCCACCAACCACCTGATCACCAACCCGCGCGACATGCAGGGCTTCGTCAAGGAGCTCTCGCAGGTGCCGTTCACCGCCATCACCGGCGTCAACACCCTGTTCAACGGCCTGCTCAACACCCCCGGCTTCGACAGGATCGACTTCTCCAGCCTGTGCCTGACCCTGGGCGGCGGCATGGCGGTGCAGCGGGCGGTGGCCGAGCGCTGGAAGCAAGTCACCGGGGTGCCGCTGATCGAGGCCTACGGGCTGACCGAGACCTCGCCGGCGGCCTGCATCAACCCGATGACGCTGAGCGACTACAACGGCGCCATCGGCCTGCCGGTGCCGTCCACCGACGCCTGCCTGAAGGACGACGCCGGCAACCTGATCAGCGGCGGGCCCGACGCGGTGGGCGAACTGTGCATCAAGGGCCCGCAGGTGATGAAGGGCTACTGGCGCCGTCCCGAGGAGACCGCCAAGGCGATCGACGCCGACGGCTGGCTGCACACCGGCGACATGGCGCGGATGGACGACCAGGGCTACTTCTACATCGTCGACCGCAAGAAGGACATGATCCTGGTGTCCGGCTTCAACGTGTACCCCAACGAGATCGAGGACGTGATCGCCGGCATGCCCGGCGTGCTGGAAGTGGCCGCGATCGGCGTGCCCGACGAGCATTCCGGCGAGGCGGTCAAGGTGTTCATCGTGCGCAAGGACCCGAAGCTGAGCGAAGCCGACGTCAAGGCGTTCTGCCGCGCCAACCTGACCGGCTACAAGCAGCCACGCAGGATCGAGTTCCGCGACGAGCTGCCCAAGAGCAACGTCGGCAAGATCCTGCGCAAGGAATTGCGCGACGGCGGCGCGGCGGCCACCATCGTCGCGGCCGCGGCGCATTGAGGCGATACGGGTTACGGATGCAGTCCCTCTCCCGCCGGAAGAGGAATGCAATGAGGGGCCGCAGCAGACGCGGTATCGCCTGAAGCGATTGCAGGCCCTAGCGGGGCCCGCAGTTGTCGCAGCCGCCGCAGCCGCCCTGCCCGGCCTTGACCGGTTCCGGCGCCAGCCGTCGGCCCAGGCCGCCCATCCAGGCCGGCCGGCCCTCGCGCAGCAGCGCCAGCGCCACGGTGACGCGCAGGCGCCGCAGGGTTCCCGGGAACTGCTTGCGCGCGACCACCCAGGCGCTGGCCAGCACCGCCAGCGCGATCACGGCGTACTGCAGCAGCAACCCGGTGCTCATCCGTCCGCTCCCAGCGCCCGCGCCGCCTGGTAGGTCAGCAGCGAGGCGGCGTAGGCCAGCGCGAACAGGTAGGCGGCGGTAGCGGCCATCTTCTTCCACGAATTGGTCTCGCGCTTGATCGTGGCCAGGGTCGAGAGGCACATCGGCGCGTAGACGTACCAGACCAGCAGCGCCAGCGCGGTGGCCAGCGACCAGCCGTGGTGGATCAGCGGCGAGAGCGCCTGCACGGCGGCATCGTCGTCGGTGGCCGACAGCGCGTACACGGTGGCCAGCGAGGACACCGCCACCTCGCGCGCGGCCAGGCCCGGGATCAGGGCGATGCAGATCTGCCAGTTGAAGCCCAGCGGGGCGAACACGTAGGTCAGCGCATGGCCGATGCGGCCGGCGAAGCTGTAGTCGATGGCCGGGCCGGTGGCACCGGCCGGCGCGTGCGGGAAGGACAGCAGGAACCACAGCAGCACGGTCAGCGCCAGGATGATGCCGCCGACGCGCTTGAGGAAGATCGCCGCGCGCTCCCACAGGCCGATGGCCAGGTCGCGCGGGTGCGGCAGGCGGTAGGACGGCAGTTCCAGCAGCAGCGCGTGCTCGCCCTGGTCGCGACGCCAGCGCTTCATCGTCCACGACACCGCCAGCGCGCTGGCGACGCCGACCGCGTACAGGCCGAACAGCACCAGACCCTGCTGGTTGAAAACGCCGCAGACGATCTTCTGCGGCACGAACGCGCCGATCAGCAGCGCATACACCGGCAGCCGCGCCGAACAGGTCATCAGCGGCGCCACCAGGATCGTGGCCAGGCGGTCGCGCGGGTCCTGGATGCTGCGGGTGGCCATGATCCCGGGGATGGCGCAGGCGAAGCTGGACAGCAGCGGGATGAACGAGCGCCCGGACAGGCCGGCGGCGGACATCATCCGGTCCAGCAGGAAGGCCGCGCGCGGCAGGTAGCCGGATTCCTCCAGCGCCAGGATGAAGAAGAACAGGATCAGGATCTGCGGCAGGAACACGACCACCCCGCCCACGCCGGCGATCACGCCGTCGACCAGCAGGCTGTTGAGCGGCCCTTCCGGCAGGTGCGCGCCCACCCAGGCGCCCAGCAATTTGGTGCCGGCGTCGATGGCGTCCATGACCGGCGCGGCCCAGGCGTAGACCGCCTGGAAGATCAGGAACATCACCACCGCCAGCGCCAGCAGGCCGAACACCGGGTGC
>JASGEB010000056.1:0-4566 GCA_047606785.1 Pseudoxanthomonas sp.
GCACGCCGGGCTGGAAAGAAGGCACCTTCGCGCCGCTGCGCGATCCCCGCCAGTAGGAGCGCACCGCAGGGGCGCGATCAGAGCTTTCGCGCAAAACCTCATCGCGCCCCTGCGGTGCGCTCCTACTGGCGGGGATCGCGCAGCGGCGCGAAGGTGCCTTCTTTCCAGCCCGGCGTGCAGCGCCAGGGATTGATGTCCAGGCCGCCGCGGCGGGTATAGCGCGCCTCCACCGACAGTTTTTTCGGCGCGCAGCGCGCCAGCAGGTCGGCGAAGATCCGCTCCACGCACTGCTCGTGGAAGCCGGCGTGGTCGCGGAAGCTGACCAGGTAGCGCAGCAGGCCGGCGCGGTCGATGCGAGGGCCGGCGTAGCGGATGCGCACGCTGGCCCAGTCCGGTTGGCCGGTGACCGGGCAGTTGGATTTCAGCAGCGCCGAATGCAGGGTTTCGCGCACCGCCGCGCCCGCCGTGGTCGACAGGTAGGACGGATTGGGCGGGCCGTAGTCGTCGATGTCGATGTCCAGGGCGTCGATGTCGATGCAGCCCTGGTCGTCGGCCTGCACCGGCAGCGGCGCCACTCCGGCTTCCACCCGCACGGGCGCGCCGGCGCGCACCGACAGGTCCAGGGCGATGCGCTCGCGCACCGCCGCGGCGGAGTTGAAGCGCTCGCCGTTGAGCGAGTTCAGGTACAGCTTGAGCGACTTGGACTCGATCAGGCTGGGCGAATCGAACGGCACGTACACGCTGGCGGTGTCCACCTGCGGCTTGCCGCGGGCGTCCAGCCAAGCCAGCTCCCAGGCCTGCCAACGGTCGTGGCCGGCGAAGGGCAGGGCATCGGCATCCAGGCCCAGTGCCTGCCGCGCCGGCGCGCGCGGAATCGGGAACAGCAGTCCCGGATCGTAATGGTCAGGATAGGCGACCTCGCGGCCGAGCGAGGAATCCTGCGGGGTGTTGGCGTGCGGCGCGGTCATGGCGGCGATTGTAGGAACCGCGGCGCCAACCGGGCCTGACGATGAGGCTGAAATCCGAGCAAGGCCTGCACGAGTGCCAGCCCCGCGTCGTGGGCCATGGTTGGATGCGCGGATCGGCGGCGGCGGCGTGCGCTCATGCCCGACTCATGCGCCATGAGCACATGCCAGACCGGTATTTCACCGCGTGCCGGCATGTGGCCTACAGTCGCCGCACATGCAAGCGCACGGGTATTTCCACCGCGGAAACTGTGCGCTGCAGCCGGTCCGTCGCGGCGCTTTCAACCCAAAGCGCCGGGGCATGGCCGGTCCGTCCGCCATCGGAAGCGCTCCGCATGAACAGCCAGCCGCAGTCCACTTCACAGGATTTCCACGTGTCGCAGCGTTACCCCGGTCGCGCTTCCTCGACGCGGATCGCGCTGATGCTGCTGCTGGTCGTGTTCGCCTATCCCTTTTCATGGCTGAGCCTGCGCCGGCGGCGGAGCGTGGACCGACCCGCCGGCGCAGGCGCGGCGGCAGGGCATGCGGAAGATGCCTGTCGTACCCGCGCGCGGCGGCCGTTGCGGCGCGTTTTCGAACTGAATGCCTGGGCCGATCCGGAACCTTTGCAGGAAGGGCGTGCACTGAACGGATCGCGCACCTGCGCGATCGCGGCGCACGCCCTTCACGCCTGAACCCGTTGTCGCCCGCGTGGCGCGGACCGTCCGGACCGCGGCCGCGCGGGCGTAGCGGGACCAGTCAGCGGTGCACCGTGCCGATGCTCGCGGCCGGGTAGCGCTCGCCGGCGGCCGCGCCGGGCGGGAAGATCGCGTCGATCTGCGCCAGCTCGTCAGCACTCAGGGCGATGTCGAGCGCGCCCAGGTTCTCCTCCAGGTACTTGCTGCGCTTGGTGCCGGGGATCGGCACGAAATGCATCGCGTCGCCGCCCTCGCCGGCGTCCGCGAAGCGCGGCTGCAGGACCCAGGCCAGCGCCAGCTGGCTCGGGGTCACTCCCTTGTCGCGGGCCAGCGCGCGCACCTTGTCCACTAGCGCCAGGTTGCTGGCGAAGTTCGCGCCGCTGAAGCGCGGCGAATGGCGGCGGTAGTCGTCGGCGTCGAAGTCCTGCGGGCTGCGGATCGCGCCGCTGAGGAAGCCGCGCCCGAGCGGCGAATACGGCACGAAGCCGATGCCCAGCTCGCGCACGGTGGCGAGTACGCCGTTCTCCTCCGGATCGCGCGTCCACAGCGAGTATTCGGTCTGCAGCGCGGTGATCGGATGCACCGCGTGGGCGCGGCGGATGGTCGCCGGAGCCGCTTCGGACAGGCCGAGGAAACGCACCTTGCCCCGCTCGACCAGCCGCGCCATCGCCCCGACGGTGTCCTCGATCGGCACGTCCGGATCGACCCGGTGCTGGTAGTACAGGTCGATGTGCTCCACGCCCAGCCGCTTGAGGCTGGCCTCGCAGGCGGCCTGCACGTATTCGGGCCGGCCGTCCACGCCGCGCGCCTGCGGGTCGGCGGGATCGAGCCGGATGCCGAACTTGGTGGTGATGAACGCATCGCCGCAGCGGCCGGCGATCGCCTTGCCCACCAGCGCCTCGTTGGTGTGCGGGCCGTACATATCGGCGGTATCGAGCAGGCTCACGCCGAGGTCGAGCGCGCGCCGGATCACGGCGATCGATTCGGCGTCGTCGCGCTGGCGCGGATCGTAGAACGCGCTCATGCCCATGCAGCCCAGGCCGAGGGCGGAGACGACGGGGCCGTGGCGGCCGAGGGTGCGGGTGTGCATCGGGGAGGGTTCCTGTGCTCGGGTTCGGATGAGTCATGCCGGCGCGGCGGCTGGTAATGCCGCACCGGCAACGGGAGGCATGCGGGCCGGCGCGGCGCTACGGCTGCGCGCCACGGTCCACCAGCGCGGCTTCGGTGGCGCCGTAGCGGGGACCGGCGACGCCGGGTCGGAACACCGCCTCCAGCCTCGCGCGCGCGGCGGCATCCAGTGTCAGCGCCACCGCGCCGGCATTCTGCTCCAGATAGGTGCGCCGCTTGGTGCCGGGGATCGGCACGATGTGCCCGCCCCGGCCCAGCAGCCACGCCAGCGCCACCTGCGCCGGGGTCGCGCCCAGCTCGGCGGCGATGGCCTTCACGGTGTCGGCCAGGCGCAGGTTGGCCTGCAGCGCGTCGGCCTGGAAGCGCGGGTTCCTGCGGCGGAAGTCGTCTTCGTCCAGCTGGTCCTGCGTGGTGATGGCGCCGGTCAGGAAGCCGCGGCCCAGTGGCGAGAACGGCACCAGGCCGATGTCCAGCGCGTCCACCGCCTCGATCACGCCATCGGTCTCCAGTTCGCGCGTCCACAGCGAGTACTCGCTCTGCAAGGCGGTCACCGGGTGGACCGCATGCGCGCGGCGCAGTGTTGCTGCCGAGACTTCCGACAGGCCCAGGTAGCGGACCTTGCCTTGCTCGACCAGCCGCGCCATCGCGCCGACGGTCTCCTCGATCGGCGTCTTCGGGTCCAGGCGGTGCAGGTAGTACAGGTCGATGCGGTCGGTCCCCAGGCGCTGCAGGCTGGCCTCGACGGCTTGGCGCACGTACGCCGGCGAGCCGTCGACCCGGGGACCCGTGCCGGTGCCGAACTGGCCGCTGCCCGCGATGAAGCCGAACTTGGTCGCCAGGAACACGCGCTCGCGCCGGCCCTTGAGCGCGCGCCCGAGCAGTGCCTCGTTGGTGTGCGGCCCGTAGATGTCGGCCGTGTCCCAGAAGTCGATGCCTAGTTCCAGCGCGCGGTCCAGCGTGGCCAGCGACTCGGCATCGTCGCCATGGCCGTAGGCGTGGCTCATGCCCATGCAGCCCAGGCCGAGGGCGGAGACGACGGGGCCGTGGCGGCCGAGGGTGCGTGTTTTCATCGGATGTCTTCCATGGGGGGAATGGAGGAGATGGGGTCGAGGATGGCCGACAGGCCGTTGCGTGGGGGTGCCCGCGGGGTGTGCCGTGCGGCATGCCGCGTTGCGCTCAGCGCGCCTGCACCCGCGTGCCGCCGAACACGAGCTGCTGCGGAATCGGGCTGCGCATGAAGTCGTGCGGGAAGCCCAGTTCCACCGCACTGGCCGCGTCCAGCGCCCGTAGCTGCGCCGGATCGAGCGTCACCATCAGTGCGCCGAGGTTGTCCTGCAGCTGCTCGACGGTGCGCGCGCCGACGATCGGGATCGGCGCGCCGGGGCGCTGCAGCAGCCAGGCCAGCGCGACCTGCGCCGGCGAATGGCCGCATTCGGCGGCGACCTGCTTGACCACTTCGCCGATGGCGAGCGAGCGCTCGTCGAACATGGCGTGCGAATAGGCCACCGCGCTGCGGCCGCCCTCGCCGCCCGGCGAGTCGCCGACGCCCTGCGCGCGGGCGCGTTCGAGGTCGGCGCGGTTGTACTTGCCGGTCAGCACGCCCATCGCCAGCGGCGACCAGGCCAGTACCGACAGGCCCAGTTCGGCCGCCATCGGCAGCAGTTCGCGCTCGACCGTGCGCTGGGCCAGCGAGTACTCGATCTGCAGCGCCACCAGCGGCGACCAGCCGCGCAGCTCGGCCAGGGTCTGCATGCGCGCGACCTGCCAGGCGGGGGTGTCGGAGATGCCGGCGTAGA
>JASGEB010000057.1:0-5453 GCA_047606785.1 Pseudoxanthomonas sp.
GCCGAGCGCATGGCCGCCAGCCTCGACCGCGCCGCCGGCGCCATGGCCGCGGCCGGCATCGACCCGGACCTGCTCGCCGGCCTGTCCGCCGGCGCCGGCACCCTGCACCGCCTGCTCGGCACGATTCCCGACTCGCCGCACTTCCGCCACGGCGGCGACAACCCGCTGCCCTTCGACATCGTGGTGGTCGACGAGGCCTCGATGGTCGACCTGCCGCTGATGGCCAAGCTGATCGAAGCGATCGCCGAGGGCGCGCAGCTGATCCTGCTCGGCGACGCCGACCAGCTGCCCTCGGTCGAAGCCGGCGACGTGCTCGCCGCCATCCTCGCCGCCGCCGGCCGCGGCGACGCCCTGGCCGAGGCCGATGCCGCCGCGCTGGCGCCCTTGCTCGGCATGCCTTCCTCCACGCCGATCAGCACGGATACCGGCCCCATCGCCGACCGCCGCGTGCATCTGCTCCGCGGCTACCGCCAGGCCGGCGAGTTCGAGCTGGCGCCGCTGGCCGAGGCGGTGCGCGCCGGCGACGTCGAGCGGACCCTGGCCCTGCTGCGCGCCGGCCAGCTGGCCGGCGTGCACTTCCACGAAAACGCCGGCGACCCGCTGCAAGCGCACGCGCACCTGCTCGACCACTGGCGTGCCCTGGCCCAGCTCCACGACCCGGCCGAGGCGCTGCGCCGCGCCGACGCGCTGCGCCTGCTCACCGCCGTGCGCGAGGGCGCGCAGGGTGCGCGCGGCCTCAACGCCCGCATCGAGGCGCAGCTGTCCGGACGCCGCCTGGGCAGCGCGCCGGCGTGGTTCCCCGGCCGCCTGCTGCTGGTCATCGAGAACAGCTACCGCCACCGCCTGTTCAACGGCGACGTCGGCGTATGCCTGGCCGACGAGGACGGCACCGCGCTGGCCTGGTTCGCCGGCGAAGCCGGGCAGGTGCGCGCCTTCCACCCAGCCGCCCTGCCCGCGCACGAAAGCGCCTTCGCCATGACCGTGCACAAGGCCCAGGGCAGCGAATTCGACCAGGTCTGGCTGCAGCTGCCGCATGGCGACAGCCGCGTGCTCAGCCGCGAACTGCTCTACACCGCCCTCACCCGCGCCCGCCGCAGCCTGCACCTGGCCGCCGGCGCGGAAGCGATCGTGGCGGCGCTGGCGCGCCATGCCGGGAGGGTTTCGGGGTTGGCCTGGCGGCTGGGTTGAGCGGCTTTGCCCCTCCTCTCCGTGCTGCGCACGAAGGGGAGGGGCGTCAGGCTCATCCGCCCACGCTCTCGCGCAGCGCACGCTCGATATCCGCCTGGACGCGCTCGAAGCGGCCGCTGGGCACCACCACCGAGATCGCCAGCGGCAGGCCCTCGCGCGGCGGCAGGGCGGCGCCGACCGCGCATACGCCCATCGCGTGTTCCTCCAGGTCGTAGGCCAGGGCGCCGGCGCGGATCGCGCCGAGCTGGGCCAGCAGGCCGTCGAGGTCGCCCAGGGTGCGCGGGGTGAGCCGCTGCAGGGCGCCGCTGCCGTACAAGGCACGCACGGCGTCGTCGCCCAGGCCGGCCAGCAGCGCCTTGCCGTTGGCCATGGCGTAGGCCGGGTACTGGCGGGCGATGTCCGGCGCGGCGCGCTCGCTCTGCTCGGACAGGAAGCGGTCCAGGAACAGCACCTCGGCCCCGGCCAGGGTGGACAGGTCCACGGTCTCGCCGGTGGCCTCGAACAGCCGGTACAGGCACGGGCGCAGGTCGCGCGCGATCCCGGGGCCGGACAGTTCGCCCAGCCGGCGCAGGCCCCAGCCCGGGCGCACACCGCCGGCGCCGGCCTGGACCAGGTGCTCGGCCGCCAGGGCGTCGACGATGCGCTGCACGGTCGAGCGCGCCAGCCCGGTGGCGGCGGCCAGTTGGCCCAGGCTGCGGCCGTCGCCGCTGGCGACGACCTCGCGCAGGATCGCCGCGGCGCGCGAGATCACCTGAATGCCGGAAGGGCTTGGGGTCGCCACGGGCTTGCTCCTGTATCACATTACGGTACACTCTCCGTACCACGATACGATACACGAAGGACCCCGCCCATGTCCCTGCGCGCCATCCGCCCCAGTTCGCCGCTGTACGTGGTGATGCTGGGCCTGCTCTCGGCGCTGCCGCCGTTCGGCACCGACGCCGGCCTGCCGGGCCTGCCCGCGCTGCAGGCCGAGTTCGGCATCGGCGTGAGCCAGGCGGCGCAGACCCTGACCCTGTTCCTGCTCGGTTTCGCCCTCGGACCGGTGCTGTTCGGGCCGCTGTCGGACCGCTACGGCCGCAAGCCGGTGCTGCTGCTGGGCGTGGCGCTGTTCTCGGCGGCCACGCTGGGCTGCGCGCTGGCCGGCTCGATGCACACGCTGCTGGCGCTGCGCGTGCTCGGCGGGGTCGGCGCCGGTGCGGCCGCATCGCTGCCGGCGGCGATCGTGCGCGACGTCTACCGCGACGAGCAGGGGCTGTCGCGCCAGTCCTACGTGGCCCTGGTCAACGGCGTGGCGCCGCTGCTGGCGCCGCTGCTGGGCGCGGCGCTGCTGGCCTGCGCCGGCTGGCGCGGGATCTACGCGACCCTGGCGGTGCTGGGCGCAGCGCTGTTCGCGCTGGCGGCGTTTGGCTATGCCGAAACCGCACCGCTGGACGCCGCCGCCCCTCGCGCCCGCGGCGGTGCGCTGGGCGCGACCGCGGCCGGCTACCGGGCGGTGCTGGGCGATCGCCGCTACCTGCTCGCCACCGGCGTGCTGGCGGCGGTGTTCGGCACCATGTTCGCCTACATCACCGGCTCCTCGGCGGTGTTCATGGACGTGCTCGGCGCCTCGCCGACGGTGTACGCCGCACTGTTCGCCGCGACCGCCGCCGGCACCATCGCCGGTGCGGCCTGCAATACCCGCCTGGCCCGCCACTGGGGTCCGCGGCGGGTGCTGGCCGGCGCGGTGGCCGGCAACCTGCTGGCCTGCGCGGTGCTGCTGGGCGCGGCCGGCGCCGGCCTGCAATCGATCGTGCTGACGGCGGTGCTGGTGGTGGCCAGCAATTTCTGCGCCGGCATCGTCATGCCCCTGGCCACCCACGCCAGCCTGCGCGATCTCGGCCGCAACGCCGGCAGCGCGGCGGCGCTGCAGCGCGGCCTGCAGATGGTGGCCGGCGCCGGCAGCGGCGCCCTGGTCGGCCTGACCGGCGCGCCGCCGCTGCTGGCGATGGCGCTGGCGATGGCCGCCTCGGCGCTGCTGGCGCTGGTCCTGCTGCTGGTCCTGCAGCGCACCAAGCCGGCCGCCGTCCAGACCTGCGCCTGTCGATAGCGCGGTGGCGATCGCTGCGGCGCTGGCGCGGCATGCCCTGCGCGCCTCCGGCGACCCGGCCCGAGCGCCGCTTCGACCTCGAGCTACCCCGCAACCGCCAGGGTGCCGCTGAGCCGCTGCTGCGGGAACAGGCCGCAGCGCAGGCCGATCAGTCCGAGCAGGCCGTCGTCGCGCGCGCGGTCGGCCGGCAGGCCGCCCAGGCGCGCCAGCGAGGCTTCCAGTTCCTCGCGCAGCGCCTGCGGCGGCGGCAGCGGCCGGCCGGCCTGGTGCTGGGCGCGGTAGTGCGCGGCCACGCGCTCCAGCAGCGCGTTGACGTGTTCGCGGTTGGCCGCCGGCAACGCGTTGCGGGCGCGGCGCAGGTCGAGGATGTTCAGGCCGATGCGCACCTCGTCGAGCATGTCCACGCCGGCCAGGTCGCTGCCGGCCGGCAGTGCGGCCATGCGCGGGGCCAGCAGGCCCAGCAGGTCGAGCATGCGCACGCCGAAGCGGTCGCGGTCCTGGCGGCCGCGGCCCGCGGCCGCTTCGGCCAGCAGCTGCCAGCCCTGGCGGACCAGCCGGCGCGCGGTCCATTCGGCGCCGACCGAGCGGAACAGCCGGGTGGTCACCGCCGCGAACAGCAGGCCCAGCACCGTGGCCACCGAGGCGTTGGCGAAACTGGCGAAATCGGCGACGTAGTGGTTCTGCAGCGCCAGCAGGGTGGCCAGGTTGGTGGTCAGGACCATGCCGGCCATGAACAGCCGCGGCCGGGTGGTCAGCAGCCCGCACAGCAGGAAGACCGGCGCCAGCGCGATCACCAGCGGCACGAAGTCGTGCAGCGCCGGCACGATGCCGAACAGGTACACGCCGGTCAGCAGCATCGCCACCACCGCCCAGATCAGAAAGCCGAGGATGTTCGGCGCCGGATCGTCCTGGGCGGCGAAGAACGCGGCGGCGACCGCGGCCATCATCGCCCCGGAGGCCCCGGCCGGCCAGCCGATGGCGATCCACAGCAGGCAGTAGCCGAACAGGGTGGCGCCGGCGGCCAGCGCCGAGAACACCAGCATGCCCCAGTCGACGTGGCGGTTGTCGATCCGCACCAGCCGGCGCAGGTCGGTGCCGAACGCCGGCGGCGGCGGCGGCGTACCGGCGACGATCGACCGCTGCAGCTGGCGACTGTCGTACCACAGCTCGACCAGCTCGCCCAGGCGCAGCAGCAGGCCGGTGCGCAGCAGGCTGTCGCTGTCGGCGCCGACCGTCGGGCGCAGCGCGGCGATGCGGCGGCGGAAGTCGTCCAGGGTCGCCTCCGCCGGCAGTTCGTCGCGCCGGATCCAGGCGCGGATCTCGCCGAGCAGGCGCGCCAGCCCGGCGTCGCCGGTGGCCGCCGTGCCGAGGTTGTCGAGGCGGTCCTCGATCGAGGCCAGCACCGGCAGCAGCCCCAGCATCCTGGCGCGCAGCTGCTGCAGCCATTCGTCCAGCTCGCCGTTACGCGGGTCATCGCGGCGGGCGAACGGGATCACCAGGTCCAGCCGCGACAGGTCGCCGGCCAGCTGGCGCCGGGTCGCGTCGGGGCTGCCGGCGTGTCCCAGCACCTGCGCGCACCAGGCCCGCGCGTCGCGCAGCAGGACATCGACGCGCTGGCGGATCATCGGCTTGATCGAAGTGGGGAACACCACCGCGCCGACCACCACCGCGCACAGGCTGCCGAGCACGATTTCCTCGCTGCGCGCCAGCGCGGTGTCGAAGATCGCGTCCGGCTGGCTCACCGCCGGAAAGCCGACGAAGGCCGCGGTGTAGCCGGCCAGCATGAAGACGTACGACGACGGCCCGCGATGCAGCAGGGCGATGAACAGGCACGCCGACAGCCACAGCGACAGCGCCAGGCTCAACAGCACCGGCGCATCCAGCAGATTGGGCACCAGCACCACCACCGCGACCGCGGCCAGCAGGGTGCCGGCGATGCGGTAGACCCCGCGCGAGCGGGTGCCGCCCAGCACCGGCTGGGTCACCAGGAAGGCGGTCGCCATCGCCCAGTACGGGCGCGGCAGGTTGAACGCCAGCGCCAGATACAGGGCGATCACCGCGGCCAGGAACGACTTGGCCGAATGCATCCATGCCTGGCGGTCGAGCAGCAGCATCGGCACGGCCTTCAGCGCGGCTGGCGGCCGGCGGCCGCGGTGCTGGCGGCGGCCGCGGCGGCGGC
>JASGEB010000058.1:0-7763 GCA_047606785.1 Pseudoxanthomonas sp.
CGGACGGGAAGCTGGGCGCGTTGCCCGGGTGTCCCGCGTAGGGGCGGGCCTTGCGCGGCTGGCCCTGGCCGGCGCCGGCGGCGGGGTTCCAGGGCGTGCCGCCGGCGCGCTGCGGGCGCGGCTTCTTCGGCCCGGCGTTGCGGTGCCCGGCCGGGCCGGTGTCCACGCCCTCGGGCACGTACCAGCTGCGGAACGCGGCCGGGTTGCCCTCCGGCAGCGAACGGTCGTTCTTCTGCTTGCGCTGCTTGAACGGCTTCTGCGACTGCTTGGCCGCCGCCTCGCCGGTCACCGTCAGGCCGCCCTTGAAGCCGCCCTTGCCGCGCCGGCCGCGGTCCTCGCGGAAGCTGTCGAAGCGGCGCAGCTCGCGGCCCTCGTCGGCCACATTGTGGCCGTTGACGTAGGCGTTGCCGCCGCCGCGCCCGCCGACCTGCACGGTCGCCTTGGCCGCCTTGCGCTGGCCGATCACCGGCTGCAGGGTCAGCGCGGCCGGCGTGCCGTCCTCCAGGCCCAGCTGCTTGCGCAGCGCCTGCACCTGCGCGTCGGCCAGTTCCTGCGACTGCCCGCGCAGCAGAGGCTGCGGCAGGGCGATGTCGCCGTAGCGGGTGCGCTTGAGCCGGCTGACCTGGCAACCCTGCGATTCCCACAGCCGGCGCACCTCGCGGTTGCGGCCTTCCTTCACGACCACCCGGAACCAGTCGTGCGAATCGGTGCCGCCGATCTTCTCGATCTTGTCGAACTTGGCCGGACCGTCCTCCAGCGACACTCCGCGCTGCAGGCGCTCGACCACGCCGTCGGGGACGCTGTCCTGGCCTTCCGGCGCGCGCACCCGCACCACGTACTCGCGCTCGACCTCGTGCGAGGGATGCATCATCGCGTTGGCCAGTTCGCCGTCGGTGGTCAGCAGCAGCAGGCCGGTGGTGTTGATGTCCAGGCGGCCGATCGCGATCCAGCGCGCGCCCTTGAGCGCAGGCAGCGACTCGAACACGGTCGGCCGGCCTTCCGGGTCCTCGCGGGTGGTCACCTCGCCCTCGGGCTTGTTGTACATCAGCACCCGCGCCGGCTCGGCCAGGGCGCTGGCGACGAAGCTGCGGCCGTCGATCTCGACGCGGTCGCCGCTGCCGATCGACATGCCGGTGCGGGCGACTTCGCCGTTAACCTTGACCAGGCCGTCGGCGATGCGCTGTTCCAGCGCGCGCCGCGAGCCCAGGCCGGCCTGCGCCAGCACCTTGTGCAGGCGTTCTTCCAGGCGCGCTTCGGGGGCGGAGGTCTCGCGCTTGAGCGAGAGCTTGCTGCGGGGGGTGTCACTCATGGTTCGGGCTCCGGCCGGCCTGTTCTGGCTCGGCCTCTGGTTCTGGATCTGCTGCGGGAGAAGAACCGGGGGCGGAGTCCAGTTCTTGGTGGTGGAGTTCGGCATCGGGCGAGGCTTCGGAACCGGGGTCGGCCTCGGTTTCTTCGTCGCGGGATTGGAGGTCGGGCGAGGGCTCGGGAGAAATGGACTCCGACTCCGGTTTTCCCAGCGTCAGCTGCGGGTCCAGTTCGCCGAAGTCCTTCAGTTCGGACAGCGGCGGCAGTTCGTCCAGGCGCTTGAGCCCGAAGTAGTCCAGGAACGCCTTGGTGGTGCCGTACAGCGCCGGCCGCCCGGGCACGTCGCGGTGGCCGACCACGCGGATCCACTCGCGCTCCTCCAGCGCCTGCACGATGTTGCTGCTCACCGCCACCCCGCGCACCTGCTCGATCTCGCCGCGGGTGATCGGCTGGCGGTAGGCGATCAGCGCCAGGGTCTCCAGGGTGGCGCGGGTGTACTTGGTCCTGCGCTCGTTCCACAGCCGCGCCACCCACGGGTGGACTTCGCCGCGGACCTGGTAGCGCCAGCCGCTGGCCACTTCCACCAGTTCCACCCCGCGCCCTTCGCAGGCTGCGCGCAGCTGCTCCAGCGCGGCGTCGATGGCGCCTTCCGGGGCCGGCTCCTCCTCCGGGAACAGCGCCTGCAGCTGCGCCGCGGTCAGCGGCTGGGGAGCGGCCAGCAGGGCCGCCTCGACGATGCGGTTGACGAGTTGTTGGTCCATCGGGTTGCGGGTGTTCCAGTGGTGAATGTTTCCGTTGCCGGAAATGTTTTCGTCGCCGTGAGCGGGCATGGGTCCGTTGAAAACCCCGCGAAGGGGGAATCGCTCCTGCTTTCCCGCGACAGCAAAGGCGAAAGCAACAGCGGAGGAGCGATGGCCAGACGCTCGTCCGTTGAAAGCTCCACCCGCGCGGGAATGACGAGCCAAGAGCAAAGCGCGTCGTCCGCGAGGATGGCGAGCGTCAAGCGTCGTTCGCCGCGTCCTCGTCGTCGAACTCGCTGTTGAACTGCAGGGGTCCATTGGTGTTGTTCAGCGCCAGCGACTTGACGTAGATCGGCGCCAAGGGCGCTTCCTGCACCACGTCCAGCAGTTGCTCCTTGGCCAGTTCGAGGATCGCCAGGAAGGTCACCAGCACGCCCAGCCGCCCTTCCTCGGCGGTGAACAGGCCCTCGAAGCGCTGGAAGCGGCCGTCCTCCAGGCGCGCCAGCACCTCGCCCATGCGCTGGCGCACGCTCAGCGCCTCGCGCTTGATCGCGTGGCCGCTGAACAGCTCGGCGCGCTTGAGCACCTCGTGCAGCGCCAGCAGCATCTCCTTCAGATCCACCGGCGGCGGCAGCCTGACCGCGGCGCGGTCGGGCACCTGCGCCTGCGCCGGGGCGGTGTCGCGGTCCTGGCGGGGCAGGGCGTCCAGGTCCTCGGCGGCCTGCTTGAAGCGCTCGTACTCCTGCAGCCGGCGCACCAGCTCGGCGCGCGGGTCGGCCTCCTCGCCTTCTTCGGCCGGCGGCCGCGGCAG
Organism: Pseudoxanthomonas sp.; assembly: GCA_047606785.1. Classification (GTDB taxonomy): domain Bacteria; phylum Pseudomonadota; class Gammaproteobacteria; order Xanthomonadales; family Xanthomonadaceae; genus Pseudoxanthomonas_A. The sequence continues at coordinate 2,857 of JASGEB010000058.1, forward strand.
CAGCATGCGCGACTTGATCTCGGCCAGGATCGCGGCCATCACCAGGTACTCGGCGGCCAGTTCGAAGCGCAGGTCCTGCATCACGTTGATGTAGTCCACGTACTGCCGGGTGATTTCGGCCACGGGGATGTCCAGGATGTCCAGGTTCTGCCGGCGGATCAGGTACAGCAGCAGGTCCAGCGGGCCCTCGAACGCCTCCAGGATGACTTCCAGCGCGTCCGGTGGGATGTACAGGTCCTGCGGGATCTGCAGCACCGGCTGGCCGTGCACCACCGCCAGCGGCATCTCGTGCTGCTGCGGGGCGTGCTGCTGCGGCGCTGGTTGAACGTTCGCGTCGGACGCGGTCTGCGATGTCATCGAATGCACGAAGCGGAAATGACCTGCGGCCTGGGCGATTCCGGCACCGCCGGCGCGGCGCGGGCGGAACGCCGGCCGGGGCCGGTTGCTGCATGCCGCTGTCCTGACCGCAGGCCGTGGCAGGCGCGGAAAACGCGGCTGCGCCGGGGTGCGGCGGACGTCGGGGGAAAGGTCGTCTGGCGCGGGCGGCGGTGTCCGCGACGGTGGGATGCGTGCTGCGCCGGCGGTCCTGCCGACCACGCAGCCGTCGCCTGCCGGCCGTGCTGAGTGTTGCCAAGGGTAATCGCAGCGGCGCGGCGTGTCCAGCCGCGGCGGGCATGCCGTGATGGCATGACCTGATGCCGCTCGGGCGTGTGGTGCCTGTCTCTTCCGTGTGGCCGGTCGCCGTCGCGTATGCGGCGGGCGTGTTTACGGCCATGGGCCTCCTACAATCGCGGGGTCGTCCGGATGGGGTGGTTGGATGTGGTACGCGATCGAAGGCCATGACGTGGCCGACTCCCTCGGTCGGCGCCTGCCGGCGCGGGCGGCGCACCTGGCGCGGCTGCGCGCCCTGCAGGAGCAGGGGCGGCTGCTGCTGGCCGGTCCGTGCCCGGCCATCGATTCGCCCGATCCCGGCCCGGCCGGCTTTTCCGGCAGCATCGTCATCGCCGAGTTCGAGTCGCTGGAGGACGCCCGCGCCTGGGCCACGGACGATCCCTACGTCGCCGCCGGCGTGTACGCGCGGGTGGAGGTGCGCCCGTTCCTGCAGGCGCTGCCGTGAGCCGGGTCGAACGCCTGCGCCGGGCCCTGCAGGCACTGGCGCCGCAGCAGCTGGAGGTGGAGGACCAGAGCCACCTGCACGCGGGCCACGCCGGCGCCCGCGACGGCCGCGGCCACTACCGGGTGCGGATCGTCAGCGAGGCCTTCGCCGGGCGCGCGCCGCTGGCCCGCCACCGGATCGTGTACGCGGCGGTGGGGGCGATGATGCAGACCGACGTGCACGCGCTGTCGATCCAGGCGCTGACTCCGCAGGAAGCCGCCGGCGCCGGCTGTTGCGACGCAGCAGGATCGGCGCCCGGCGGTGGCGCAAGTGATTGATCCTTATCGCCAAAGCGGGGCGCGCGAACGGGCGCGGATGACGCTGGAGCGTGGAAACGCTTACAGTCGCCGCCGATCCAGCCGCCAGGAATTTCCCGCATGCCGTCCACGCGCTGCCGCTTCCCCTCGTTCCTGCGCCTGCTGGCGGGGGGCATGCTGGCGGTGCTGGCGGCGGCTTGCCAGCAGCAGCCCGCGCCGCAAGCGCTCAAGCCGGTGCGGGTGACCGGCAGGCCGCCGGTGGAATTGCCCGTGGAGGACCAGAAGCCGCAGCTGCCGCCGCTGTTCAAGGACATCGAGCGGCGCACCTTCCAGTTCTTCTGGGACACCAGCAACGAGAGCAACGGCCTGACCCCGGACCGCTACCCGTCGCGGCCGTTCGCCTCGGTGGCCTCGGTCGGCTTCGCCCTGACCGCCTACCCGATCGGCATCGAGAACGGCTGGGTCAGCCGCGACCAGGCGGTGAACCGCACCTTGACCACGCTCAAGTTCCTGGCCGGCCTGAAGCAGGGCAAGCAGCCGACCGGCACCGCCGGCTACAAGGGCTTCTTCTACCACTTCCTGGACATGCAGACCGGCGAGCGCTTCAACACCTGGGTGGAGGTGTCCACGGTCGACACCTCGCTGCTGTTGATGGGCGTGCTGTTCGCGCAGTCCTACTACGACGGCGACGACCCGCGCGAACAGCAGATCCGCGACCTGGCCGAGCAGATCTACCGGCGCGTGGACTGGACCTGGATCCAGCCGCGTTCGCCGCTGATCTCGATGGGCTGGTTCCCCGAGAGCGACTTCATCAGCCACGACTGGACCGGCTACAGCGAAGGCATGATGGTCTACATCCTGGCGCTGGGCTCGCCTACCCATGCGGTCGAGCCGGACGCCTGGCAGGTGTGGACGCGCAGCTACAACGAGATCTGGGGCGTCTACCAGGGCCAGGAATACCTGGCGTACGGCCCGCTGTTCACCCACCAGTACTCGCACGTGTGGATCGACTTCCGCGGCATCCAGGACGAATTCATGCGCGAGCACGGCATGGACTACTTCGAGAACAGCCGGCGCGCCGCCTACGCGCACCGCCAGTACGCCATCGCCAATCCGATGAAGTGGAAGGACTACGGCCAGAACGTATGGGGCCTGACCGCCTCGGACGGTCCCCAGCAGACCCTACAGGAATACCGCGGCGAACAGCGCCAGTTCCGCCACTATTCCGCGCGCGGCGCCGGCCTGCGCGACAACTTCGACGACGGCACCCTCGCCCCGACCGCGGCGGTGGCCTCGCTGCCGTTCGCGCCGGAGATCGTGATCCCGGCCACCGAGGAGATGTACAAGCGCTACGGCGACTACCTGTACTCCAGCTACGGCTTCCTGGACTCGTTCAACCCCAGCTTCGACTACGACATCCCGCTCAGCACCGGCCGCATCGTGCCCGGCCACGGCTGGGTGTCCAGCGACTACATCGGCATCGACCAGGGTGCGATCCTGACCATGATCGCCAACTACCGCAACGACTTCGTCTGGAACGTGATGAAGAAGAACCCGCACATCCGCAAGGGGCTGGAGCGGGCTGGCTTCACCGGCGGCTGGCTGGCGCCGGAGGCGGAGAAGGGCGGCAAGTCGGCGCCGGCGGACACCAAGGGCGATGCCGACGCGGCCAACGCGCGGGCGCTCGGCACGGCCGAGTCGCGCGTGCCCAGCCCGCAGCCGGCCGATACGCCTCGCCCGCAGCAGCCCGAGTGAGCCAGCCGGTGATCCGCTCTTCATGCCAGCCGGCCCGTTTCCTGCGTCTGTTGGCAAGCGGCGTGCTGGTGGTTCTCGCCGTGGCCTGCCAGCGGCAGCCCGAACCGCAGGCGCTCAAGCCCGTGCGGGTGACCGGCAAGCCGCCGGTGGAATTGCCGGTCGAGAACCAGAAGCCGCAACTGCCGTCGTTGTTCGACGACATCGAGCGGCGGACCTTCCAGTTCTTCTGGGATACCAGCAACGAGACCAACGGCATGACCCCTGACCGGTTTCCGTCGCGGCCGTTCGCGTCGGTGGCCTCGGTCGGCTACGCCCTGACCGCGTACCCGATCGGGATCGAGAACGGCTGGGTCAGCCGTACCCAGGCGGTCGACCGCACCCTGACCACGCTGAAGTTCCTGGCCGGGCTGAAGCAGGGCAGGCAGGCCGAGGGCACCGCCGGCTACCACGGTTTCTACTACCACTTCCTGGACATGCAGAGCGGGGAGCGCATTTCCCACGGGGTGGAGCTGTCCAGCGTGGACACCTCGATGCTGCTGATGGGCGTGCTGTTCGCGCAGTCCTACTACGACGGCGGCGACTCGCGCGAGAAGCAGATCCGCGACCTGGCCGAGCAGATCTACCGCGCGGTGGACTGGCCGTTCCTGCAGAACAACAAGCCGCTGATCTCGATGGGCTGGTTCCCCGAGAGCGGGGTGATCCCGCACGACTGGACGGGCTATACCGAGGCGATGATGGTCTACATCCTGGCGCTGGGTTCGCCGACCCACCCGGTCGACCCGGACGCCTGGCAGGTGTGGACGCGCAGCTACAACGAGATGTGGGGCGTCTACCAGGGACAGGAATACCTGGCCAGCGCCCCGCTGTTCTGGCACCAGTACACGCACGTGTGGATCGACTTCCGCGGCATCCAGGACGAGTACATGCGCGAGCACGGCATGGACTACTTCGAGAACAGCCGGCGCGCCGCCTACGCGCACCGCCAGTACGCCATCGCCAACCCGATGAAGTGGAAGGACTACGGCGAGAACATGTGGGGCCTGGCCGCCTGCGACGGCCCGCAGAACACCCTGCAGGACTATCGCGGCGAGCAGCGCCAGTTTCGCGGTTATTCCGTGCGCGGCGCCGGCCTGCGCGACGCCTTCGACGACGGTACCATCGCCCCGACCGCGGCGGTGGCCTCGCTGCCGTTCGCGCCGGAGATCGTGATCCCGGCCACCGAGGAGATGTACAAGCGCTATGGCGACTACCTGTACTCCAGCTACGGCTTCCTGGACTCGTTCAACCCCAGCTTCGACTACGACATCCCGCTCAGCACCGGCCGCATCGTGCCCGGTCACGGCTGGGTGTCCAGCGACTACATCGGCATCGACCAGGGTGCGATCCTGACCATGATCGCCAACTACCGCAACGACTTCGTCTGGAACGTGATGAAGAAGAACCCGCACATCCGCAAGGGCCTGGAGCGGGCGGGCTTCGCCGGCGGCTGGCTGAGCCCGGAGGGCGACAAGGCGGCAGCCGACACCAAGGGCGACGCCGACGCGGCCGCGGCGCGCGCGCTGGGCATGGCCGAGTCGCGCGTGCCCGACGCCGATGCGGACAAGGACAGCCGGCGTCCGCAGCAGCCGAAGTGAGCCGATGGCACGCCTGCCGCCCGCATTGATCCGGCCTGCGTCCGCCGCCGCGCGCCGGCGGCGCCTGCCGCCGCTGCTGGCGGCGCTGCTGGCGCTGGCGCTGAC
>JASGEB010000059.1:0-3837 GCA_047606785.1 Pseudoxanthomonas sp.
ACCATCAGCCTGTCGGACATCGTGCTGTCCTCGGCGACCACCGTGACCAGCGGTGGGGCAACGGTGGCCTGGACGTGGGATTCGGACACCAACACCCTGACCGGCACGGTGGACAGCGACGGCGACGGCACCGACGACACCACGGTGATGACGATTTCCGTCGACAGCGTCGCCGACAACGGCGACGGCACCTACACGGTGACGTACACCACCACGCTGGACGCGGCCATCGATCATTCCGACACCACCAGCGAGGACACGGCGGCGCTGAGCTTCACCGTCAGCGTCACCGACGACACCAGCGGCACAACCGGCACCGGCACCCTGACGGTGAACGTGGTGGACGATGCGCCGGTGGCGGCCAGCAGCGTCTCCACCGCCTCGGTCGAAGACACCACCAACTACGTGATGATCGTGCTGGACATTTCGGGCAGCATGAACAGCAACGGCGGCATCGAAGCCGCCCGGGCGGCCATCATCGCGCTGCTGGAAGCCTATGCCGCGGCTGGCGGCACTACCGAGGTGATGATCGTCCTGTTCAACGGTCTGGGAACGCTGTACTCGGCCACCACGGGCTGGACCGACGTGGATGACTTGCTCGCCGACGATGCCGCGGCGATCACCGCCATCACCACCAGCAGCGGCAGCAGCACCAGCGGCACCAACTACGATGCCGCGCTGGCGGAAGCCATGGCGGTATGGGAGAGCTACTACACATCCAGCCAGGACAGCGCGAACAAGGTGCTGTACTTCCTGACCGACGGCACGGCGAACACCGGCGACGGCAATTCCAGCGCGCTGAGCAACGCCGCCGGCAGCAGCAGCGACTCCGGCATCTCGACCGCCGAGGCGGCGATCTGGCAGGCGTTCCTCGAGGAATATGGCATCACCGCGTATGCGCTGGGCATGGGCAGCTCCGCGACGACCGCGGCCATCTCCTCGATCGCATCGGACTCCTCCACCGTCGCCGTCGTCACGCTCGACGACACCAGCGCCCTGGCGGACGTGCTCGTCAGCCTGGTGACCACCGCCGGCGTCAGCAGCAACCTGGTGACCGGCGACCTGGACGACACGACGGCCGGATTCGGTGCCGATGGCGGCAGTTTGTCCATCCTCACCGTGGACGGCGTTTCCTATGCCTACGACAGTTCGACCTCCGAACTGACAGTGACCGACGCCAGCGGCAGCACGGTCAGCTCGGGCTACAGCTATGACTCGTCCACGCACGAGCTGACCATCACCGACACGTACGGCGGCACACTGGTGGTGGACCTGGACACCGGCGACTACACCTATACGCCGGACAGCGATACCACCAGCGGCTATACCGAGACGCTGGGCGTCACCGTGGTCGATGCCGACGGCGACAGCGCGACCGGTACGATGACCCTGTACGTGGCCACCAACAACGACGACAGCTTCACCTGGGACGGCACCGCCGGCACGCTGGACGGCGGCGACGGCAGCGACACGGTGACCCTGAGCGGCGTCACCACCATCACCGGCGACGAACTGGCGGCCACGCTGACCAACATCGAGACGCTGGCGCTGGGCAGCGACACCGAAACGGTCGCCGTCACCGACCTGACCGCGGAGGACGTGCTGGAGATCACCGGCGCGTCCAGCGCCAGCAGTGCGGTGCTGACCATCGACGGCGATTCCAACGACAGCGTGGAGCTGGGCGGCAGTTCGAGCGATTGGACGGAGAGCAGCACGGCGACCGACGGCTACTACACCTTCACCAATACCGATGGAGCCAAGGTGCTGATCGATGAGGACATCGTCAACAACAGCCACGTGACCTACACGGCCTGACCGCGGCCGGCGGCGACGCCTTGCCGCCGCCGGCTTCCCTCGACCTGCCATGCCTTTCATCTCCCCACGCCCGTTGCGTTCGGCCCCCAGCGCCGCGATGGCCTGCCTGGCCCTGTCCTTGGGCATGGGCGTGGCCGCGGCGCAGGCGCTCGACCCTGCATCCGCGCCGCTGGACATGGCCGCGGCGGTGCGCGCGGCGGTGCGGACGCATCCGGGCGTGCGCAACGCCGAGCAGCTGCGCCTGCAGGCCGACGAAGGCGTGTCGGCGGCGCGCTCGGGCTACCTGCCGCAGGTGAAGGTGGGCATCGACACCCAGAACACCAACTACGAGAACTACAGCTACGACTCCAACCACGTCTACATCGCCGAGCTGACGGTGACCCAGGTCCTGTACGACTTCGGCAAGGTGGCCGGCGAAGTGGACAAGGCCCGCGCCGGCGTGCGCGCCGGCCAGGCGCAGCTGCAGTTGTCCATCGACCAGGTGGCCAGCGCGACCGCGCAGGCGTGGGTGGACGTGCACCTGCAGCAGGCGCTGGCGCAGATCGCCAGCGAGCAGCTCGACGGGGTGCAGCGGCTGGCGGCGCTGGTGGCCGAGCGTGCCGCCAAGGGCGCGACCACCCGCTCGGACGTGGAGCAGGCCAATTCGCGCGTGGACGCGGCGCGTTCGCAGCTGCTCGGCGCGGAAGCGGAAGTGACCCGCGCCCGCCTCGCCCTGATGCACCTGACCGGGCGCGAGCGGCCGGCGGTCATCGCCGGCGACCCGCCGGACTGGCTGGCCGGCGACGCCTGCCGGGCCAGCGGCGACGATTCGCCCTCGGTGCGGCTGGCCGAGGCCCGCCGCGGCCAGGCCGAGGGTGAACTGCGCAGCGCGCGTGCCCAGCGCCTGCCGACGCTGTCGCTGCAGGGCACGCTCGGGCACGCGCTCAACGATCGTTCGCGGCTGTACGGGCAATACGAGAACACCACGTCGTTCGGGCTGAATTTCGCCGTGCCGCTGTACCAGGGTGGCGGCGCCAGCGCCCGTGAGAAGGCGGCGCGCTACCAGTTGAACGCCGCCGATGCCGCCGCCGAGCAGGCGCGGCTGGAGACCCGGCAGGACTTCAGCGACGCGCAGGCGCAGGCCGAAGGCTGGGCGCGGCGCGCGCCGGTGCTACAGGCGCGGGTGGACAGCATCCACGCCACCCGCGACCTGTATCAGCAGCAATACCTGCAGATGGGCACGCGCTCGCTGCTCGACCTGCTCAACGCCGAGCAGGAATTCCACAACGCACGCATCGAGCAGGCGCAGGGCCTGCACGAGCAATACCGGCTGGCGGTGCTGTGCCTCTACAACAGCGATCGCCTACGCGGCGCTTTCGGTCTGGACGGCACGGCGGCAGCCGGCGGAGACAGCAGATGACCCAGTATTCCGGCCAGCCCGCAGCGACCGCGGAGCCGACGCCGGCGCCCGCCGGCCTCGACCGCGAGGGCGAGCGCCTGCACGGCGGCTGGCGCGACGCGGTGCTGGCGGTGGCCGCGCACTACCAACTGAACGCCTCGCCCGAACACGTGGCGGTGGCGGCGCGCTGGAGCGCACACGCCTCGATCGAGGACCAGGCCCGGCAGATGGCCCGCCAGGCCGGCTTGTCGCTGCAATGGGTGCAGCCGCGGCTGGCCGACCTGACCCGGTGGCGGTTGCCGGTGGCGGTGCAGCTGGACGGCGGCCAGGTGGCGGTAGCCACGGCTCTGGCCGGCGACGACCTGAGTCTGCTGCTGAGCGGCGACGAGGGCGTGCAGACGACCCGTCGCATCCAGGAGCTGCAGCCGCACGTGCGGGCGATGGCGGTGCTGCGGCCGCTGCAGTCGGCGCCGGATGCGCGGGTGGACGACTACATCCGCCCGGTCGAGAAGCACTGGCTGCGCAGCCTGGTGCTGACCGACTGGCGGCCCTACGCCCACATCATGCTGGCTTCGCTGGTGGTCAACCTGATGTCGCTGGGCGGCGTGCTGTTCTCGATGCAGGTGTACGACCGGGTGGTGCCG
>JASGEB010000060.1:0-6598 GCA_047606785.1 Pseudoxanthomonas sp.
GAGCGTTTTTTGACCTGTCGTGTGGTGGTTGGCAGGGACACGGCAGTGCCGCGCAAGCGCCGTTCATGCCGGTGCGCAACTGACCGATGACGCGCCGGCATGAACGGCGCTTGCGCGGCACTGCCGTGTCCCTGCCAACCACCACACGACAGGTCAAAAAACGCTCTGCAACAGCACGCGCGCGCCACCCAGACTCCCGCCGCGAGCGCGATGCGGCCATAATTCCGGGCCATGAACCCCACCGCTTCCCAGGACGGGCTGGTCATCGCCGGCCGCGAATTCAGTTCCCGCCTGCTCACCGGCACCGGCAAGTACCGCGACTTCGAACAGACCCGCGCCGCCACCGAGGCCGCCGGCGCGCAGATCGTCACCGCCGCCATCCGCCGCATCAACCTGGGCCAGTCGCCCAACGAGCCCAGCCTGCTCGACGCCCTGCCGCCGGACCGCTTCACCCTCCTGCCCAATACCGCCGGCTGCTACACCGCCAAGGACGCGGTGCGCACCTGCCGGCTGGCACGCGAGCTGCTCGACGGCCACAGCCTGGTCAAGCTGGAAGTGCTCGGCGACGAACGCACCCTGTACCCGGACGTGGTGCAGACCCTGGACGCGGCCGAGCAGCTGGTGGCCGACGGCTTCCAGGTGATGGTCTACACCAGCGACGATCCGATCCTGGCCAAGCGGCTGGAACAGATCGGCTGCGTGGCGGTGATGCCGCTGGCCGCGCCGATCGGCTCGGGCCTGGGCATCCAGAACCGCTACAACCTGCTGGAGATCGTCGAGAACGCCGGTGTGCCGGTGATCGTCGACGCCGGCGTCGGCACCGCCTCCGACGCGGCCATCGCCATGGAACTGGGCTGCGACGGCGTGCTGATGAACACCGCCATTGCCGGCGCCCGCGACCCGGTGCTGATGGCCGGGGCGATGAAGAAGGCGGTCGAGGCCGGCCGCGAGGCCTTCCTGGCCGGCCGCATCCCGCGCAAGCGCTACGCCAGCGCGTCCAGCCCGGTGGATGGGCTGGTGGGATAGCCGGAGGAGGGATGCCCGGTGCTCAAGTTCGAATGGGATACCGCCAAGGCCCGTGCCGTGCGAACCTGCGCAAGCATGGCGTGTCCTTCGAAGAGGCCGCCTCGGTGTTCGGAGACCCGCTGGCCTACACTTTTGCCGATCCCAATCATTCCATCGGCGAGCACCGCTACCTGAGCTTCGGACTTTCCCACCGCAACCGCCTTCTGGCCGTGATACACGTGGAGCATGGCGGCGCTCTGCGCATCGTCAGCGCCAGAATCGCCACCCGACACGAGCGATCCATCTATGAACAGGACTGACGACGGCATGCGTGCCGAATACCGGCGCGAGGACCTGGGAACAGGCATGCGCGGCAAATATCACCCGCGTTTCTCGGAAGGCAGCAACGTAGTCGTGCTGGACGAGCGGGTCGCTCGCGCCTTCCCGACCTCCCAGGCCGTCAACGATGCGCTGCTCGGCCTGCTGGCGCTGGCCGAAAAGGCCCGCAAGCCGGCCCCGCGCAGCCCGCGCAAGCGCAGCGCCGGCTGACGATGGCCGTCGATCCGGTTGCGGGCAAACCTTTCACCATTACGCCCGGCCACCGCGAAATCCGCAGCTTCGTCCTGCGCCAGGGCCGCTTCACCGAGGCCCAGCAGCGCGCCTTCGAGCGGCTGTGGCCGCGCTACGGGCTGGACTACGCGGGGCGGCCGCGCGACTTCGACGCGGTGTTCGGCCGGCGCGCGCCGCGGGTACTGGAGATCGGCTTCGGCAACGGCGAGGCGCTGCGCTTCGCCGCGGCCCACGACCCGGCGCGCGACTACCTGGGCATCGAGGTGCACGCGCCCGGCGTGGGCCGCCTGCTCAATGCGCTGGCCGCCGACGGCGCGGGCAACGTGCGGCTCTACCACCACGACGCGGTGGAAGTGCTGCAGCACGAGATCGCCCCGGCCGGCCTGGACGAGGTGCGCATCTACTTCCCCGACCCGTGGCACAAGAAGCGCCACCACAAGCGCCGGCTGCTGCAGCCGGCGTTCGCCGCGCTGCTGGCCGGGCGCATCGCCCCGGGCGGGCGGCTGCACCTGGCCACCGACTGGGAACCCTACGCCGAACAGATGTGGGACGTGCTCGACGCCCTGCCCGCCTTCCGCAACCTCGCCGGCGCGCGCGGCGCGGTCGAACGCCCGCCGTGGCGGCCGCAGACCCACTTCGAGACCCGCGGCCAGAAGCTGGGGCACGGGGTGTGGGATTTGTTGTACGAGCGGCATTGGGGATTCGGGATGACCAGCCGTTCGGCTGTTGAAAGCGGGGATGGGCAACCGCCGGCCATCCCACAATCCGAGTAACGTCGCCCTCGCGTCCTCCACATCCCCAATCCCGAATCCCGCGCTCAATGGACACCGGCCTGACGCTCACCAACGACATGCGCCTGGTGCTGGCGCTGGTGGGCTTCACCATGGTGATGTTCCTGTTCGAGCGCATCCGCGCCGACGTGGTGGCGCTGGTGGTGCTGGTGGTGCTGGGCCTGACCGGGCTGGTGCCGCCGGAGGACATCTTCGGCGGCTTCTCCGGCAGCGCGGTGATGAGCATCATCGCCACCACCGTGCTCGGCGCCGGCCTGGAGCGCACCGGTGCGCTCAACCGCCTGGCCTCGTGGCTACTGCGGCGCGGGCACGGCGTCGAACAGCGCCTGCTGCTGCTGACCACCGCCATCGCCGGCCTGAACTCCTCGTTCATGCAGAACCCGTCGGTGGCCGCGCTGTACCTGCCGGTGGCCGCGCGCCTGGCCGCGCGCACCACCCTCACCCTGCAGCGGCTGCTGCTGCCGATCGCCGCGGCGATCGTGATGGGCGGCGCGCTGACCATGGTCGGCAACTCGCCGCTGATCCTGCTCAACGACCTGCTGGTGTCGGCCAACAACAACCTGCCCTCGGGCATGGCCACCCTGCAGCCGCTGAAGATGTTCGCCCCGCTGCCGATCGGCGTGGCCCTGCTGGTGCTGTCGCTGGGCTACTTCCGCTGGTACGGCAACCGCCGGCTGGCGCAGGAGGACGGCGAGGGCTCGAGCACCGCGCCGGCGCGCACCGAGAGCTACTTCGCCAGCACCTACGGCATCGAGGGCGAGGTGTTCGAACTGACCGTCAGCGCCGACAGTCCGCTGGTGGGCATGACCCTGGGCGACGCCGAGAACCTGCACGCCGCGCCGCTGATGCTGGCCCTGCAGACCGGCAACGACACCCGCCTGGCGCCGCCGGCGGACATGCGCATCTGGGTGGGCAGCGTGCTGGGGGTGATGGGGCCGCGGCCGGAAGTGGCCGACTTCGCCCAGAACCAGTTCCTGCGCATGTCCTCGCGCCTGCGCCACTTCGGCGACCTGTTCAACCCGGCGCGCGCGGGCATCTCCGAGGCGGTGGTGCCGCCGACCTCGGCCTTCATCGGCAAGTCCGCCGCCGACCTGCGCCTGCGCAAGAGCGCCGGCATCAGCCTGCTGGCGATCAACCGCGACAAGAAGGTGCTGCGCGAGGACGCGCGGCGGGTGCCGCTGCGCGCCGGCGACCTGCTGGTGATGCACAGCTTCTGGCAGGACCTGACCGCCACCGCCAAGGGCGGCGACTTCGTGGTGGTCACCGACTACCCCAAGGGCGAGCAGCGCCCGCACAAGTTCCGCATCGCCATGGCGATCTTCGCGGTGACCATGCTGCTGGCGCTGACCGCCAAGGTGTCGGTGCCGCTGACCCTGATGACCGGGGTGGCCGGCATGCTGCTGACCGGGGTGCTGCGCATGGACGAGGCCTACGCGGCGATCAACTGGAAGACGGTGTTCCTGATGGCCGGGCTGATCCCGCTGGGCTGGGCGATGGACAGTTCCGGTACCGCCGCGTGGGTGGCCGGGCACACCATCGAGCGCCTGCCGGACGGCATCCCGGCGTGGCTGCTGCAGCTGGCGGTGGCGCTGCTGACCACCGGCTTCTCGCTGGTGATCAGCCACGTCGGCGCGACCATCGTGATGGTGCCGCTGGCGATCAACCTGGCGCTGGCCGCCGGTGGCGACCCGACCTCGTTCGCGCTGATCGTGGCGCTGTCGGCCTCCAACAACCTGATGACCGCCTCCAACCCGGTGATCTCGATGATCGCCGGCCCGGCCAACTACAGCGCGCGCACGCTGTGGCGGGTGGGCGGGCCGCTGTCGCTGGGCTATACCGCGGTGATCGTGCTGATGGTCAACCTGCTGGCCTGGCTGGGCGCGCGCGGGTGAAGGCGCGCCGATGACGCCCCGGCTGGTCCCGCCGCCGCTGTCGCTGTACGTGCACCTGCCCTGGTGCGTGCGCAAGTGCCCGTACTGCGACTTCAACTCGCACGCCGCGCGCGGGCCGCTGCCGTTCGAGGACTACGTCGACGCGCTGCTGCGCGACCTGGACTTCGACCTGCCGCTGGTGTGGGGACGGGTGGTGCACTCGGTGTTCTTCGGCGGCGGCACGCCCAGCCTGTTCCCGGCCGCGGCGATCGACCGCTTCCTGCAGGGCGCCAGCGCGCGCCTGCGCTTCGCCCCGGGGCTGGAAATCACCCTGGAGACCAACCCCGGCACCGCCGAGCACGGCCGCTTCGGCGACTACCGCGCCGCCGGGGTGAACCGGATCAGCTTCGGCGTCCAGAGCTTCGACGACGGCTGCCTGCGGCGGCTGGGCCGCATCCACGACGGCACCCAGGCCGAAGCGGCGGTGAAGCTGGCCCAGGACGCCGGCCTGGACAATCTCAACCTGGACCTGATGTACGCCCTGCCCGGCCAGGATCAGGGCATGGCCCTGGCCGACCTGGAACGCGCCTTCGCCCTGCAGCCGGCGCACCTGAGCCACTACCAGCTCACCCTGGAACCCAACACCGTGTTCTTCGCCCGCCCGCCGCGGGACATCCCCGACGAAGACGCGGCCTGGGACATCCAGGAGGCCTGCCAGGCCGCGCTGGCCGCGGCCGGCTACCGCCACTACGAGACCAGCGCCTATGCGCGCGCAGGCCGGCAGTGCGCGCACAACCTCAACTACTGGCGCTACGGCGACTACCTGGGAATCGGCGCCGGCGCGCACGCCAAGATCAGTTCCGGCGCCGGCCAGGCGATTCTGCGCCGCTGGAAGCTCAAGCACCCGGCCGCCTACCTGGCCGCCGCCGGCAGCGCGGCGGCGATCGGCGGCGACGAGCAGGTCGCGCCGGACAGGCGCCCGTTCGAGTACATGCTCAACCTGCTGCGCCTGCACGAGGGCTTCGACCCGGCCGACTTCCAGGCCCGCACCGGGCTGGCGCCGGAGGCGATCGCCGCGCCGCTGGAACAGGCTTTTGCCCGCGGCTGGCTGCGGCGCGACGGCGCGCGCATCCGCCCGACCGCGCTGGGCCGGCGCTACACCAACGACGTGCTGGAGCTGTTCCTGTAGGAGCGCACCGCAGGGGCGCGACTGCCGTTCCCGCGGGCCAATTCCGTCGAAAAGGCCGGCGCCGCCATGCGCAGTTGCGCTGGCGGGTGCATGCCCCGAACCGCCGCAGCGGGCGGCCGGGCGATGTGCTAAAACCCGCCCAGGAAACAGGGGGAGCAGGCCGGGGAATGTCGGTGCCGGGGGACGCTTTACCGTCGAACGCCCATACGCTGGCCGGATCGGCGCTGCCCGCGCGCGTGCGCAAGGTGCTGGAGGCCACGCTGGCGCGCGTGCACGCCGCGCTGGCCGATCCGGTGCGTTCGACCTGCGCGGCGCTGGAAGGCGAGCTGTTCGCCCGCGCCGAGCGCGCGCGCAGCAACGAGGCGCAGAGCGAACTGATGGCGCAGCTGCACGCGCTGCGCCGCAACGCCCATGCGGTGCTGCCGTGCATGCTCGCCCAACTGGAATCGGAGCTGGCCGCGATCCGCTCGCCGCGCGCGGTCGACCGACCCGCCGCGGCGCTGCCGGCGACCCTGACCCTGGTCGAGGACGAGGAGATGGACCAGCAGATCGTGCTGCGCGAACTGGCCCGCCGCCAGGAGGCGCGCCTGCAGGCGCCGCTGGCGCTGCTGGGCCAGCGCTTCGGCGTGCTGGCCGGCGCGCCGGCGCTGGACGAGGAGGCGGTTCCGCTCGGCCCGGCATCGTTCGGCCGCGCCCTGCGCGAGGCGGGGCAACGGCTGCAGGTCGACCTGACCACGCGGCTGCAGTTCTACCGGGCCTTCGAGCAGAAGGCGATGGTCGAAGGCTACGCCGAACTGCTCGACGCCGTCGGCGAGGTGATGGCGCAGCAGGGCGTGCTGCCCGGCCTGGTGTATGCGCCGCGCCGCAGCCGCGTGGTCGGCGAGCCACGCAGCCGGCCCGGCGGCGACGCGGCCGGCGCGGGCGGCGGCAACCGGCCGATGACCGGCTGGATGGGCCAGTCCAGCGGCGCGACCTGGACCTCGCCGGCGGCGCTGTTCGGCTCGATCGCGCGCAGCCTGGGCGGCCGGGACGTGGCCGCGGACCCGGCGCCGACCTTCGGCATGCTGCAGAAGATGCTGGCGGCCAAGCAGGCCGCCGATGCCGCCGCGGCCGGCCTTGGGGGCACGGCCGGGACCGCCGGCGCGAGCGCTGCGCAGGCCGGCGGCGGTACC
>JASGEB010000061.1:0-8033 GCA_047606785.1 Pseudoxanthomonas sp.
AACACCAGGAAGGCCAGATGGATGAATTGCAAGCTGGTGTTGAGCTTTCGCTCGCAGTTCTTCCACAGCCTTCGGTTCTTTTCCAGCCAGGCAAAGCTGCGCTCGACAATCCAACGCTTGGGCATGATCTTGAAGGTATGCAACTCACTGCGCTTGGCGATCTGCACCGTGACCGGTTCACCCAGGATGTCGCGTACCCCCTGAGCGAATGGCTCGCCGCAGTAGCCACTATCGCCCAGCAGGCTCTGCACTGGCTTCAAGCCAGACTGGCATCTCTCCAACGCCTGGAGCGCCCCCTTACGGTCAGTCACCTCCGCGGTCGTCACCGCAATGGCGTGCGGCAAGCCTTGCGTGTCCACCGCGATGTGTCGCTTGATCCCCGAGACCTTCTTGCCCGCGTCATAGCCCTTCTGGCCAGCGGTGTCCGTGTTCTTCACGCTCTGCGCGTCCACGATCAAGAACCGGCTGCAGGCGTTGCGCCCCTGTTGTTCGCGGGCCGCGCCAACCTGATTTTTTGGCGCTTCACCGTCCTGAGTGGGTATCGCGTAGGCTTCCCGGGATAAGAGACATCGATCTGTACGCCCAGATTCTGGGCCTGTCCGTGCCGTGGGAAGTGGCCGCCGTCGAGCTGGATCGCCGTGCGGGTCAACTGGTAGTGAAGGTGTCGTTGATGGCTGGCGCGGAGCTTTGCTGTCCGCACTCACCAGGAAGGCGGCTGGCTGAGCCGGACCCTGCACCGGCTGTTCAATTGACGCAGCCTCACCCCACCGAGGCGTGCCGGCGGGTCAGCAACAAGGCCAGCAGCGACACCAGCGCCACCAGGCTCAGGTAACCGCCGACCCACGCCAGACCGTGGCGGGCAGCCAGCTGGGTGGCCACGTACGGCGCCGGCGCGGCGCCGAGGATGCCGGCCAGATTGAACGACAGCGAGGCGCCGGTGTAACGCACGTTGGCCGGGTACAGCTCGGCCAGCAGGGTACCGCACGGGCCGTAGGTCAGGCCCATGGCCAGGAAGCCGGCAGCCAGGAACAGCATCACCTGCAACGGATGGCCGGCGCGGAACAGCAGCTCGAACAGCAGGCCGAACAGCGCGATCGCCGCGCTCGCCCAGATCATCGACGTGCGCGCGCTGGTGCGGTCGCCGTAGCGCGCAGACAGCGGGATGCCGAGGGCGAAGAACGCCATGCCCGCCATCTGCAGCCACAGGAACTGCGAACGCGGGTAGCCCAGCGCATGGGTGCCGTGGCTGAGCGCAAACACCGTCATCAGGTAGAACAGCGCGAAGGTCGCCGACAGCGCCAGCGTGCCCAGCAGCACCGCCGGCAGGTGCCGCGCCAGCACCTCGCCGATCGGCACGCGCACCCGCTCCTGCCGTTCCAGGGTCCTGCGGAACTCCGGGGTCTCGGTGATCTTCAGCCGCACCCACAGGCCGACGAACACCAGCAGCGCGCTGGCGATGAAGGGCAGCCGCCAGCCCCAGGCCAGGAACGCGGCGTCGGACATCAGCGCGTCCAGCAGCAGGAAGGTCGAAGCCGACAGCGCGAAGCCGATCGGCGCGCCGAACTGCGGGAACATCCCGTACCAGCCGCGCTTGCCCGGCGGCGCGTTCTCGGTGGCCAGCAGCACCGCCCCGCCCCACTCGCCGCCCAGGCCCAGGCCCTGGCCAAAGCGGCACAGGGTCAGCAGCGCCGGCGCCAGCAGGCCGATCTGCGCATGGGTGGGCAGCAGGCCGATCGCCACGGTGGACAGGCCCATGGTCAGCAGCGCCGCCACCAGGGTGGCCTTGCGGCCGATGCGGTCGCCGAAGTGGCCGAACAGTGCCGACCCCAGCGGGCGGGCGACGAAGGCCACCGCGAAGGTCGCCATCGACGACAGCGTGGCGGCAGTATCGTTGCCGGCCGGGAA
The DNA here is from genome assembly GCA_047606785.1 of Pseudoxanthomonas sp. Taxonomy (GTDB): domain Bacteria; phylum Pseudomonadota; class Gammaproteobacteria; order Xanthomonadales; family Xanthomonadaceae; genus Pseudoxanthomonas_A. The sequence goes on from JASGEB010000061.1 coordinate 1,906, forward strand.
GAACAGCACCGGGAACACCAGCACCACCGCAGTGGCGTAGATGTAGAAGTCGAAGAACTCGATGGTGGTGCCCACCAGGCTGGCCAGCAGGATGCGGGCGGGCGAATTGGCGGGCGGCACCGGCGTGGCGGCGGTATTGGACGAAGACATCAGGGCAATGGATTCACGGCAGCGGCGGATTCTTTCATGTTTGCGCCGCCGGCCACAGCAGTTGCAGCCGCAACGGCATCGATCGCCGATCGCATTGAACCGCCGCGCAGGAGCGCACCGCAGGGGGGGCGAAAGGGCTTGATGCATGTAAAGCCCATCGCGCCCGCCTGCGGCGTGCGCTCCTACGACAGCAGGCCGGCCTCGCCCAGCGCCGCTTCCAGCCTGGCCTGGTTGCCCGGCTCCAGCTCGGTCAGCGGCAGGCGCAGCGCGCCGCCGCACAGGCCCAGGCGCGCCGCCGCCCACTTCACCGCGATCGGATTGGCCTCGACGAACAGCTGCCTGTGCACCGGCAGCAGGCGCAGCTGGATCTTCATGGCGGCGGCCACGTCGCCGGCCAGCGCCGCCGCGCACAGCTCGCGCATCAGTCGCGGCGCGAGGTTGGCGGTGACGCTGACGTTGCCGTGGCCGCCGCACAGCATCAGCGCCACCGCGGTGGCGTCGTCGCCGGAGTACACGCCGAAGCCTTCCGGCACCTCGCGGATCAGCCACTGCGCGCGCTCCAGGTTGCCGGTGGCTTCCTTGATGCCGACGATGCCGGGGACCTGCGCCAGCCGCAGCACGGTGTCGTGCTGCAGGTCGGCGACGGTGCGGCCGGGCACGTTGTAGAGCACGATCGGCAAGTCGCCGGTGGCCTCGGCGATCGCCGCGAAGTGGCGGTACTGCCCTTGCTGGCCGGGCTTGTTGTAGTACGGCACCACCTGCAGCTGGCTGTCGGCGCCGACCTGCTTGGCGAATTGCGCCAGCGCGATCGCCTCGCGGGTCGAATTGCCGCCGCAGCCGGCCATCACCGGCACCCGGCCGGCGGCCTGCTCGACCGCGACACGGATGATCTCGCAGTGCTCCTCCACGTCCACCGTCGGCGACTCGCCGGTGGTGCCGACCACGCCGATGCAGTCGGTGCCCTCGGCCACCTGCCAGTCCACCAGCCGGCGCAGCGCCGCGTAGTCGACGCTGCCGTCCTCGTGCATGGGGGTGACGAGCGCGACGATGCTGCCGCGCAGGGGAACGGAAGAAGAAGCCATTTCGGTGCCGGTCCGCAGGTGGGAAAAGCGCCGATTGTAGCCGCCACGCCGGCCCGGGCGCCCGCACGGCTCCTACGAAGCGCCTTCAGGCCTGGCCCGGACCGATCGCGTCTTCCCATGCGGCGGCCAGGCGCGCGTCCAGCGTCACCAGCCGCGCATCCAGCTTCAAGGCCAATTGCAGATAGGCCGCATCGTAAGCCGACAGCGCCCAGCGCCTGGCCAACTGCGGCAAGCCGTCCCAGTCCGGCTCCACGCAGATCAACCGCAACTGCGGCAACAAAGCGTAGCGGGCCAGGATGTCGGCGGCCCGTTGCGGATGGCGGATCAGCTTGATGGTGCAGACGCTGGCCAGCTCGTAATGCAGCAAGGTCGGCGCGTGCAGTTCGCCGGCGACGCTGGCGACGACCGGCGCGGCCTCCGGCTCGCCGAACACCACCGCCGCCAGCGCGGAAGCGTCAACGACCGTGCCGGGCATCGCGGTCCCTGCGCACGATGTCGGCCGATTCGCCGGGCATGGTGGCGCCCAGCCTTTGCGCGCGCTCCCACAGCTGCTGCAGGCTCAAGCGGCCCGTCGCCGCGGCGGGGGCGGCCTTGGCCGGGGACTTGCGCGCCCTGGACGTGGCGGCCGCGGCGACTTCGTATATCGCCAGCGGTTCGGCCACGCGCAGGCCTGCCGCTTCCTCGGCGATCAACAGCAATTCCTGCTGCAGGGAACGGCGGCGGCTCTGCGCGCGCCGACGCAGGCTTTCGGCCACGGCATCGGGCACGCCCTTGATCGTGAGGGTGACAGGCATCGGGACCTCCTGGATGTGATATGGATGCACAATGCATCTCCATCGATCCAAAATCAAGCTCCCGAGTCCCTCCGCCTCGGCCCGCCCACACGCTGCGTTGCGCCGTTGCCGTGCCGGGCGGGCGGCACACGCCCGGTAGACTTGCCGGATGACCGAATTCATCCCGCCCGGCAGCCGCTGGTTCGACCTGCCCTCGCCCTTCGCCATGAAGCGCGGCGGCGCGCTGCACGGCGCGCGCCTGGCCTACGAGACCTGGGGCACGCTGGACGCGGCCCGCGCCAACGCGGTGCTGATCGTCACCGGGCTGTCACCCGATGCGCACGCCGCCGCCCACGCGGGCAACCCGGAGCCGGGCTGGTGGGAGCGCATGCTCGGTCCCGGCAAGGCCATCGACAGCGAACGCTGGTTCGTGGTCTGCGTCAACTCGCTGGGCAGCTGCAAGGGCTCGACCGGGCCGGCCTCGATCGATCCGGCCAGCGGCGAGCCGTACCGGCTGGACTTCCCCGAGCTGTCGATCGAGGACATCGCCGACGCCGCCGCGGCGCTGGTGCGCGGGCTGGGCATCGACACCCTGGCCTGCGTGATCGGCAACTCCATGGGCGGCATGACCGCGCTGGCGCTGCTGCACCGCCACCCCGGCATCGCCAACGCCCACATCAACATCTCCGGCAGCGCCCAGGCCCTGCCGTTCTCGATCGCGATCCGCTCGCTGCAGCGCGAGGCCATCCGCCTGGACCCGAACTGGAACAACGGCCGCTACGACCCGCAGCACTATCCCGAGAACGGCATGCGCATGGCGCGCAAGCTGGGGGTGATCACCTACCGCTCGGCGCTGGAATGGCACGGCCGCTTCGGCCGCGTGCGGCTGGAATCCGATACTCCCGGCGAGGAACCCTTCGGCCTGGAATTCGAGGTCGAGAGCTACCTGGAAGGCCACGCCCGCCGCTTCGTCCACCACTTCGACCCCAACAGCTACCTGTACCTGAGCCGCTCGATGGACTGGTTCGACCTGGCCGAGTACGCCGGCGGCGACGTGCTGGCCGGGCTGGCGCAGATCCGGGTGCCGCGCGCCCTGGCCATCGGCGCGGCCACCGACATCCTGTTCCCGCTGGAACAACAGGAGCAGATCGCCGAAGGGCTGCGCGCCGGCGGCGCCGACGCCCGCTTCCTGGCGCTGCCCTCGCCGCAGGGGCACGACGCCTTTCTGGTGGACATCGAGCGCTTCGACCCGGCGGTGCGCGATTTCCTCGCCACGTTGTGACGCCGGTCCGGCCGGTTAACTCGCTCTTTCGCCGGCCTGCCTACCATGCCCGCTTTCCCCCACGGGATCCGGTCATGAGTTTCGAATTCGACGGCAAGCAGGGCCTGGTGGAGGCGCTGGACGCGGCCGTGTCGCTGGGCAACGAAGCACGCGTCGTCCACGCCCTGCAGGACTGCCTGGCACGGCTGGCCGCGCCAGGCGGCCTAGTCCTGCCCGAGGGCCTGCGCCAGCCGCTGGCCGACCATTACGCCCGCCGCGAGATCCACCGCAGCGACACCCTGGGCTACAGCGTGGTGGTGATGACCTGGTCCCCCGGCCAGGGCACGCCGATCCACGACCACGACACCCTGTGGTGCGTCGAAGGGGTCTGGCAGGGCCTGCTGGAAGTGACCGACTACGACGTCACCGCCCAGGTCGGCGGGCGCTTCCGCTTCTGCGACGGCCACCTGCAGCCCGGCCCCACCGGCAGCACCAGCGCCCTGCTGCCGCCGGCCGAGTTCCACACCGTGCGCAACCCCGACCCGTCGCAGGCCGCGGTCTCGATGCACGTCTACCAACGCCCGCTGACCCACTTCGGGGTGTACGAACTCGAAGCCCAGGACTCGCCTTGGTACCTGCGCCACGACCGCAGCATCGGCACCGACGCCTGACCGGCCGGCCCGCGCGGGCTATACTCGCCGCCCGCGCCGGAATGGCGGAATGGTAGACGCAGCGGACTCAAAATCCGCCGCCCTTAAAAGCGTGTGGGTTCGAGTCCCACTTCCGGCACCAGTAAAAACAAGGCCGGCAACCTTTCGATTGCCGGCCTTGCCGCCCGCCACCTCGGGCTAGTGCCGGGTCGGGAAGGAGGAACCGCCCCGGCGACTTCTCATTTGCGCCACTCCACCTTGATATCGCTCGCCCAGTCGATACGGTGGACGCCGTAGCGCATGGCATCTAGCGCGTGGTCTGCCCCGCTGCTGTCCACGTCCTCCGGGCGCTACCCCGCGTAGGGTGCTGTCAGCCACCAGTAGCGGCATGCCCGGCTCACGTACAGGCCGGGGCGGTCGGGCTTGCCGGCATCGGATAGCAGGCGGCGCATACGTTGCCACCCGCTTACCCGGTCGCCCTTCTGCGCCGGGTCGAAGTAGATGCCCTCACGTGCGAACTCGTCAGCGATGCAGCCGGCACCGCTGCCGGTCTTGGCGAATATGGCGTCGTCGGCCACACCGTGCGGGCCGACCTTCCAGCGCGCACACATGGCCTTGATAGCGTCGGCCAGTATCGGCACCGTCCAGCCGATGCCTTCGTTTAGCCGGTCGTCACTACGGTTCGTCGCCAGCTCGTCAATGGCCACAACACTTCCGCGCGCATACCACCGGCCATCCGGCCCTGTGTCTCCCGGCGACTCGGCCAGGAGATAGGTAACGGAAGGCGCGGCGCTGCCGCCACCAGCCTTGCGCAGGATCAAGCCGCCCGCGCCCGGTGGATGGGACAATCGCGCTTTCCACCGCCGATGGACGACGACGCGATGAACTCCCGCCGCAGTTTCCAGTGGAACGATCCCTTCCAGCTCGACGCGCAGTTGCGCGAAGACGAGCGCGCCATCCGCGACGCCGCCCGCGACTATTGCCAGGGCAAGCTGGCGCCGCGCGTGCTGGAGGCCTTCCGCCGCGAGCACACCGACCCGGCGATCTTCCGCGAGATGGGCGAGCTGGGCCTGCTCGGCATGACCCTGCCCGAGGCCTACGGCGGCGCCGGCCTGGGCTACGTGAGCTACGGGCTGGTGGCGCGCGAGGTCGAGCGGGTGGACTCGGGCTTCCGCTCGATGATGAGCGTGCAGTCCTCGCTGGTGATGCTGCCGATCCTCGCCTTCGGCAGCGAGGCGCTGCGCACGAAGTACCTGCCGAAGCTGGCGCGCGGCGAATGGATCGGCTGCTTCGGCCTGACCGAGCCTGACCACGGCTCGGATCCGGGCGGCATGGCCACCCGCGCGCGCCGGGTCGCCGGCGGCTGGGCGCTGAGCGGCAGCAAGACCTGGATCACCAACAGCCCGATCGCCGACGTGTTCGTGGTGTGGGCCAAGGACGAGGACGGCGCCATCCGCGGCTTCGTGCTGGAGAAGGGCTGGGACGGCCTGTCGGCGCCGGCCATCCACGGCAAGGTCGGCCTGCGCGCCAGCGTGACCGGGCAGATCGTGATGGACGGGGTGTTCGTGCCGGAAGGCAACGCCTTCGCCGAGGTGCGCGGGCTCAAGGGCCCGTTCACCTGCCTGGACAGCGCCCGCTACGGCATCGCCTGGGGCGCGCTGGGCGCGGCCGAGGACTGCTACGCGCGCGCCCGCCAATACGCGCTGGACAGGAAGCAGTTCGGCCGACCGCTGGCCGCCAACCAGCTGGTGCAGAAGAAGCTGGCCGACATGCTCACCGAGATCGCGCTGGGACTGCAGGGCTGCCTGCGGCTGGGGCGGATGAAGGAGGACGGCGGCGCCAGCGTCGAGCTCACGTCCATCCTCAAGCGCAACAGCTGCGGCAAGGCCCTGGACATCGCCCGCGCTGCCCGCGACCTGCTCGGCGGCAACGGCATCAACGACGAGTACGGCGTCGCCCGCCACCTGGTGAACCTGGAGGTGGTCAACACCTACGAGGGCACCCACGACGTGCATGCGCTGATCCTCGGCCGCGCGATCACCGGGATCGCCGCGTTCGCGAACTGAGCCGACGGCTCTTGGATCCGCCATGAACCGTAGGAGCGCACCACAGGGGCGCGATGGCTTTCGCGCGAAAGCCAACCCGCCCCGGTGGTGCGCTCCTACCGTTCATGGCGGATCCAAAAGCCCGCGGCGCAGTTCGCGAACGCGGC
>JASGEB010000062.1:0-5598 GCA_047606785.1 Pseudoxanthomonas sp.
CGCCGCGCAGCTGCGCGCGCTGCCCGGCGCCGGCCAGGTGGTCGCGGTGGCCGCCGACGTGGCCAGCGAGGCCGGCCGCGCCGCCGCCCTGGCCGCCTGCCCGCAGGTGGACATCCTGGTCAACAACGCCGGCGGGCCGCCGCCGGGCGACTTCCGCCAGTTCGGCCGCGCAGACTGGATCGCCGCGCTGGACGCCAACATGCTGGCGCCGATCGAACTGATCAAGGCGGTGCTGGACGGCATGCTCGAACGCCGCTTCGGCCGCATCGTCAACATCACCTCCGGCGCGGTGAAGGCGCCGATCGACATCCTGTGCCTGTCCAACGGCGCGCGCTCGGGCTTGACCGGCTTCGCCGCCGGGCTGGCGCGCAGCACCGCCGGGCGCAACGTCACCGTCAACAACCTGCTGCCCGGCGCGTTCGACACCGACCGCCTGCGCACCACCCTGGAAGCCAGCGCGCGCAAGGAGGGGCGGACTCCGGACGAACTGGCCGACCGCCGCCGCGCCGGCATCCCCGCCGGCCGCTTTGGCAACGCGGACGAATTCGGCGCCGCCTGCGCCTTCCTGTGCAGCGCCCACGCCGGCTACATCACCGGCCAGAACCTGCTGATCGACGGCGGCGCCTACCCGGGCACGTTCTGAGCGCCATGGACCACTTCGACACCCGCCAGGTGCGCCGCGCCTTCGCCCGCGCCGCCGCCGGCTACGACGCCGCCGCCGCGCTGCAGCGCGAAGTCCAGGCGCGCCTGCTCGAATCGCTGGACTACCTGGGCGAGCGCGTGCCGCAGCTGGCGCTGGACGTGGGCTGCGGCACCGCCCACGCCGCCGCGGCCATGCGCCGGCGCTGGCCGAAGGCGCAGGTGCTGGCGCTGGACCTGGCCCTGCCGATGCTGCGCGAAGCCAGGAAGCAGGCCGGCTGGTGGCGGCCGTTCGCGCGGGTGTGCGCCGACCTGCGCGCGCTGCCGCTGGCCGAGGGCTGCGTCGACGTGCTGTTCTGCAACCTGTGCCTGCAGTGGGTGGACGACCTGGCGGCGGTGTTCGCCGGCTTCCGCCGCGTGCTGCGGCCCGGCGGCCTGCTGCTGTGCTCGACCTTCGGCGCGGACACCCTGATCGAGCTGCGCCAGGCCTTCGCCCAGGCCGACCAGGCGCCGCACGTGAGCCCGTTCGCCGACATCGCCGGCTTCGGCGATGCGCTGCTGGCCGCCGGCTTCCGCGATCCGGTGCTGGACCGCGACCCGTTTACCCTGACCTACCCGGATCTGCCGGCGCTGATGCGCGAGCTGCGCGCGATGGGCGCGACCAACGCGGTGGCCGGCCGCCGGCGCACGCTCACCGGCCGCGCCCGCTTCGCTGCCGCCGCCCGCGCCTATGAGCCGCTGCGCGACGGCGACGGCCGCCTGCCCAGCACCTGGGAAGTGATCTACGCCCAGGCCTGGGCGCCCGCGCCCGGCGCGCCGATCCGCCACGGCGGCGGCGAGATCGCCGCGGTGCCGGTCGGCGCGATCCCGATCCGGCGCCGCACGTGAGAGAGCCGCATGGGCGTGCCGGTCGAGCCGCGGCGCCATGTCCTGGGCTTTCTATAATCCTTTTCAGTTCTGCCGGAATGGCTGCATGCATCGCAGAGATGTATTGACCTCATTGGCCTTGCTCCCGTTGGCCGGGCCGGCCGTGGCTTGGGCCGGACGTTTGCCGTCCGCCAGGCATGTTCAGGCATTGAAGGTGGATGCCAGGGCGCCGGGAGTAGCGCTGGATCATTTCTGGAGCCGCGTGGTGGGCGCCGGCCGAGCCAACGAGGCGCTGCGGGCGACCTGGCAGGAAGCACTGCGGATCGCGGTCGATCAGGCCGGTTTCCAGTACGTGCGTTTCCACGGGATCTTCCATGACGACATGTTCGTCTACCGCGAGGAGCCCGACGGAACGCCGGTCTACAGTTTCCAGTACATCGACGATGTGTTCGACCGGTTGCTGGCCCAGGGCGTGCGGCCGTTCGTCGAGCTGGGCTTCTCGCCGTCGGAGATGGCCACCGTCAAGGGCACGATCTTCTGGTGGAAAGCCAATGGCAGCCCGCCCAAGGACCTGGGCAAGTGGACCGGCCTGGTGAACGCCTTCGTCGAGCACTGCATCGAACGCTACGGGATCGACGAGGTCCGGCAATGGTATTTCGAGGTATGGAACGAGCCGAACCTGAGCAAGCCGTTCTTCCGCGAAGGCACCCAGCAGCAGTATTTCGAGCTGTACCGGGCCACGGCGCTGACGCTCAAGCGGATCGATCCCCGGTTGCGCGTGGGAGGGCCGGCGACCAGCAACTTCACGATCGACAACGAAGCGCTGGCCAGGTTGCGCCGGTCGGGCAAGCCGTTCGATCCGCTGAGCGTGCCGTGGCGACCGGTATGGGTGCAGGACTTCCTCGACTATTGCCAGCAGCACCAGCTTGCCGTCGATTTCGTCTCCACCCATCCCTACCCGACCGACTTCGCCCTGGAGCAGGTCGGCGAACTGGCTGCGCAGCAGCTGCGGCGCTCGGCGGACGCCACCCGTGACGACCTGCGCACGATCCGGGCGCTGGTCGACCGCAGTGCCTATCCCCACGCCGAGATCCAGCTGACCGAGTGGAGCACCAGCACCGCGATCCTCGACCATTCGCACGATTCGCTGGCCGCCGCCGCGGCGATCCTCCGATCGAACCTGGACTCGATCGGACTGGTGGACTCGCTTTCCTACTGGGTGTTCACCGACCTCTTCGAGGAATACCGCAAGCAGGACAGCATCTTCCATGGTGGCTTCGGCCTGATCAACTACCAGCAGATCGTCAAGCCGGCCTTCCACGCCTACCGCTTCATGCACCTGCTCGGCGACGAAGTGCTCGGCCGGGAAGAGGGCGCGATCGTCACCCGCCATTCGGCGAATGGCGCGATCACGGCGCTTTTCTACAACTATCCGCCGGAAATGGACGTCGCCCTGCCGATCAGCCGGACTCTGGCAGCCGCCGACGCAGTGGATGCTGCGGGTAGCTCGCGGCTCTTTTCCCTGCAGCTGGAGGGGTTGCCGCCAGGCGCGGTATTCGAGCTCGAGACGCTCGATCGCCAACACGGGAATGCGGTCTTCGCCTGGCAGCAGATGGGCATGCCCGAGCCGCCTACCCGCGAGCAGACAGCCCTTCTTCGGCAGGCTGCCTGGGCGACCGCCAAAGACAAGCTGGCCGCGAATGCCAGCGGCCGGTTGGACTGGAAGAGTGTCCTTCCGGCCTGGACCGTGGTTTGCATCTGCCAGCTGGCTCAGGGCGAGTCATGAACTTCGAAGCGATGAGGCGGCGCTCTTCCTGCGCCGCCTCGGCCGGGCCTGTGCCGGCGTAGTCCTGATCAACGGCGGAAGGCCGTTGGGAAATCGGCCCCAAGCCCGTGCGGCGACTGGCTTTGCGCGATCAGCCCCCCACTTGGCGGAGCCAGTCCTGCAGGTTGTAGAAGTTGCTCACCCGCGCGATCCGGCCTTGCGCTACGTCGATGCCGAAGAACGCCCCGCCCGCCAGCACGTAGCGCTGGCCGCGCGCCGGCGGCAGCCCTTCGTCGTCGGCCAGGTAGCTGCCGTGCACCACGTACTCGGCCGCGGCGCGGCTGCCGTCGTTGCTGGCCAGCGCCACGATGTCGTGCAGCTGCTCGTGGTAGCAGGCGTCCATGCGCGCCATGAAGGCGGCGAAGGCCGCGCGCCCGACCTGGCGCGGGCCCTGGTTGAGGTCGTGGACCACGTCCTCGGCCAGCAGCGCCAGCATCCGCTCGCGGTCGCCGGCGTTGAAGGCGTTGTAGTACTCCAGCACCAGTTCGACGGTGCGGTCCTGGCGACGGTGGCCATCGATCTTCATGGGCAGGGTTCGCTTGCGGGGGCGGACGCCGATGATAGCCGGCGTCAGCGCGCTTCCAGCACCAGGTCGCGGTGGAAGAAGTAGACCTCCTGCAGCAGGAACTTCAGCCGCGCCGGCAGGCTGCGGAAGCGGCTGGTCGGGGTCGGCGAGCCGACCGCGGCGATGCCTTCCTCGCGCGCCAGGCGCAGGCCGCGCGCCATGTGCAGCGGGTCGCTGACGATGATCGCGCTGCGCAGACCGTGCGCGTGCATCAGCGCGGCGGCCTGGTGCAGGTTCTCGCGAGTGGTGCGCGAGACGGTCTCGATCAGGATCGCCGCGGCCGGCACGCCCTGGCGCTCGGCGTAGCGCTGGCCTACCTGGGACTCGGCATAGCGCGCACCGAAGCCGCCGTAGCCGCCGGTGAACAGCAGGTAGGGCGCCTGCCGGCGCTGGTACAGGTCCACGCCGTGGCGCAGGCGCTCGGCGAACACCGGCGAGGGCCGCGCGTCCCAGGCCGCCGCGCCGAGCACGATGATCACGTCGGCCGGGCGGGCGTCGTCGCGGCTGCCGACCCAGACGATGTAGCCGGCCACGCCGCCCAGCCAGGCCAGCGCCGCCAGCGGCAGCAGCCACGGCCAGCGTCGCCTTCGCCTCACCATGGCAGGGCGTCCAGCTCGACGTTGCCGCCGGACAGCAGCAGGCCCACGCGGCGACCGGCGAACAGCTCCGGCCGCGCCAGCACCGCCGCCAGGACGATCGCCGAGGACGGCTCGACCACCTGCTTGGCGACCTGCCAGAGCAGGCGCATGGCCGCCACGGTGGCGTCGTCGTCCACCCGGATCGCCTGCGCGCCGTGGCGGTGCAGGATCGCGAAATTGGGTTCGCCCAGGAGCGCGCGCAGGCCGTCGCAGACGGTGTGCGGGACGAAGGCGGTGTCGCGCACGCCGCTGGCCAGCGCGCGTGCGCTGTCGTCGGCGCCGGCCGGTTCGGCCAGCCACAGGCGGGTGGCGGGCGAACGTGCCGCCAGCACGATCGCCGTGCCCGCGGCCAGGCCGCCGCCGCCCACCGGCACCACCAGGTCGTCCAGTGCCGCCGCCGCCAGCAGTTCCAGCGCGGCAGTGCCCTGGCCGGCGATCACCCGCGCGTCGGCGTAGGGGTGGACCAGCTCGGCGCCGGTGTCGGCCTGCACTTGTGCGCAGGCGGCCTCGCGCGCGGCCTGGGTCGGCGCACAGCGGTGCACGCGTGCGCCCTGGCGGGCGATCGCCTCGACCTTGGCCGCCACCGCGCCCTCGGGCACCACCACGTGGCAGGCGATGCCGCGGCTGCGCGCGGCCATCGCCAGCGCGGTGCCGTGGTTGCCGGAAGAATGGGTGACCACCCCGCGCGCGGCCTGCACGTCGTCCAGTGACCACACCGCGTTGCAGGCGCCGCGGAACTTGAAGGCGCCGCCGCGCTGCAGGTGCTCGGCCTTGAAGTGCAGGCGCGCGCCGGCCAGCGCGTCGAGCGTGCGCGCGGTCAGCACCGGGGTGGGGTGGGCGTGCGGGGCGATGCGCGCCGCGGCGTCGAGCACGGCGGCGAAGTCTGGCAGGTCGAGCATGCGTGAAAAGATAACCGACGCCGGCACCGGCCGGCGCCGCGGCGCGCGGCGAGCCGGTGCGGCATGGCCGGCCGCGCGGCGGGCCGCATTGAGGCGCTGTTCAATGCTCGCGCCCCCCGGTTATAGCCGCCCGGCCCGCCGCCGTCCACGTAGTCGTAGCTGACG
>JASGEB010000063.1:0-2835 GCA_047606785.1 Pseudoxanthomonas sp.
CCGGGCGACAACGTGAAGATGACGGTGCAGCTGATCAACCCGGTGGCGATGGACGAGGGTCTGCGCTTTGCCATCCGCGAAGGCGGCCGCACGGTCGGCGCCGGGGTGGTGGCCAAGATCCTGAAGTGATGATTTGACCCGCGCGTGCAGCGCGCGGCTTGGTCAAATCATCATCCCCGAGTGTTTTGTCGGGGATCCACCGATCGGGCGAGGACAGGCCCGCCATCCGCGGCTCCCCAGGGAGTCGTGGAGGAAAGGAAGGGCGGGCCGGAACCCCGGTCCGCCTTTGCCGTCTAAGGGTTGCAAGTGTTTCAAACCACACGCCAGTAGCTCAATTGGCAGAGCAGCGGTCTCCAAAACCGCAGGTTGGGGGTTCGAGTCCCTCCTGGCGTGCCAATCCGCAGGACCCTTGGGCAAGCCCGCGCCGGCCGGCGCGGACAGACCAGAAAGAGCAAGAATCCCGACGTGAACAGCAAGGTCCAGCAATCCCGGGCGCCCAGCGCTTCGGCAGGCGACATCGCCAAGTACGTGGCGGCCGCGGCCCTGGCCGTGGCCGGGCTGGTGGTCTGGTGGGTGTTCCAGGGCCAGTGGCCGACGCCGCTGCGCGCGCTGGCGGTGGTGGTCGGCCTGGTGGCCGGTGGCGCGGTGTTCGCGCTGACCGCCAAGGGCCGCGACACGCTGGAATTCCTATCCGAGTCGCGCTTCGAGTTGCGCAAGGTGGTGTGGCCGACCCGCCAGGAGTCCTGGCGCATGACCTGGGTGGTGGTGGTCGTGGTGGTGGTGGTGAGCCTGATCCTGTTCGCCTTCGACGCCAGCATCCAGTATCTGGTCACCAAGCTGTTCACGCTGGGTCGTTGAGGAGAGTTACGCCGTGAAGCGTTGGTACGTGGTGCATGCTTATTCGGGCTTCGAGAAGTCGGTGGCGCAGGCCTTGCGCGATCGCATCGTCCGCAACGGCATGGAGGAGCGCTTCGGCGAAGTGCTGGTGCCCACCGAGGAAGTGGTGGAGATGCGCGGCGGCCAGAAGCGCCGCTCCGAGCGCAAGTTCTTCCCGGGCTACGTGCTGGTCCAGATCGAGACCCACGACGACGCCGGCATCCCGCGCATGGACAACGAGAGTTGGCACCTGGTGAAGGAGACCGCCAAGGTGCTGGGCTTCATCGGCGGCACCGCCGACCGGCCGCTGCCGATCCGCGACGAGGAGGCGGCCGCCATCCTCGACCGCGTGCAGGAGGGCGTGGAGAAGCCGCGTCCGCGCGTGCTGTTCGAGCCGGGCGAGATGGTGCGGGTGGTCGACGGCCCGTTCAACGACTTCAACGGCGTGGTCGAGGAAGTCAACTACGAGAAGAGCCGCCTGCGGGTGGCGGTGCTGATCTTCGGCCGTTCCACCCCGGTGGAGCTGGAGTTCGGTCAGGTCGAGAAGGCCTGAGACCGGGCCGCCGGAGGTCCTCGTCCCGCAGGGCCGAAAACCTGTTATAGTACGCGGCTTCCCGCCCGGGACAGCCGGGCAGAACCGAAGGCCGCCCTCGCAGGTGGCCTTCGCGCGTCGGCGCGAAACGCCGGCGCGGCCAGCAAGACGCGATGCCGGGACGCGCGAATCCCGGTCCGATGGGGAGCCGGCCGCAGGCCGGCGTCAGCACCCGGAGAACCCGAGAAATGGCAAAGAAAGTCGTCGGTTACATCAAACTGCAGGTGAAGGCCGGCCAGGCCAACCCCTCGCCGCCGGTCGGTCCCGCACTGGGCCAGCGCGGCCTGAACATCATGGAATTCTGCAAGGCCTTCAACGCCGCCACGCAGAAGCTGGAGCCAGGCCTGCCGATCCCGGTGGTGATCACGGCCTATTCGGACCGCACCTTCACCTTCATCACCAAGACCCCGCCGGCGAGCATCCTGCTGAAGAAGGCTGTGGGCATCCAGTCCGGCTCCAAGCGCCCCAACACCGAGAAGGTGGGCAAGGTCACGCGCAAGCAGCTGGAAGAGATCGCTAAGGCGAAGGAGCCCGACCTGACCGCGGCCGACCTGGACGCGGCGGTGCGTACGATCGCGGGCTCGGCCCGCTCCATGGGCCTGACGGTGGAGGGCTGATCCAATGGCACAGAACAAGCGTCAGAAGGCCATCGTGGCCGCCGTCGTCCCGGGCAAGGCCTACGCGGTCGACGAAGCCCTGAAGATCGTCAAGACCGCCGTCAAGGCCAAGTTCGTCGAGTCCATCGACGTGGCCGTGCGGCTGGGCGTGGACGCCAAGAAGTCCGACCAGCAGGTGCGCGGCTCGACCGTGTTGCCGGCCGGCACCGGCAAGTCCGTGCGGGTGGCGGTGTTCGCCCCGGCCGGCGCCAAGGCCGACGAGGCCCTGGCCGCCGGCGCCGACGTGGTCGGCATGGACGACCTGGCCGAGAAGATGCAGGCCGGCGACCTGAACTACGACGTGGTCATCGCCACCCCGGACGCCATGCGCGTGGTCGGCAAGCTCGGCCAGGTGCTGGGCCCGCGCGGCCTGATGCCCAACCCGAAGGTCGGTACCGTGTCGCCCAACCCGGCCGAGGCGGTGAAGAACGCCAAGTCGGGCCAGGTGCGCTACCGCACCGACAAGGCCGGCATCATCCACTGCACCATCGGCAAGGCCGACTTCGACGACGAAGCGCTGAAGACCAACCTGCAGGCATTGCTGTCGGACCTGGTCAAGGCCAAGCCGGCCACCTCCAAGGGCCAGTACCTGCAGAAGATCTCGCTGAGCTCGACCATGGGCCCGGGCGTGACCGTCGACCAGGCCTCGCTGTCGTTGAAGTGACGGTTTGACCCGCGCGCGCAGCGCGCGGCTTTGTCAAATCGTCATCC
>JASGEB010000064.1:0-6288 GCA_047606785.1 Pseudoxanthomonas sp.
GATGACCGTGCTGCCGGTGCTGCCGCCGGACCTGCGTCCGCTGGTGCCGCTGGACGGCGGCCGCTTCGCGACCTCCGACCTCAACGACCTGTACCGCCGCGTCATCAACCGCAACAACCGCCTGCGCCGCCTGCTCGAGCTCAACGCGCCGGACATCATCGTGCGCAACGAAAAGCGCATGCTGCAGGAGTCGGTGGACGCGCTGATGGACAACGGCCGCCGCGGCCGTGCCATCACCGGCACCAACAAGCGCCCGCTGAAGTCGCTGGCCGACATGATCAAGGGCAAGCAGGGCCGGTTCCGCCAGAACCTGCTCGGCAAGCGCGTGGACTACTCCGGCCGCTCGGTGATCGTGGTCGGCCCGACCCTGCGCCTGCACGAGTGCGGCCTGCCCAAGAAGATGGCGCTGGAGCTGTTCAAGCCGTTCGTGTTCGCCAAGCTGCAGCTGCGCGGCATGGCCACCACCATCAAGGCCGCCAAGAAGCTGGTCGAGCGCGAAGAAGCCGAGGTCTGGGACATCCTGGAAGAGGTGATCCGCGAGCACCCGGTGCTGCTCAACCGCGCCCCGACCCTGCACCGCCTGGGCATCCAGGCGTTTGAGCCGGTGCTGATCGAAGGCAAGGCGATCCAGCTGCACCCGCTGGTGTGCACCGCGTTCAACGCCGACTTCGACGGCGACCAGATGGCCGTGCACGTGCCGCTGTCGCTGGAGGCCCAGTTGGAAGCGCGCGCGCTGATGATGTCGTCCAACAACATCCTCAGCCCGGCCAACGGCGAGCCGATCATCGTGCCCTCGCAGGACGTGGTGCTCGGCCTGTACTACATGACCCGCGCCCTCGAGAACAAGAAGGGCGAGGGCATGGCCTTCGCCAACATCGCCGAGGTCAAGCGCGCCTACGACCACCGTGTGGTCGAGCTGCACGCCAAGGTCAAGGTGCGCATCACCGAGACGGTGATCGGCGAGGACGGCGGCCGCCAGAAGAAGACCTCGGTGGTGGACACCACCATCGGCCGCGCGCTGCTGGCCGAGATCCTGCCCGACGGCCTGCCGTTCGCGCTGGCCAACACCGAACTGACCAAGAAGAACATCTCGCGCCTGATCAATTCCAGCTACCGCATGCTGGGCCTGAAGGACACCGTGGTGTTCGCCGACAAGCTGATGTACACCGGCTTCGCCTACGCCACCCGCGCCGGCGTGTCGATCGGCATCGACGACATGGTCATCCCGGACGAGAAGAAGGGCATCCTGGGCGAGGCCGAGCAGGAGGTGCTGGAGATCCAGGAGCAGTACCAGTCCGGCCTGGTCACCGCCGGCGAGCGCTACAACAAGGTGGTCGACATCTGGTCGCGCACCAACGAGCGCATCGCCAAGGCGATGATGGACGCGATCGGCACCGACAAGGTGGTCAACGCCAAGGGCGAGACCGTCGCCGAGAAGTCGATGAACTCGCTGTACATCATGGCCGACTCCGGCGCGCGCGGTTCGCAGGCGCAGATCCGCCAGCTGGCCGGCATGCGCGGCCTGATGGCGCGTCCGGACGGCTCGATCATCGAGACCCCGATCAAGGCCAACTTCCGCGAAGGCCTGAACGTGCAGGAGTACTTCAACTCCACCCACGGCGCGCGCAAGGGCCTGGCCGACACTGCGCTGAAGACCGCCAACTCCGGCTATCTGACCCGCCGCCTGGTCGACGTGGCCCAGGACGTGGTGATCACCGAAGTCGACTGCGGCACCCACGAGGGCCTGACCATGGCCCCGATCGTGGAGGGCGGCGACGTGGTCGAGCCGCTGCGCGACCGCGTGCTGGGCCGGATCGTGGCCGAGGACGTGTTCCTGCCGGGCAACGACGACGAGCCGATCGTCACCCGCAACACCCTGCTCGACGAGAACTGGGTCAAGAAGCTGGACGAGGCGGGCGTGCAGAGCATCAAGGTGCGCTCGACCATCACCTGCGAGTCGGATTTCGGCGTGTGTGCGCACTGCTACGGCCGCGACTTGGCCCGCGGCCACATCGTCAACATCGGCGAGGCGGTGGGCGTGATCGCCGCGCAGTCGATCGGCGAGCCGGGCACCCAGCTGACCATGCGTACCTTCCACATCGGCGGCGCCGCCTCGCGCGCCGCCGCGGTGGACAACATCACGGTCAAGACCACCGGCTCGGTGAAGTTCAACAACCTCAAGTCGGTCGAGCACGCCAACGGTTCCCTGGTGGCGGTGTCGCGCTCGGGCGAACTGTCGGTGCTGGACCCCCACGGCCGCGAGCGCGAGCGCTACAAGCTCACCTACGGCGCCACCATCAACGTCAAGGACGGCGCCGAGGTCAAGGCCGGCCAGACCGTGGCCAACTGGGACCCGCACAACCACCCGATCGTGTCGGAAGTGGCCGGCTTCGTGCGCTTCATCGACTTCGTCGAGGGCGTGACCGTGATCGAGAAGATCGACGAGCTCACCGGCCTGGCCTCGCGCGAGATCACCGATCCCAAGCGACGCGGTTCGCAGGGCAAGGACCTGCGCCCGCTGGTGCGGATCGTCGACAAGGACGGCAACGACCTGAACATCCCGGGCACCGACCTGCCGGCGCAGTACCTGCTGCCGCCGCGTTCGGTCGTCAACCTGCAGGACGGTGCGCCGGTCGGGGTGGGCGACGTGGTCGCCAAGATCCCGCAGGAAGCCTCCAAGACCCGCGACATCACCGGCGGCCTGCCGCGCGTGGCCGACCTGTTCGAGGCGCGCAAGCCGAAGGACCCGGCGATCCTGGCCGAGCGCTCGGGCGTGGTCAGCTTTGGCAAGGACACCAAGGGCAAGCAGCGCCTGATCATCAAGGACACCGACGGCAACGAGCACGAGGAACTGATCCCGAAGTTCCGCCAGATCATCGTGTTCGAAGGCGAGCACGTGACCAAGGGCGAGACCATCGTCGACGGCGAGCCGAGCCCGCAGGACATCCTGCGCCTGCTCGGGGTCGAGCCGCTGGCGGCCTACCTGGTCAAGGAGATCCAGGACGTCTACCGTCTGCAGGGCGTGAAGATCAACGACAAGCACATCGAGGTGATCACCCGCCAGATGCTGCGCAAGGTCGAGGTCACCGACGCGGGCAGCAGCAAGTTCCTGGCCGGCGAGCAGGTCGAGAAGCAGCGGATGATCGAGGAGAACGCCAGGCTGGTCGCCCGCAACGAGATCACCGCCCGCTACGAGCCGGTGCTGCTGGGCATCACCAAGGCCTCGCTGGCGACCGAGTCGTTCATCTCCGCGGCCTCCTTCCAGGAGACCACCCGGGTGCTGACCGAGGCGGCCGTGCGCGGTACCCGCGACAACCTGCGCGGGTTGAAGGAGAACGTGATCGTCGGCCGCCTGATCCCGGCCGGCACCGGCCTGGCCTACCACAGCCAGCGCCGCCGCAACGCTTCGGGCCTGACCGAGTCGGAGATGGAGGCGCTGGCCGGGCCGGCGGCAGCCGAGACGGCGCAAGTGGCTCCGGCCGAAGCCGCCGAGGGTGGTGCCGAGGAGTAAGCCTCATCCGCCCGGCGCCCGGCGCCCGGCGCCGGGCGGCGTTGCAACCAGTTGGAAAGGGGCGCCGGACGCGCCCCGTGTCCGGGCCCAGGGAATGGCCGGCTGGCCGCACGAAGCATGCCGGTTGACGGCAAATTCGCAGGCCCGCTATACTTTCCTGTCTCGGCAGGCCGGAACTACGGCCTGCTGTCGTTTTCACGCAAAAGGCCCGCCGTCGGCGCGCCTTCACCCGAAGAACCTTCACGATGGCAACGATCAACCAGCTGGTCCGCAAGCCGCGGCAGGCGGCCACCTACAAGAGCGCCTCGCCGGCGCTCGACAACTGCCCCCAGCGCCGGGGCGTGTGCACGCGCGTGTACACCACCACTCCGAAGAAGCCGAACTCGGCCCTGCGCAAGGTCGCCAAGGTGCGCCTGACCAATCAGGAAGAGGTCATCAGCTACATCGGCGGCGAAGGCCACAACCTGCAGGAGCACTCGGTGGTGCTGATTCGCGGCGGCCGCGTCAAGGACCTGCCGGGCGTGCGCTACCACACCGTGCGCGGCTCGCTGGACGCCTCGGGCGTGGCCAAGCGCCGCCAGAGCCGTTCCAAGTACGGCGCCAAGCGCCCCAAGAGCTAAAGAGATAGAGGCACCAGAACATGTCCCGCAAAGGTTCCGCCCCGCAGCGCACCGTGCTGCCCGACCCCAAGCACGGCAGCCAAACCATCGCCCGCTTCATCAACATGGTGATGCTCAGCGGCAAGAAGTCCGTGGCCGAGAAGATCGTCTACGGCGCCATGGACGTCATTGGCCAGAAGAACCCCAACGCCCTGGAGCTGGTCGAGAAGGCGCTGGACAACGTCGCCCCGGCGGTCGAGGTCAAGTCCCGCCGCGTCGGCGGCGCGACCTACCAGGTGCCGGTCGAAGTGCGCGCCTCGCGGCGCCTGGCGCTGGCCATGCGCTGGCTGATCGAGTCCGCCCGCAAGCGCGGCGAGAATTCCATGCCGCGCAAGCTCGCCGCCGAACTGCTGGACGCCTCGGAGAACCGCGGCGGCGCCATCAAGAAGCGCGAGGAAACCCACCGCATGGCCGAGGCCAACAAGGCCTTCGCGCACTATCGCTGGTAACACGCATGCCGGAGCCTTGATTCGTCGGGCTCCGGGCGCCAACTGAAGGCGCAGCCGCGGCGATCACCGCGCAAGACCTCGAAGGCCGCCCACCGGGCGGCGTTCGGTCTTTAGGAGTCCGGTGATCCCGCTCCGTCCCGCCGCCCGGCGCGGCGGCCCCCAGGACAATCCAAAGAGAGAACAGCCGTGGCCCGGACCACTCCCATCGAACGCTACCGCAACTTCGGCATCATGGCCCACATCGATGCTGGCAAGACCACCACGTCCGAGCGCATCCTGTTCTACACGGGCGTGAGCCACAAGATCGGAGAGGTGCACGACGGCGCCGCGGTGATGGACTGGATGGAGCAGGAGCAGGAGCGCGGCATCACCATCACCTCGGCCGCGACCACCGCGTTCTGGAAGGGCATGGACCAGTCCATGCCGCAGTACCGCTTCAACATCATCGACACCCCCGGGCACGTGGACTTCACCATCGAGGTGGAGCGCTCGCTGCGCGTGCTCGACGGCGCGGTGTTCGTGCTGTGCGCGGTGGGCGGCGTGCAGCCGCAGTCCGAGACGGTGTGGCGCCAGGCCAACAAGTACCACGTGCCGCGGATGGCGTTCGTCAACAAGATGGACCGCACCGGCGCCAACTTCGACAAGGTCGTCGAGCAGCTCAAGGCCCGCCTGGGCGCCTACCCGGTGCCGATGCAGGTGCCGATCGGCGCCGAGGACGGCTTCGAGGGCGTGGTCGACCTGGTCAAGATGAAGGCCATCCACTGGGATGCCGCCTCGCAGGGCACCAAGTTCGAATACCGCGACATCCCGGCTGCTCTGCAGGAGAAGGCCGAGGCGGCGCGCGCGTTCATGGTCGAGGCCGCGGCCGAGGCCAGCGAAGAGCTGATGGACAAGTACCTCAACGAGGGCGAGCTCTCGGAGGAAGAGGTGCTCAAGGGCCTGCGCGAGCGCACCCTGAAGGTGGAGATCGTGCCGGTGTTCTGCGGCTCGGCGTTCAAGAACAAGGGCGTGCAGGCCATGCTCGACGGCGTGGTGCACCTGCTGCCCTCGCCGGTCGACGTGCCGCCGGTCAAGGGCGTGGACGTGGACGACGAAAGTAAGGAACTGAGCCGCGAGTCCAGCGACAAGGCGCCGTTCTCGGCGCTGGCGTTCAAGATCATGACCGACCCGTTCGTCGGCTCGCTGACCTTCTTCCGCGTCTACTCCGGCACCCTGAGCGCCGGCGACCAGGTGCTGAACTCGGTCAAGGGCAAGAAGGAGCGCATCGGCCGCATCCTGCAGATGCACTCCAACCAGCGCGACGAGATCAAGGAAGTGCTGGCCGGCGACATCGCCGCGGCGGTGGGCCTGAAGGACGTCACCACCGGCGACACCCTGTGTGCCCAGGACGCGCCGATCGTGCTCGAGCGCATGGTGTTCCCGGACCCGGTGATCTCGATGGCGGTCGAGCCCAAGACCAAGTCCGACCAGGAGAAGATGGGCCTGGCGCTGGGCCGGCTGGCGCAGGAGGACCCGAGCTTCCGCGTCAACACCGATGAGGAGTCCGGCCAGACCATCATCTCCGGCATGGGCGAGCTGCACCTGGAGATCATCGTCGACCGCATGAAGCGCGAGTTCAACGTCGAGGCCAACGTCGGCAAGCCGCAGGTGGCCTACCGCGAGACGATCC
>JASGEB010000065.1:0-5578 GCA_047606785.1 Pseudoxanthomonas sp.
CCGGCCGAGGCGGTGAAGAACGCCAAGTCTGGCCAGGTCCGCTACCGCACCGACAAGGCCGGCATCATCCACTGCACGATCGGCAAGGCCGACTTCGACGACGATTCGCTGAAGTCCAACCTGCAGGCGCTGCTGGCCGATCTGGTCAAGGCCAAGCCGGCCACCTCCAAGGGCCAGTACCTGCAGAAGATCTCGCTCAGCTCGACCATGGGCCCGGGCGTGACCGTGGACCAGTCCACGCTGGCGTTGAAGTGACGGTTTGACCCGCGCGCGCAGCGCGCGGCTTTGTCAAATCGTCATCCCCGCGCAGAGCCTGCCCTCGAATGCTTTAGTCGGGGGCGGGGATCCACTCGGAGCCGAAGCGAAGCTTCGGTTCCCGGGAAGCAGGAATGCTCCATCCCTTTCTCGGCGACGGGGGAGGGCGCAAAAAGAATTTTGGGGGCAGTCGCCGAAGCCGCAAGGCCGAGGCGGCAGCCGTCAAAGACCGCAGGCGCGATCAGCGCGCCACGACGACGGGCAGGGAAGCTCGGGGTTCTGCACGGAATCGCCGTCGTGGCAAGCGAGGTCGCTTAATCGGTCCGCGCGAGCGGGCAGGCCTGCGCAGATGGTGCCGCCTTCTGGAAGTTTCTGGTCCTGCACAACGGGACGGAGCCGCGAAAGGCCACCACCGGGACGTCGCGAGGCGTCCCCGGCGTCCAGGACGGATGCCGCCCTGGACCGCGAGCGGCAGGAGCCGCGAACGGAGTCGAATGAAGTCGGAATGCGGTGTCCGTGGTCAAGGGTTCGCAAGGCTCGATGCTTTGCCGAGTCCCGAGTCCCGAGTCCCGAGTCCCGGCTCCACGGAGAGTGCAATGGCTCTAAATCTGTCCCAGAAGAAGGAAGTCGTCGCCGAGTTGGCGGAAGTCGCCGCCACGGCCCACTCCCTGATCGCCGCCGAGTATGCGGGCACCACGGTCGCGCAGCTGACCGCGATGCGCAAGAAGGCGCGTGAGACCGGTGTCTACCTGCGGGTAGTCAAGAACACCCTGGCCGCGCGCGCCGTCGAAGGCACCGAATACGAGTGCACCAAGGACGCCCTGGTCGGTCCGCTGCTGTATGCGTTCTCGACCGAGGAACCCGGTGCCGCCGGCCGCCTGATCAAGGAATTCGCCAAGGGCAACGACAAGCTGCAGCCCAAGGTCGTCTCGCTCGGCGGCCAGCTGTATCCGCCCAGCCACGTCGAGGTGCTGGCCTCGCTGCCCACCCGCGAGCAGGCCCTGGCCATGCTGGCGCGCGTGCTGGCCGAGCCGGCGGCGATGTTCGCCCGCGCGGTCAAGGCCGTGGCCGACAAGCAGGGCGGCGGCGAAGCCGAGCCTGCTGAGGCCGCCGCCGAGACGGCGTGACCGGCGTTCCCTAGCGATCCGACCCCAAACCATTCAAGAAAACATCCAGAGGTAACCACAATGTCCCTTTCCAACGAGCAGATCGTCGACGCCATCGCCGAGAAGTCCCTGATGGAAGTGATGGAGCTGGTCAAGGCCATCGAAGAGAAGTTCGGCGTCTCCGCCGCCGCCCCGGTCGCCGTGGCCGCCGGCCCGGCCGCCGCCGCCGCCCCGGTCGAGGAGCAGACCGAGTTCACCGTCACCCTGAAGTCGGCCGGTGAGAAGAAGGTCGAGGTCATCAAGGCCGTGCGCGCTATCACCGGCCTGGGCCTGAAGGAAGCCAAGGACCTGACCGAAGCCGGCGGCGTGGTCAAGGAAGCCGTGTCGAAGGAAGAAGCCGAGAAGTTCAAGAAGGACCTCGAGGCCGCCGGCGCGACCGTCGAAGTCAAGTGACGCAGCGGCGCGGTTGCGCACAGCGCAACCGCCTTTGCCGCTGCGTCATCCCCGCGCAGGCGGGGATCCATGGCAAAGGTCGTCGCACCGTCCCCTCACGGGGACCCACTGGATTTCGAACGGGGTTCTCCGGACCTTGAAGCAAGCACAAGCAGCAAGCGCCGTCAGCGCGACACCATGACGGCAGGCCGAGGCTGGGGGCGCAAGCCCCCGGCCTTTGGCCGTTGTTGGAATACGCCGCGGCGGCGTGTCGGCAGTCCCGCCCGGTGCACAACGAGTTTGTAGTTGGAAGCAGCAGCAGATGGCGTGCTGGTGCCGGCAGTACCAGCGGCTTCCAACTGGAAATTCTTCCGTTCGCAAGAACGTCCCCCGGCGGCGCGCCAGGCGCCGCCCAGATGCGAAGGCAGCCACATGACGACTTATTCGTTCACCGAGAAGAAGCGTATCCGCAAGGATTTCGGCAAGCAGCGCTCGATCCTCGAGGTCCCGTTCCTGCTGGCCATCCAGGTCGACTCCTACCGCGACTTCCTGCAGGAGCACGTCGAGCCGGCCAAGCGCCGCGACCACGGCCTGCACGCGGCGCTGAAGTCGGTCTTCCCGATTTCCAGCTACAGCGGCAACGCCGCGCTGGAGTACGTCGGCTACAAGCTCGGCGAGCCGGCCTTCGACGAGCGCGAGTGCCGCAACCGCGGCCTGTCCTACGGCGCGCCGCTGCGCGTGACCGTGCGCCTGGTGATCTACGACCGCGAGTCCTCGACCAAGGCCATCAAGTACGTGAAGGAGCAGGAGGTCTACCTGGGCGAGATCCCGCTGATGACCGACAACGGCACCTTCATCGTCAATGGCACCGAGCGCGTCATCGTCTCGCAGCTGCACCGCTCGCCCGGCGTGTTCTTCGACCACGACCGCGGCAAGACCCACAGCTCGGGCAAGCTGCTGTACAGCGCCCGCATCATCCCCTACCGCGGCTCGTGGCTGGACTTCGAGTTCGACCCGAAGGACGCGCTGTTCACCCGCATCGACCGCCGCCGCAAGCTGCCGGTGTCGATCCTGCTGCGCGCGCTGGGCTACTCCAACACCGAGATGCTCAACGCGTTCTTCGAGATCAACACCTTCCACATCGACCCGAGCGAGGGCGTGCAGCTGGAGCTGGTGCCCGAGCGCCTGCGCGGCGAGACCCTGAACTTCGACCTGGCCGACGGCGACAAGGTGATCGTCGAGGCCGGCAAGCGCATCACCGCCCGCCACGTGCGCCAGCTGGAAGCCTCCGGCATCGAGGCGCTGGCGGTGCCGGACGAGTACCTGGTCGGCCGCATCCTCTCGCACGACGTGGTCGACGCTTCCACCGGCGAA
The DNA here is from genome assembly GCA_047606785.1 of Pseudoxanthomonas sp. Classification (GTDB taxonomy): domain Bacteria; phylum Pseudomonadota; class Gammaproteobacteria; order Xanthomonadales; family Xanthomonadaceae; genus Pseudoxanthomonas_A. Next base: position 3,168 of record JASGEB010000065.1, read on the forward strand.
TTGCTGGCCGCGGCCAACGACGAGATCACCGAGGACCAGCTGGCCAAGTTCCGCAAGGCCGGGGTGGAGACGGTCGGCACGCTGTGGGTCAACGACCTGGACCGCGGCCCCTACCTGTCCAACACCCTGCGCATCGACCCGACCCGCACCCAGCTGGAGGCGCTGGTCGAGATCTACCGGATGATGCGCCCGGGCGAGCCGCCGACCAAGGACGCCGCGCAGAACCTGTTCCACAACCTGTTCTTCACCTTCGAGCGCTACGACCTGTCGGCCGTGGGCCGGATGAAGTTCAACCGCCGGGTCGGCCGCAAGGAGGTCACCGGCGAGGCCGTGCTGTACGACCACAAGTACTTCGGCGCGCGCAACGACGAGGAATCCAAGCGCCTGGTCGCCGCCAACGGCGAGACCTCGGACATCCTGGACGTCATCAACGTGCTGACCGAGATCCGCAACGGCCGCGGCACGGTCGACGACATCGACCACCTGGGCAACCGCCGCGTGCGTTCGGTTGGCGAGATGGCCGAGAACGTGTTCCGCGTCGGCCTGGTCCGCGTCGAGCGTGCGGTCAAGGAAAGGCTGTCCATGGCCGAGTCCGAGGGCCTGACCCCGCAGGAGCTGATCAACGCCAAGCCGGTGGCCGCGGCGATCAAGGAGTTCTTCGGCTCCTCGCAGCTGTCGCAGTTCATGGACCAGAACAACCCGCTGTCGGAAGTGACCCACAAGCGTCGCGTCTCGGCGCTGGGCCCGGGCGGCCTGACCCGCGAGCGCGCCGGCTTCGAGGTGCGCGACGTGCACCCGACCCACTACGGCCGCGTGTGCACCATCGAGACCCCGGAAGGCCCGAACATCGGCCTGATCAACTCGCTGGCGGTGTACGCCCGCACTAACCAGTACGGCTTCCTGGAGACGCCGTACCGCAAGGTCGCGGACGGCCAGGTCAGCGACGAGATCGAGTACCTGTCGGCGATCGAGGAGAACGAGTACGTCATCGCCCAGGCCAACGCGCTGACCGACAGTAAGGGCAAGCTGACCGAACAGTTCGTGCCGTGCCGCTTCCAGGGCGAGTCGCTGCTCAAGCCGCCGGCGGAAGTGCATTTCATGGACGTCTCGCCGATGCAGACGGTGTCCATCGCCGCCGCGCTGGTGCCGTTCCTGGAGCACGATGACGCCAACCGCGCGCTGATGGGCGCCAACATGCAGCGCCAGGCGGTGCCGACGCTGCGCTCGCAGAAGCCGCTGGTCGGTACCGGCATCGAGCGCGCGGTGGCGCGCGACTCGGGCGTGACCGTGAACGCCCGCCGCGGCGGCGTGATCGAGCAGATCGACGCGGCGCGCATCGTGGTCAAGGTCAACGAGGAGGAGATCTCCGGCGAGCACGACGCCGGCGTGGACATCTACTCGCTGATCAAGTACACGCGCTCCAACCAGAACACCTGCATCAACCAGACCCCGCTGGTCAACGTGGGCGACGTGGTCGCGCGCGGCGACGTGCTGGCCGACGGCCCGTCCACCGACATCGGCGAGCTGGCCCTGGGCCAGAACATGCTGGTCGCGTTCATGCCGTGGAACGGCTACAACTTCGAGGACTCGATCCTGCTGTCCGAGCGGGTGGTGGAGGAGGACCGCTACACCACCATCCACATTGAGGAGCTGACCGTCCAGGCCCGCGACACCAAGCTCGGACCGGAGGAGATCTCCGCCGACATCCCCAACGTCTCGGAGAGCGCGCTCAACCGCCTCGACGAGTCGGGCGTGGTGTACATCGGCGCCGAGGTGCGCGCCGGCGACATCCTGGTCGGCAAGGTCACGCCGAAGGGCGAGTCGCAGCTGACCCCCGAGGAGAAGCTGCTGCGCGCGATCTTCGGCGAGAAGGCCAGCGACGTTAAGGACAGCTCGCTGCGCGTGCCGCCGGGCATGGACGGCGTGGTCATCGACGTGCAGGTGTTCACCCGCGACGGCATCGAGAAGGACAAGCGCGCGCGCCAGATCGAGGAAAGCGAGATCAAGCGCGTCAAGAAGGACTTCGACGACCAGTTCCGGATCCTGGAGAACGCGATCTTCGCGCGCCTGCGCGGCCAGCTGGTCGGCAAAGTCGCCAACGGCGGCGCCGGCCTGAAGAAGGGCGACACCGTCACCGACGCGCTGCTGGACGGGCTGAAGAAGTCCGACTGGTTCGGCCTGCGCATGAAGGACGACGAGGCCGCCGAGGCGATCGAGCGCGCGCAGAAGCAGATCGCCGCGCACGAGAAGGAGTTCGAGCGCCGCTTCGCCGACAAGCGTGGCAAGATCACCCAGGGCGACGACCTCGCCCCGGGCGTGCTGAAGATGGTCAAGGTGTTCCTGGCGGTGAAGCGCCGCATCCAGCCGGGCGACAAGATGGCCGGCCGCCACGGCAACAAGGGCGTGGTGTC
>JASGEB010000066.1:0-2893 GCA_047606785.1 Pseudoxanthomonas sp.
GTAAGCATCCGAGTTGAGCCGCCTTGCGCTTGGGCGATGATTTTTAGGAATTTGTCTCCTTGTCGAAGAGAGCACAAGGAGTTGAGCGGATGGAAGTTTCGATAGATGTCGGCTGGGGGTTGGCTGGGGCAAATGCTGTGTGTTGCGGAAACGCACCGTCTATATTGACGTCTCTATAGACGGTGTGGGCCATGGAGTTTTTCAAGGACGCCCCGGCTTCGGTCAGCCGTATGGAGATTGTGGAGACGGGCAGCCGCCGCCGGTTTAGTGATGCGGCCAAGGTTGCGATTGTGGCGGAGAGTTATCGGGGCGGGAGCCATGTGACGGCGACGGCGCGCCGTCACGGGATTACCCGTTATCAGTTATATGGGTGGCGGAAGGCCTTTGAAGAGGGACGACTGATCGGGTCGGAAGAGGTGAGCGGGTTTGTGCCGGCTCTTGTCGTGCCTGAAACAGAGCCGGTTGTTGCCGCAGCGGTGCGGCAGAACGAGCCGACGGCGCTGTCAGGATCGTGCAGCCGCCGGATGGAGGTGGTGAGCGCGAACGGCCGGCGGGTCATCGTGGATTGGGATGGCGAGGTGGATAGGCTGCTTCAGGTGGTGCGCGGGCTGGAGACGCTTTGATGAATCCGTTTCCGATGGGCACGGGCGTTCGGGTTTGGCTTGCGACGGGCTATACCGACATGCGGTGCGGCTTTCCGTCCTTGGCCTTGCGGGTGCAGGAGGTCTTGAAGCATGACCCGTTCGGAGGCCATCTTTTTTGCTTCCGGGGGAAACGGGGCGATATGATCAAGATCGTTTGGCACGATGGCCTGGGCGCCTGCCTGTTCACGCGACGGCTGGAGAAAGGCCGGTTCATCTGGCCGGCTGTGGAGGGCGGTGCGGTGTCGATCACGCCAGCGCAGCTGTCTTATTTGCTGTCCGGTATCGACTGGCGAAACCCGCAGGAAACGTGGCGTCCGACGCGGATTGGATGACGCTTCGCCATTGAAAATGCTGAGGAAAAATGCTTTTATCTCGTCATGGGATCAAAGCCGTTCGCTCTTCCGTCTGACCTCGCCAGCGCCCAGGCCGCGCTGCTGGCCGAGCGCGAAGCGTTGCGTTTTGAACGCGAGGCCCGGCAGCAGGCTGAGGCCGAGCGGGACCTGGCAATCGCGGAAACCGTCCATGCCAAAGCCAGGTTGTCCGACATCGAAGCGCAGATCGCGCATTTGCAGTTGCTGATCGAGAAACTGAGACGCGAGAAGCATGGAGCCAAGCGTGAACGCACGGCGCGGCTGCTCGAGCAGATGGAACTGCAGCTCGAAGAGCTCATGATCAAAGCGGCGGAGGATGAGGCGGCGGCACAGGACGCGGCGGTCAAAACGCAGACCGTACGGTCCTTCACCCGTAAACGGCCAGTGCGCAAGCCGTGGCCGGAGGATATCGAGCGCGAGCGTGTCGTCATCGACGCGCCGACCACTTGCGGCCATTGCGGCGGCGAACGGCTGTCGAAGCTGGGAGAGGATATCACCGAGACGCTGGAGGAAATTCCGCGTCGCTTCAAGGTGATTGAGACGGTGCGAGAGAAATTTACCTGCCGCGATTGCGAGGCGATCACCCAGCCGCCGGCACCCTTCCATGCCACGCCACGCGGCTTTATCGGTGCGAACCTGCTGGCGACGATCGTCTTTGACAAATTCGGCATGCACATTCCGCTGAACCGCCAGAGCACACGGTTCAAATGCGAAGGCATCGACCTGTCGACCTCGACGCTGGCCGATCAGACAGGCTATGTCACATCGGCCCTCCAGCCTATCTTCGAGATGATCCGCTGTCATGTGTTTGCGGCCGAGCGTCTTCATGCCGACGACACCCGCATCCCCATTCTGGCGAAGGGGAAATGCATAAATGGGCACGTATGGAGTTACGTTCGGGACGACCGGCCATTTGGCGGCGGCGCACCGCCGGCGGCACTCTATTACGCCTCCAGCGACTGGTCCGGCAAACATCCGCAGGAGCATATGGCCGAATATCAGGGCATCCTTCAGGTGGATGGTTACAGCGGCTACAATGAACTCTTCGAGCCGAAGAAAACGACAAAACCCATACCGGCGATCCCCGCATATTGTTGGAGCCACAGCAGAAGGAAGTTCTTCGAATTGGCCGATGTGGCGAAAAACGCCCGCAGCAAAATGCCACGGCCGGTTTACCCGCTTGCGCTCGAAGCCGTTCGGAAGATCGACAGGCTGTTTGAGATCGAGCGCGAGATCAATGGGCTGTCGGCACAGGCCCGCCTTGCTGTGCGTCAGGAAAAAAGCAGACCGTTGCTCGATGAACTGCGCGCCTGGCTCGATGAGCAGCGAAGGGTACTGTCGCGCTATTCCCCGCTGATCGGGCCGATCGACTATCTGCTGGGCCGATGGGAAGGCTTTGCCCGCTTCATCGATGACGGCAGAATCTGCATCTCGAACAACGCCGCCGAACGAAGCCTGCGCGGTATCGCATCCGGGAGAAAATCATGGTTATTCGCCGGCTCCGACCTCGGAGCCGAAAGAGTGGCTGTCATGACCACCCTGATCATGACAGCTCGTCTCAACGACGTCGATCCAAAGGCATGGCTGGCCGATGTCATCGCCCGCATCGCCGACCTGCCAGTCAAACGCCTGCCCGAACTCCTTCCGTGGGAGTGGAAACGACTGCGCAACGAAAACGCCGCGGCGCAGCAGGCTGCCTGACGCTCGAAATCCCCTCCATCTCATCCTACACCCGCGTTCTCCCGCGTGCGACAGAAGATCCCGCGTCTCTCCTCGGATGCTTACGGTACCGCCGCGGATGCGGCATCCGACACGACAAAGCCGGTCGATGGCGGTATTCTCAATGTTGGATTGGGTAGCGATGCATCGATCATCGAC
>JASGEB010000067.1:0-19101 GCA_047606785.1 Pseudoxanthomonas sp.
CTGACGGTGGCAAAGACGCTTTCGATCGGATTAGCGAGCGCCTGGGCGGGGCGAAGCCGGCGTCCTCGCCGGCCTCGTCGGCGCCGACCTTGCGGATGCGCAGCTGCTGGCCGGCCACCCACACCTTCTTCAGGTGCATCAGCGTCTCGCGCGGCATGCCCTCGGGCAGGTCGAGCACGCTGTGGTCGTCGCGGATGTCGATTCGGCCGATGTGGCGCGCCTCCAGCCCGGCCTCGTTGGCGATCGCGCCGACGATGTTGGCCGGCTTCACCCCGTGGGCGTGGCCGACCTCGATGCGGAAGTGCTCCATGCCCGGCTCGGCCGCCGCGCGGCCGGCGGCGCGCGGCGGGCGCTGCTCGCGCCGCGGTGCTTCGGTGGAATCCGATTCGAACGGCCCGGCCACCTCGAAGTCGCGCGCGGCGACCGCCCGCGGCCCACGCTCATGCCGATGCTCTCGCGGCGGCCGCTTTTCACTCCCCGGGTCCCGGGTCCCGGGTCCCGGGTCCCGTGCTCCATGGGTCCCGGGTCCCGGGTCCCGTGTTCCCTGTCCCGGGTCGCGCCGCCGCTCCGGCTCCAGCAGCAGCGGCTGCTCGCCCTGCAGCAGCCGTGCCAGCGCCGCGGCCACGTCCTCGACGGCGATCTCGCGCTCGTGCAGGTAGCGCTGGACCATCGCCCGGTACGGCTCCAGGTCCTCGCCGGCCAGGGCGGCGTCGATGCGACCGAGGAAGCGCGCCACCCGGCGGTCGTTGACCTCCTGCACGCTCGGCAGCGGCATCTCCTGGATCGGCTGGCGGGTGGCGCGCTCGATCGCGCGCAGCATGCCCTTCTCGCGCGGGGTGACGAACAGGATCGCCTCGCCATTGCGCCCCGCGCGGCCGGTGCGGCCGATGCGGTGGACGTAGCTCTCGGTGTCGTAGGGGATGTCGTAGTTGAGCACGTGGCTGATGCGCTCCACGTCCAGCCCGCGCGCGGCCACGTCGGTGGCCACCAGGATGTCCAGGCGGCCGTCCTTGAGCTGGGCGATGGTCTTCTCGCGCTGGGCCTGCTGCATGTCGCCGTTGATCGCCGCCGCGGCCAGGCCGCGCGCCTGCAGCTTGTCGGCCAGTTCCTCGGTGCCGGCCTTGGTGCGGGCGAACACGATCATCGCGTCGAACGGCTCGACCTCCAGGATCCGGGTCAGCGCGTCCAGCTTGTGCATGCCGCTGACGAACCAGTAGCGCTGGCGCACGTTGGCCGCGGTGGTGGTCTTGGCCGCGATCGTGACTTCCACCGGCTCGCGCAGGTAGGTCTGGGCGATGCGCCGGATCTGCGCCGGCATGGTCGCCGAGAACAACGCCACCTGGCGCTGCTCGGGCAGCTTCTTGAGCACCGCCTCGACGTCGTCGATGAAGCCCATGCGCAGCATCTCGTCGGCCTCGTCCAGCACCAGGGTGCGCAGCCGCGACAGGTCCAGGGTGCCGCGCTCGAGGTGGTCGATCACACGCCCCGGGGTGCCCACCACCACCTGTGCGCCACGGCGCAGCGCGGCCAGCTGCGGGCCGTAGGCCTGGCCGCCGTAGATCGGCAGCACGTGGAAGCCGTCGATCCTGGCCGCGTAGGTCTGGAAGGCCTCGGCCACCTGGATCGCCAGCTCGCGGGTCGGCGCCAGCACCAGCACCTGCGGCGCCTGCTGCTGTGCGTCCAGGCGCGAGAGCGCCGGCAGCGCGAAGGCGGCGGTCTTGCCGGTGCCGGTCTGGGCGGTGCCGAGCACGTCGCGGCCTTCCAGCAGCGCCGGGATGGTGGCGGCCTGGATCGGCGAAGGGGTCTCGTAGCCGACCTCGGCCACCGCCTGGGCGACGGCGGGAGACAGGCCGAGGTCCGCAAACCTCACCGGCGCGGATTCTTCTTGGGACATGGACGGTTCCTGGGGCGACGCCACGAAGGGGCGCGCGGAAAGAAGCGACTATTGTGCCTCAACGCCAACCCGGACCGGATCGACCGCGCCCGCGGCAGCTGGCCGGGGCCAGCGCCGATTCAGACCCCGCCCGCACCCGGCCCCGGTGGCGGCTGTGAGATTCCGCCCGCGGCGGCGAATCACCCGGGCATGACCCTTTCCACACCCCGCACGGACCCCGCCACGCCGATGGCCGACAGCGCCCGCCAGGCCTTCGCCGAACAGCTCGAACGCCACCGCGGCATCCTGGCCAAGGTGGCCGGCACGTATGCCTGGCACCCGGAGGACCGCGCCGAGCTGGCGCAGGAGATCGCCCTGCAGCTGTGGCGCGCCTGGCCGTCCTACGACGCCGCGCGGCCGTTTTCCACCTGGATATACCGCATCGCCCTGAACGTGGCGATCACCCAGCTGCGCCTACGCGGCCGGCAGCCGGCGCCGGATCCCGGCTGGGACCCGGACCGCCACGACCTGGCCGACCCCAACGCCCACGACCACGAGGCCGCCGAGCAAGTGCGCCTGCTGTACCGCTTCATCCATGCCCAGCCACCGCTGGAACGGGCCCTGCTGCTGCTCTACCTGGACCAGCGCGGCCAGCGCGAGATCGCCGAAGTGCTGGGCATCAGCGAAACCAATGTCTCCACCAAGCTCGGCCGCCTCAAGGCGCGCCTGCGCAACGACCTCTGACCCCGGGAGTTCCTCATGGACAACGACACGATGCACCTGGCCTGGCAGGCACTGGGCCGGCAGCTGGAACGCCACAACGCCCTGCAGCTGCAGGCCCTGCGCGAACGCAAGCTCGGCAAGGCGCGCACCAGCCTGTGGCCGCTGGCGCTGGGCCAGCTGGCGCAGATCGTGCTGCTGGGCGTGCCGTTCATCACCCTAGCCGGCCTGCTGTGGCACCACCTCGGCCAACCGGGCACGACGGCGCCCTGGACCACCGTGCTGGCCGGGATCACCATGCAGGCCTACGGCGTAGCCGCCACCGCACTGGCCGGGGCCACCCTTGGACGCATCCTGGCCATGGACTACGCCGCGCCGGTGCTGGAGATCCAGAAGCGACTGGCCGCGCTGCGCAGGCTGTACGTGGTCAACGGCATGGTCGCCGGCCTGCCTTGGTGGTTCCTGTGGGTGCCGGTGTTGATGACGCTCTCCGGCTTGGCAAACGTGGACCTGTATGCCAGGGCGCCCTCGATGGTCTGGATTGGCCTGGGCGTGGGCGCCGCGGGCCTGCTGGCCACGGCCTGGTTCCACCGCTGGTCGCGCAGTCCCCGCCGCCCGCGCCTGGCGCGCGCACTGGAAGACAGCCTCAGCGGCGGCAGCCTGCGGCGTGCGCGCGGCTTCGTGGACGAACTGGCGCAGTTCGAGCGGGACTGAGCGCGCTTGCGCGGCGGCGCGGATAATTCCCGGCCGCCCCACAGGAATGCTTCCCCATGCAGAGCATCGACTTCGACCTGGACCGCGAGTACGTGGAGCTCAACCAGTTGCTCAAACTGACGGGTGTGGCGGCCAGCGGCGGCGAAGGCAAGGCGATCGTGTCCGAATGGATGGTGACGGTGGATGGCCAGGTCGAACTGCGCCGCACCGCCAAGATCCGCGCCGGCCAGCTGGTGGAACTGGACGGCGTGCGCATCCGCGTGCGCGAGATCGGCTGAGAAAACCTAGGTCTGCGGCCGCTGCAGGATCTGTGGCTCGTGCACTTCCTGGCCGGGCTTGGCGCGGCCGGCCATCTCGGCGCCGGCGTCGGCGGCCAGCCTGCGCATGGACAGGGTCGAGCTGGCCGAGACCAGGCCGATCACCGCGAAGGCGATGGTGAAGTTGATCGGCGCGGTGGTCTGGGTGCCGGTGGCGAGGCTGGCCACGGTCAGCGCGTAGCCGCCCAGGGTGATGCCCAGGGTCAGCGACACCTGCTGGGCCACCGCCGCCAGGCTGGTGGCCTGGGAGATGCGCGAGGTCTCGATGTCGGCGTAGATCACCGCGTTGAGCGAGGTGAACTGCAGCGAGCGGAAGCAGCCGCTGACCAGCAGCACGCCGAGCATCAGCAGGTGCGGCGAGCCGGCGCGGAACAGGCCGAGGCCGCACAGCATCAACGAAGCGGCCAGCGCGTTCCACACTAGCACCCGGCGGAAGCCGAAAAGGTTGATGATCCGCGCCGCCAGGGTCTTCATGAACATCGCCCCGGCCGCGGAGACGAAGGTGATCGCGCCGGAATGCAGCGGGTCCAGGCCGAAGCCCAGCTGCAGCATCAGCGGCAGCAGGAACGGGATCGCGCCGATGCCGATGCGGAACAGCGAGCCGCCGATCACGCCGATGCGGAAGGTCGGCACCTTCAGCAGGCTCAGGTCGATCAGCGGATGCGGCGCCCGTCGCGCATGCAGTCCGTACAGCAGCAACAGCACCGCCCCCAGCGTCACCCAGCCCAGCGCCGCGCCGGTGCCGATCATGTGCCGGCCCAGGGTGGCCAGGCCGAACATCGCCGCCGCCAGGCCGGTGCCGGTCAGGACGAAGCCGGTCCAGTCCAGCGGCTGCACCGGCTCGCGCAGCAGCGGGATGTGCTTCCACGCCAGCCAGATGCCCAGCAGGCCCATCGGGATGTTGATCAGGAAGATGAAGCGCCAGTGGCCGTAGGTGGTGATCGCCCCGCCCAGCAGCGGTCCCAGGATCGGCCCCAGCAGCGCCGGGATGGTCAGCCAGCTGAGCGCGCGCACCAGCTCGCTCTTCTCCACGCTGCGCAGCAGGACCATGCGCCCGACCGGCACCATCATCGCCCCGCCCATGCCCTGCACGAAGCGCGCGGCCACCAGCAGCGGCAGCGAGGCCGAGGCCGCGCAGCCGATCGAGCCGAGCAGGAACACCCCGATCGCGGCCATGAAGGTCGGGCGCGCGCCGAAGCGGTCGGCCACCCAGCCGCTGATCGGGATGAACACCGCCAGCGCGATCAGATAGCTGGTCATCGCCAGCTTGAGCACCACCGGTTCGACCCCGATCGAGGTTGCCATCGCCGGCAGCGAGGTCGAGATCGCGGTCGAATCCATGTTCTCGATGAACAAGGCGGTGGCGACGATCAGGGGCAGCAGGCGTTCTGGCTTCACGCGCCGAGTCTGGGGAGGTCCGGAGAGCAGGCGCCCATTGTCGCCGAAGCGGCGTAAACCTGCCGGGCATGCGGCATGAGGCGCGGCGCAGGCGCCCGTCTGGAGGGCGGCGGGCCGGCGACTGCGGCGCGGGCCGGAGACCCGCTCTACGGCGACGGTTGCTTCCAGCCGGGCTCCGTGCCCGGAGGCTCGTGCGCGGCGAGCAGGCGGGCGATGCGCTCGCGCGCATGGGCCAGGTCGGCATCGGCCACCTGCGCCAGCACCTGCGCGGCCAGCACGTCGAATTGCGGATGGAACAAGCGCGGATCGCGCAGGTGCGTGACCCACTCGGCGACGTCGTCCTGCAGCCGGTCCAGCGCCTGGTCCAACTGCGCGCGCGACAAGCTCATGCCGCCGCCCCCGGCCAGTCCAGTTCGACCAGGTGGGTGCCGGCGTCCTGCGCGAGGACGAAGGACAACCCGTCCTGCGCCACGCCGTCCACCCGCAGCGCGGCCGGCACGCCCGCCTGCTGGCGCACGCGCACCCGCCAGGTGGTGTCGCCGACCGCATAGCGCAGCTCGAAGCCCTCCCAGCCGGCCGGGATGCACGGCGCCAGCGCCAGCCGGTCGCCGCGGCGCTGCAGGCCCAGCAGCGACTCGACCAGCAGCCGGTACATCCACCCTGCCGAGCCGGTGTACCAGGTCCAGCCGCCGCGCCCGATGTGCGGCGCCACGCCGTAGACATCGGCGGCCATGACGTAAGGCTCGACCCGGTAGCGCGCCACCCCGTCGGGCGTGGCGCCATGGCTCACCGGGTTGATCATGCCGGCCAGTTCCCAGGCGCGTTCGACCTGGCCCAGGCGGGCGAAGGCCATGACCGCCCATACCGCCGCATGGGTGTACTGGCCGCCGTTTTCGCGCACGCCGGGCACGTAGCCGCGGATGTAGCCGGGATCGTGCGCGGTGCCGTCGAACGGCGGGTCGAGCAGCTGGATCAACCCGGCGTCCTGCTTGACCAGGTGCGCGTCCAGCGCCGCCATGGCCTGGCGCGCGCGGTCCTGCCCGCCCGCACCGGACAGCACCGCCCAGCTCTGCGAGATCGAGTCGATCCGGCACTCGTCGCTGCTGCTGGAACCCAGCGGCGTGCCGTCGTCGAACCATGCGCGCCGGTACCAGCCGCCGTCCCAGGCATGCGCCTCCAGGTTGGCGCGCAGGGTGCCGGCCTGCTGCACGCACCATTGCGCGAACGCGCCGTCGCCGCGCGCCTGCGCCAGCGGCGCGAACCGCTGCAGCGCGTCGTACAGGAAGAACCCGAGCCACACGCTCTCGCCGCGCCCGTGCTCGCCGACCTTGTTCATGCCGTCGTTCCAGTCGCCGGTGCCGATCAGCGGCAGGCCCTGCGCGCCCAGCAGGCTGCAGCCGCGCTGCAGCGCCAGCACGCAGTGCTGGTACAGGCTGGCGTCGTGGGCGGAGACCACCGGCAGGTCGTAGTACGACTCCTCGCCCGGGTTGACCGCGTGCCCTTCGACGAACGGCGCGCGCTCGTCCAGCACCGCAGCGTCGCCGGTGACCTCCACGTAGCGGCAGGCGGCATGGGGCAGCCACAGGTAGTCGTCCGAGCAGCGCGTGCGCACGCCGCGGCCGCTGGGCGGATGCCACCAGTGCAGTACGTCGCCCTGCGGAAACTGGTGCGCGGCCGACAGCAGCAGGTGGTCGCGCGCGCGCGCGGGCAGCGCGTGCACGCTGGCCATGGTGTCCTGCAGCTGGTCGCGGAATCCCCAGGCGCCGCCGGACTGGTAGTAGCCGCTGCGCCCCAGGTAGCGGCTGGACACCACCTGGTACAGCAGCCAGCCATTGGCCAGCAGGTCCAGCGCGCGGTCGGGCGTGCGCACCTGCACCACGCCCAGCACGCCGCGCCAGTGCAGGCGCACGCGGTCCAGGGCATCGTGCGCGGCGTCGCTGCCGCGCGTGCGCCGGGCCAGCTCCAGCGCCGCCGCGTGGTCGCGCGCCATCCCCAGCCGGAACGTGGTCTCGCTGGCGCCGCCCGCCTCCAGCGCCACCGGCACCTGCAGGGCGGCGCACGGGTCCAGGCCGGCACCGCAGCGCCCGGACAGCCCCTGCCGGCGCAAGGCCGCCGGATCGGCCATGGAGCCGTTGCGGCCCAGGAACTCGACCCGGTCGGCGGTGACGCCGCGCCGCTGGCGGCCGTCCTCGGCATCCACCCCGGCATCGACGTCGAAGAAAGCCGTGCGCCCCTCGAAATCGGCGTTGTAGGGGTTGCGCGCGGTCAGCACGCCGGTGGCCTGGTCGAGGTCGGTCACCACGTGCATGCGCGCACGCGCCGGCAGGTCGGCCAGCACCCACTCGACGTAGCCGGTCACGGTCAGCCGGCGCGGACGGCCGGACAGGTTGCGCAGCTTGAGCACGCTGTACTTCACCGCCTCCTCGCCGCCCACGTACACCCACAACTCGCTGCAGACGCCGTCCTCGACGTGCTGGTAGACGCTGTAGCCGAAGCCGTGGCGCACCCGGTACGCTCCCGCGCCGCGGCACGGCAGGGGGGTGGGCGACCACAGGTGGCCGGTCTCCTCGTCGCGCAGGTAGAACGCTTCGCCGCCGCTGTCGGACACCGGGTCGTTGCGCCACGGCGTCAGCCGGTACTCGTGCGCGTTCTCGCCCCAGCTGTAGCCGGGCATGGACTCGCTCACCACGGTGCCGAACGCATCGTTGGCCATCACGTTGCACCACGGCGCCGGCGTGGTGCGGCCCTCCTCCAGCACGATGACGTACTCGCGGCCGTCGGCGGAGAAGCCGCCGGTGCCGTTGTCGAACAGCAGCGGCCCTTCGGGGAAGGCCTCGAACGGCCACGGGTCCTCCCCGGCGTCCTTGCCCGCGGACCGCGGCGGCGGCAGGCCCGGCAACGCGCCATCGGCCTGCCAGGCCGGCGGGCGCGCGGCCAGCGGGCGCGAAGGTTCGAACGGCGGCAGGTCGCGCTCGACCACCGGCACGCGCTCGAGCTGCTCGGCCAGGCTGCCGGCCTGGTCGCTCAGCACCACCCGCGCCACCGCCTGCAGCAGCACCCGTTCCTCCTGCGAGAGCTGCTGGGCGGTACGCACGAAGATGCCGCCGGGCCGCTCCAGCAGGCCGACATCCTGGTCGCGCGCCAGCATGCCCAGGATCTGCTCCTGCAGCTGCTGGCGGTAGCCGGTCTGGCTCTCGTTCCAGATCACCAGGTCGGTGGCCAGGCCCTTGCGCCGCCAATAGGCGTGCGCGTGCACCAACTGGCGCACCAGGTCCAGGCTCTCCACATCGGCCACCTGCAGCAACACGATCGGCAGGTCGCCGGAGATCGCCTGCGCCCACAGGGCCGGCTGCGCGCGCCGGTTCTGCCGGATCACGTCCGCGCTGGCGCGCAGCAGCGGGTCCGGGTGCACCACCAGCGCGGCCAGGCGCTCGTAGACCTGGGCATCGTCGATGCTCGCGTTGATCTGCCGGCGCACCACCTGGCTGTGGGTCCAGGCCAGGTCGAACACGCGGTCGGCCAGGCGGCGGTCGCGGTACTTGTCGATCAGCTCGGCGCAGGCGGCCTGGTCGGCGCCCATGCCGGTGACCAGGTCCAGGGTGCAGGCCTGGTCCGGCTGCAGGGTCACGCGCACGCGGATGGCGACGATGGGATCGAGCACCGAGCCCTCGCTGTCGCCCAGCGCCTCGGCCTCCAGCGCCGCCGGCGCCGCCGGGGTGCGGCCGCGACCCAGGAACGCGGCGCGGTCGGTCTCGTAGGAGATCCGCTCCACGTCGGCCTCGTGCACCGCCACCAGGTGCAGCATCCATGGCGGCGCCTCCTCTGCGCCGCGCGCGCGGCGCGTGCACAGAATGGCCTGCTTGGCGCGCACCAGCCGGGTCTGCACGAACAGGTTGCCGAAGGCCGGGTGGGCCTCGTCGGCGACCGGCCGCTGCAGCACCACCTCGGCGTAGGTGGTCACCTCCACGGTGCGCGGCCGGCTCGAGCGGTTGACCAGGCGCAGCCGGCGCAGTTCGATGTCGTCCTCGGGCGATACGGCGATCTCCAGGTGGCTGTCGATCCTGCGGTGGCGGACGCGGAACTCGGCCTTAGCCGAGGAGAAGATCGCCGCGAACTGCTCGGTGCGCACACAGGTAGGCTGGTAGGTCGCCGACCAGTATTCGCCGGAGGCCGCATCGCGCAGGTAGCAGAAGCTGCCGTAGGCGTCGCACGTGCCGTCCTCGCGCCAGCGCGTGAGCGCCACCTCGCCGTACCGGCTATAGCCGCCGCCGGCGCTGGTGAGCATGGCGTGGTAGCGACCGTTGGACAGCAGCTGCACCTCCGGGCGCGGGACGCCGGGCGTATGCAGGATGCGTAGGCGCGGGCCGCTGGCGTCGGCCAGCGCCACCGGCGCGGCCACCTCGGCCTCGTGCGGATGGAACACCCCGGTGCGCGGAATGCGCTCCTGCAGCAGCAGCAGCGCGGCCTGGAACTCGGCGTCGGCCACGAAGCGCTTCTGCATCGGCTGGCCCTGCAGCAGGTAGTCCAGCGCCAGCAGCGTCATGCCCTGGTGGTGGGCCATGTACGAGCGCACCAGCATGTGCTGCTGCCCGCGCGGCAGGCGTTCGGGCGTGTAGTCCACCGCCTCGTGCAGGCCGAAGCGGCCGGCGAAACCCAGCTTGGTCATCCGCCGCAGGTTGGCGGTGGCCTCCTCCGGCGCCACCATCAGCGCCATCGCGGTGGCGTACGGAGCGATCACCAGGTCCTGCGACAGGCCGCGCTTGAGGCCCAGCCCGGGCACGCCGAAGGCGCGGTACTGGTAGTTCATCTGCGCGTCGACCGCGTTGTAGCCGGACTCGGACACGCCCCAGGGCACCTGCCGCCGGCGGCCGTAGCGGATCTGCGCGGCCACCGCGTGGCGGCTGGTCTGGTCCAGCAGGGTGTCCGGGTAGCTGGGCATCACCAGCTGCGGCATCAGATACTCGAACATCGAGCCGCTCCAGGACAGCAGCGTGGCCTCGCCGTCGACCTCGGTCAGCAGCCGGCCGAGCGCGAACCAGCTCTCCTGCGGCAGCTGGTTCTGCGCCACCGCCACGAAGCAGCCCAGCCGCGCCTCGGACGCGAGCAGGTCGTAGTAGCTGTTGTCCAGGCGGCGTTCGTCGACGTTGTAGCCGATCGACAGCAGGCGCTGGGTGGGCTCGTAGAGGAAGCGGCAGTCCTGCAGCGAGTACTGCCCGGCCAGGTGCGCCAGCCGTTCCAGTTCCAGCAGCCGGCGCCGGGCCGGGCGCGCCTCACCGTGCTCCAGCGCGGCCAGCTGGCGCAGCGTGGGCAGGCCCGCGTCCTCCCGTTCCAGCGACGGCGGCGGCGCCGTGCCGGTCGCGAGCCAGGGCGCCAGCGCTTCGAGGTCGTGCACGGCTTCGTCGCAGCCGCGCGCCAGCAGCGCCGGCCAGTCCGGCGTGCACGGTGCAGCCGCCGCGGACGCGACCTGCACGAGATCGGCGGCCAGCGCCTGCAACCGGCGCAACTGGCCGTGGCTGGCGGCCAATGTGCGCGGTGGCTGCAGCCGCAAAGGCGCCAGCGCATCGCCGAACGCGGCGATCGGGGCGGCCAGCGCATCTGCGCTCCCGGCATCACGCACCGCCTGTTCCAGCACGCCCAACGTGTCGGCCAGGCCGGCGAAGGTCTGCGGCGCCAGCACCGGCGCGGTGGCCAGCTGCAGCAGGCCCTGGCGCAGGGTCAGCAGGTGCCCGACCAGGTTGCCGCTGTCCACGGTGGAGATGTAGCGCGGCGGCAGCGGCTGCAGGGTGTCGGTGGCGTACCAGTTGTAGAAGTGGCCGCGGTGGCGCTCGAGCTTCTCCAGCGTGTCCAGGGTGCGGCGCACGCGTTCGACAACCCCGCCGGCCTGCAGCCAGCCGAAGTCCCATGCCGCCAGATTGGCCAGCAGCGACAGGCCGATGTTGGTCGGCGAAGTCCGCCGCGCCAGCACTTCCGCCGGGTGCTCCTGCAGGTTGTCGGGCGGCAGCCAGTGGTCCTGCTCGCGCACCCAGGTCTCGAAGAACGCCCAGGTGCGCCGCGCCAGCCGGCCGAGGAAGGCGGTGTCGGCCGGCGCCAGTTGCGCGCGCTGCGCCGGCGGTGTGCGCCCCAGCCAGCCCATCAGCCACGGCGAAGCCAGCCACGCCAGCAGGAACGGCGCGGCCACCGCCAGCGCACGCGGGTTGTGCCAGGCCAGCGACGACGCCAGCGCCGCGGCGAACACCGGCGCGGCCGCCATCAGCCGCACTTCCGGCGCGGCGCCGCGCAGGCTGCGTTCGACCTCGCGCGAAGTGCTCCACTGCAGCAGGTGGCGGCGGCTCACGCCCAGCCGCCACAGCGTGCGCGCGATCGCCAGCAGGTTGCTGCCGGCCTCGTAGGGCAGACAGGCGATGGTCACCGCCGTCCGCGCCAGGCCGCGGAGCAGGCCGTGCCAGACCTGCAGCAGGTGCGGTTCCGGCGCCATGTCCGGCGGCCGCAGTACCGCTTCGCGCGCGGCAGGCAGCAGCACCGGCAACGCCCACAGGCACAGCAGCCACAGCGTCCAGGCCAGCGGCCGCTGCAGCCACCACCAGCCGCCAGCCAGCAGCGCCAGCGCGGCGATCGGCACCAGGCTGCGGCGCAGGTTGTCGGCGATCTTGCCGCGCGAGAGCCACGACAGCGGGTTGCGCTCGCGGCCATGCGCGGTCGGCACCCACGGCAGCAGCCACGGCAGCAGCTGCCAGTCGCCGCGCACCCAGCGCGAGCGCCGGCGCGCATCGGCGAAGTAGCGCGCCGGATAGTCCTCGTACAGGCGCACCTCGCTGGCCAGGCCGGCACGCGCGTAGCAGCCCTCCAGCAGGTCGTGGCTGAGGATGCGGTCGTCCGGCATGCGCCCGGCCAGGGCGTGTTCGAAGGCCTCCACGTCGTAGATGCCCTTGCCGACGAAGGAGCCTTCGCCGAACAGGTCCTGGTAGACGTCCGAGACCGTGCGCGTGTACGGGTCGATGCCCGACTCGCTGCCGAACAGGCGCGCATAGCGCGAGCGCCGGCGCCCGCTCATGGTGCTGCCCAGCCCGGGCTGGAGGATGCCGTAGCCGCGCACCACCCGCCGCCTGCGCGCGTCGAAGCGCGGCCGGTTGAGCGGATGGGACATGCTGCCCACCAGCATCCGCGCCGCCTCCAGCGGCAGTTGGGTGTCGGTGTCCAGGGTGATCACGTAGCGCACCTGGCGCAGCACCGCGGTATTGCCCACCACGCTGAAGAACGGCGCGGCCTCGCCGGTGCGCAGCAGCGCGTTGAGCGCGGCCAGCTTGCCGCGCTTGCGCTCGTACGCCATCCAGCGCCCCTCGCGCGGGTTCCACTGCCGCGGGCGGTGGAACAGGAAGAACAGCTCGCCGCCGGCCTCGGTGCGCTCGGGTACGTAGCGGGCGTTGAGCTGGCGCACCTGCTGTTCGGCATAGGCCAGCAGCGGCGCGTCCTGAGGCAGGGTCTCGCGGTCGGCGTCCGGGAAGTCGGTGAGCAACGCGAAGTGGATATTCGGTCCCCGGTTGGCCAGGAAGCGCACTTCCAGCCCCTCGACCAGTTCGTCCACCGCCTCGCGGTCGGACAGCATCGACGGGATCGCCACCAGCGTGCGCGCCCCGTCGGGGATGCCGTGGGCGTAGTCCATGCAGGGCAGCGGGTTGGGCGCCACCAGAATGTTGGCGGTCCAGTTGGCCAGCGCCACGCCCAGTTCGCTGAACACCAGCAGCGCCAGCGCCGCCGCGCCGGCCAGCGCCCACCACGACGTCCATGCGACCCCCGAGCCCCACAGCAGACCGGCGGCGAACAGCGCCGCGAACAGCGCGATCGGCCCGGTGTAGGCCAGCATCGGCACCTGCCGCGCATCCAGCAGTACCTGCCGCCAGCGCGACCCGGCCAGGCCGCGGGCGGTGTCGGCCGCGCCAGCGCCCACCAGCCACCAGCCCACGTGGTCGCGGCCATCGAACAGGTCCGCATGCGCGCGCGCCGCCTGCAGCACGCGTTCGGCGACGTCGGACTCGGCCACGTGCGCACGCCGCGCCATGGCCTCCACCACGCGCCGGTAGTGGTCGCGGGTGGCGAAGTCCATGCGCGGGTAGGTGCCGTCCGGGTCCAGCCGCAGGACCCGTTCGACCACGCTCATGCGCTCGACGAAGCCGCGCCAGTCCATCGCCGACAGGAAGCGCAGGCTGCCGATGCTGTTGCGGATGGACGCCTGATCGGCGGCCTGGCGGGTGCTCTCGGCCTGCACCAGCGCCTCCACCGAGCGGCCGGCATCGGCCAGCCACTGTTCCAGCCAGTCCATCGGCATGCTGCCGGCGGCGCTGCGCCCGCGCAGGCGGCGCACCAGCTCGGACACGAACGCGCCGCTGGTCGGCGGCTGCGAGCGGGCCATGTCGGCCACCACCAGCACCACGTCCTTGGGCGCGCGCTGGGCGGTCTCGTGCAGCCGCCGCGCCCAGGTGGCGGCCAGGCGGTGGTCGGCGGCGTCGCGCATCACCCGCACGGCGATCCGGCGCAGGTTCTCGATCACCGCCAGCCGCAGCATGATCGGCACCGCCCACAGTTCGCCGATGGCCAGCGGCGCGACCGCCTGGTAGCCGTCCACCAGCCGGCCCAGGGTCTCCGCGTCCACCTGGCCGTCGCCGTGCGAGACCGCCGCCATCGCCAGGTCGTACACGCGCGGCAGGCCGGCCGAAGCGCCGTCGGCCAGCGCCGGCAGCGAGCGGCTGTAGGCCCGCGGCAGGTGGCGCCGGGCAAGGCGCACCTGCTCCTCGACCATGTAGTAGTTGTCCAGCAGCCACTCGCCGGCGGGGGTGACCGGCAGCTTGTCGCGGACCAGCCCGGTGAGCACGGCGCTGGCATCCTCCAGCAATGCCGCGTTCTCGCCCAGGCGCGGCAGCATCGCCTCCGGCGCGTGTCCCGGCTGCAGGCGGTGGGCCTGCGCCAGCTGGCGGCCCAGCTGCTCCATCTGCTCGGCGCCCAACAGTTGCGCCCGCAACGGCTGCTCGCGCGGCAGCGGCGCGTGCGCCGCCTCACGCCGCAACCGTTTCAAGCGGCGCCGGAACCGCAACCAGCGCGCAAGCAATTTCCAGGATGGAAGCATGGACATCCTCGGACGGCGGGCAGGGGAAAGATCGCAGACCCGCGCGCACCCGACGTGAAAGCGCTCCGGTCCGGGCCATGCGCGCCCCCCGAGCATGACACGGCGCGGGCCTTGACGCGCCGCCCATCGTGCTGAATGGTGGCGCCCGGCCGTGCATCCTTCGCGCGGCGGATTGATCTGGACCAGTGCCCCCGACGCGACAAGGCGGGATGCTTGCCGGCGGAGAGGGGAATCAAACCGGAGACCCCCTGGATGGCTTCCCGATGAGCATCAATATTGCGGTCCTGAAGGAAACACAGCCCGGTGAGAAGCGGGTCGCCAGCGTGCCGGTGGTGGCGCCCAAGCTGTCCAAGCTCGGCGCCACGCTCACCCTGGAACGCGACGCCGGCGCCGCCGCCACCTTCCCCGACGCGGCCTTCGGGCAGGTCGCGTTCGCCGCCTCGGCCGCCGAGGCGGTGGCCGCCGCCGACGTGGTGCTGGCGGTGCAGCCGCCGCCGGTGCAGACGATCCGGGCGATGCAGCCCGGCGCGGTGCTGGTGTCCTTCCTGCACGCCGAATCGGCGCCGGACCGGGTGCAGGCGCTGTGCGAAGCCAAGGTGACCGTGCTGGCGATGGAGCGCATCCCGCGCATCAGCCGCGCGCAGTCGATGGACGCGCTGTCCAGCCAGGCCGCGCTGGCCGGCTATTACGCGCCGCTGCTGGGGGCGGTGCACATGCCGCGGATCCTGCCGATGATGACCACCGCGGTCGGCTCGCTGCGCGCGGCCAAGGTGCTGGTGATGGGCCTGGGCGTGGCTGGGCTGTCGGCGCTGGCCACCGCGCGCCGGCTGGGCGCGGTCACCGAGGGCTACGACGTGCGCCCGGAGACGCGCGAGCAGGCGCAGTCGCTGGGCGCCAGGTTCGTCGACACCGGCGTGGACGCACGCGGCGAAGGCGGCTATGCGCGCGAGCTGACCGACGAGGAGAAGGCCAGGGTGCGCGCGGCGCTGAGCCAGCACATCGCCGCGGCCGACATGATCGTCACCACCGCCGCGGTGCCCGGCCGGCGCGCGCCGCGGCTGATCGATGCCGAGCAGCTGGCGGCGATGAAGCCCGGCTCGGTGGTGGTCGACCTCGGCGCCGAGGGCGGCGGCAACTGCGAGGGCACCGTGCCCGGGCAGACCGTGACGCTCGGCAACGCCACCGTGATCGGCCCGCTCAACGTGCCCTCGCTGCTGGCCCAGCACGCCAGCGAGCTGTACG
Source organism: Pseudoxanthomonas sp. (assembly GCA_047606785.1). Lineage (GTDB taxonomy): Bacteria > Pseudomonadota > Gammaproteobacteria > Xanthomonadales > Xanthomonadaceae > Pseudoxanthomonas_A. The sequence continues at coordinate 15,383 of JASGEB010000067.1, forward strand.
CCAAGAACGTGGCCAACCTGCTCGAACTGATCGTCAAGGACGGCGCGCTGGCGCTGGACTTCGGCGACGAGGTGGTCGCCGGCACCACCCTGATCCACGCCGGCCAGGTCCGCGACGAGGCCCTGCGCGCGCGCCTGCAATCCACCGCCCCTGCCACCGGAGCCGCACCATGACCTGGCTGATCGCCCTGTACGTGTTCATGCTCGCCGCCTTCACCGGCTACGAGGTCATCGGCAAGGTGCCGGCGATCCTGCACACGCCGCTGATGTCCGGCTCCAACTTCATCCACGGCATCGTGGTGGTCGGCGCGCTGCACGCGCTGCTGACCGCGAGCACGCCGCTGGGCCAGGCCGCCGGCTTCGTCGGCGTGCTGCTGGGCGCGGCCAACGCCGCCGGCGGCTACGTGGTCACCGACCGCATGCTGGCGATGTTCCGGCCGAGTGCGAAGAAACCCGCCGCCGGCAACAACGCCGCGCAGGACGGCTGAGGCGGCCGCGATGACTTCGATCGATACCCTCATCGGCCTCAGCGGGCTGGTCGCCGCCGCCCTTTTCATCTACGGCCTCAAGCGCATGTCCTCGCCGGCCACCGCACTGGCGGGCATCGTCACCGCCGGCGTCGGCATGCTGGTGGCGGTCATCGCCAGCTTGCTGGTGGTGTTCGCCCTGCCGGAGGCGGCGCGCCCGCACCTGTACACCAATCTCGGCCTGGCCCTGGTCGCGCTGGCCGCCGGCGGCGCCTGGGCGTGGTGGAGCGGCAAGAAGGTGGAAGTCACCGCCATGCCGCAGATGGTGGCGCTGTACAACGGCATGGGCGGCGGCGCGGCCGCGGCGGTGGCCGGCGCCGAGTTGATCCACCCCGACGCCAGCACGCTGCACCTGCTGGTGACGGTGGCCGGCGCGCTGATCGGCGCGGTGTCGCTGACCGGCTCGCTGATCGCCTGGGCCAAGCTGGACGGGCGCATCGATTCGGCCTGGCGCTTCCCCGGCCAGCGCCTGCTCAACGGCGCGGTGTTCCTCGCCGCGCTGGCGCTGGGCGCGCTGGCGGTGGCCTGGCACGGCGGCCCGCACGGCGCGGCGGCGACCGCCGCCTTCTTCCTCGCCGCACTCGCCTTCGGCGTGCTGATGACCCTGCCGATCGGCGGCGCCGACATGCCGGTGGTGATCTCGCTGTACAACGCCTTCACCGGCCTGGCGGTGGGCCTGGAAGGCTACGCCCTGCACAACCCGGCGCTGATGATCGCCGGCATGGTGGTCGGCTCGGCCGGCACCCTGCTGACCGTGCTGATGGCCAAGGCGATGAACCGCTCGCTGGCCAACGTGCTGTTCTCCAACTTCGGCGCCGCCGCCGGCGCCGGCACCGCGGTGGAAGGCGAGATGAAGTCGGCCGAGGCCGCCGACGCGGCCATCGCCATGCGTTACGCCGGCAGCGTCATCATCATTCCCGGCTACGGCCTGGCGGTGGCGCAGGCGCAGCAGAAGCTGTACGAATTCGTCAAGCTGCTGCAGGTCGCCGGGGTGGAGGTGAAGTTCGCCATCCACCCGGTCGCCGGGCGCATGCCCGGGCACATGAACGTGCTGCTGGCCGAGGCCGGCGTGCCCTACGACATGATCTTCGACATGGACGAGATCAACGACGACTTCGCCAACACTGACGTGGCGCTGGTGATCGGCGCCAACGACGTGGTCAACCCGGCCGCGCGCACCGACAAGTCCTCGCCGATCTACGGCATGCCGATCCTCAACGCCGACCAGGCCCGGCAGGTCTACGTCATCAAGCGCGGCCAGGGCAGGGGCTATTCGGGAGTGGAGAACCTGCTGTTCTTCAACGACAACACCCGCATGGTCTACGGCGACGCGCAGGCGGTACTGGCGGCGATGGTGCAGGCGGTGAAGGAACTGCCGGCGGACTGAACCGGCACGCGCCGCACAGGCGACGCACCGGCCGTGGCGTCCGCCCGCCTCAGTTCACCAGCGTCTGGATCGCATGCGCCGGGATCTGCACCCGCGTGGACGCCTCGCCCACGTAGTAGTTGTAGGCGATCGCCTGGTCGGTCGGGTTCATCACCACTGTAGCCAGGCTGCCGTCGGGGTTGCGGAAGGCCACGGTCAGCAGGTTGCTGCGGCTGCTGGCCGCGCTCACCCGCTTCGCGCCCGGACGGATGAACTTGGAGAAATGGCCGATGTACCAGTAGCTGGGCGTGTAGACCAGCTCGCCGGTGCGGGTGTCGGCGTGGATGGGCGCGAAGCAGAAGTTGCCGACGTGGTTGGGACCGCCGTGTCCGTCCAGCAGAATGTTCCAGTCGGTCCAGGCCACCGCGCCGTTGCCCAGGTCGCGGATCATCGCTGTGCCGTAGCGCTCGCCGTGGCTCCAGTCCTGCAGGCCGGCCGGATCGAACTTCTCGATGCTCGCCTCCGTCAGCAGCAGCTTCTTGTCCGGCCAGGCCTGCGCCACCGCGGCCACGTTGTCGTACATCGGCTCGTGACCGGCCCAGGTCTCGTACCAGTGGAAGCCCATGCCCCAGGCGTATTTGGACGCCTGCGGATCGGAGAAGATCACGTTGGCGCGGTACACCATCATGTCGCGGTTGTGGTCCCAGACGATGATCTTGCGGTCGCCATAGCCGGCCTGCTCCATGGCCGGGCCCAGGTGGTCGCGGAGAAAGTCGCGCTCGGCCTGCGCCGAGTACACCATCGACTCCCAGGTCTGCACCGCCATCGGCTCGTTCTGCACGCTGATGCCCCAGATCGGGATGCCGGCCCGCTCGTAGGCGGCGATGAACTTGGTGTAGTAGCGCGCCCAGGCGTCGGCGTACTCGGGCAGCAGGTGGCCGCCCTTGAGCATGCTGCGGTTGTCCTTCATGAAGGCCGGCGCGCTCCACGGGCTGGCAAACAGCGTCAACTTCCCGCCCGCCGCCGCGATCGCGGCCTTGATCATCGGAATCCGGTATTTGCGGTCGTGGTCGATGGAGAAGGTCTTCAGCGCCTTGTCGCCGTCCTTGACGTAGGTGTAGCTGGCGCTGGAGAAATCCGAACTGTGGATGGTGGTGCGCGCGAAGGAATAGCCGATGCCGGCATCCTTGTCGTAGTAGGCGCGCAGCAGTTCGACCTGCTTGTCCTTGCCGAGCTTGGCGAAGGTTTCGGCGCTGGCGTCGGTGATCGCCCCGCCGAAACCCAGCACCTCCTGGAACTGCTTGCCGGGCTCGACGAAGATCGAGTTCTCGGTCTCGACCAGCGCGTGCCCGGGCACCGGCTCAGCCGCCTCGCTGCGCGCCATCTGCCCGACCGCACCCTGCGCGCTGGTGTACACGGCCACCGCGCCCGCGCTGGTCTCGGCGGCACGGGCGCCCGCGCACGGCATCAGCGCGGCGCCCAAGGCCGCAGAAAGAATGAAGGACTGCTTCACGTGGCCCTCCCAGGCGGTTGCGGAACGGGCCACAGGGTAACCCGGAGCATCGCCGGCGGACCGCCGTCTTGTCCGGATCGCCTTCGCGTCGCGCCCAGCGCCAGTCGGCGTGACGCTCCCAGAACGCCGCGCTCCGCTGGGAAGAACCGAAAAAAAGCACCCCGCCTGCGTAAGCGGGCGGGGTGCATGGGGTAAGGCCCTGGCGATGACCTACTCTTGCATGGCTTGAGCCACACTACCATCGGCGCAGCTGCGTTTCACTTCCGAGTTCGGGATGGGATCGGGTGGGACCACAGCGCTGATGTCACCAGGGA
>JASGEB010000068.1:0-24158 GCA_047606785.1 Pseudoxanthomonas sp.
AACGCCGGCGCCGCCGTGGCGCCGCCGGGGCCCGCCGGGATCAGGCCGGCGCCGCTGCCCGCAGTGCCGGGCAGGACCAGCCCATCGGCGGCCGGCGCGGGCGCATCGGCCACGGTCACGCCGAGGCTGCGTTCCTGCGGCGGATAGCACAGCCCGGCGTCGGCGCAGCCCTGGTAGCGCACCTTCAGGGTGACCGGGCCGTGCGTGCCGGGGCGCAGGGGCAGGGTGGCGTCGAGCTGGTGGCGGTAGGTCTGCACCGCGCCGAAGTACTCGTCCTGGTGGTGCTCGCCCTCAGGCAGCCGCACCGGTCCGGCCTCGGCGCCGGCGGCGCTGGCCGAGATCCGCTGCCGGTACAGGTAGTAGCCGTCGGCGATGGTCCAGTGCAGGGCGACCTGGCCCGGGCCGGCGGCGCGGGCCTCGACCTGGAAGGCCTGGTCGACCGGCAGCAGGCTGGATTCATCCGTCGCCAGGGCGGCGGGGGCTGCCAGTGCGAGCAGGCAGGACAGCAGATGGGGGAAGGGGCGCGACATCCGCGCAAGCTTACCCAAGCCGCCGCCGGTTGGATGCGGATGCCTTATTCCTCGATGGGCGGTTCGTCGATGCGCAGTTCGTCGGCACGCGGCAGGCGTGGGCGCCCGGTGCGCTGCTGGGCCAGGGTTTCCACCACTTCCAGCAGCGCCATGCGCACCCGCTGCGGGACCTCGCGGTAGGCGCGTACCAGGCGGTACTCGGCCGGGTCGTCCACCAGCAGGGCATCGACGGCGGCCACCGACTCCAGTCGCATCTCGCGTGAAAGGACCATCGGCCCGCGCCCGGTGGCCAGCCATTCGAACTGAGTGCCGGTCGCCACCGCGATCCGGCGCAGGTTGTCCACGTTGGGGCGCTTGCCGGAGGGGGACTCCCAGTGACTGACTGCGCTGCGTTGCACGCCCACCGCCTGTGCCAGCCGAGCCTGGGACAACTGCGCCAGGAGCCGCGCCGTGCGGATCCGCTCGAAGGGTTCCATCGTGTCGGGCGGCCTTTTTTCCAGTGCGTCGTGTGATCAGACGTCACGGTACGGCAAAACCTGCAGGTCGAGAACGCGGATGGCTACCGATAGTAACCCGGATACCAAGAATAGGCAGAAGATGTCTGCTTTCGGTAGCAGGAGGGCCGCGACAGCCCGGAATTGCGGCCTCGGCGGGCGCAGAGGTGTCCGGAATTCACCGGCTGAAAGCGGCCCTCGCGTCATTCGGAGGTTTGCCGACGTCGTCGCGGCTGGTTTACTACCCACTCTGGCTGGATGCCAGGGCGACAGGAAGTCGGCGGTCGGGAGGGCGCGCGCCAGGGAAGCGGGGACATCGACGCATTTCCAACCCGAGGGCACGCATGCCGCACATGCGTGCTCTTTTTCTTTCTCCCCGTCTCTTGAAAGGCCTCGGCCGGCCCCCATCCTGGGTCCGGTCCCGTGCATTACGGGCGTGCACGCGCTGCTGGCACTCCTCGCATACGAGTGCTAACATCGCAGCCCCAAATCCAACCCAATCAATCACTTGCGAGGATTGACATGAGCAACATCAAGCCGCTGTACGACCGCGTGGTCATCAAGCGCACGGAAGAAGAGAAGGTGTCCGCCGGTGGCATCGTCATCCCCGACTCGGCCACCGAGAAGCCCATCAAGGGCGAAGTGGTCGCGGTGGGCGAGGGCAAGGTGCTGGACAACGGCACCGTGCGCGCCCCCAAGGTCAAGGCCGGCGACAAGGTCCTGTTCGGCAAGTACAGCGGCACGGAAGTGAAGCTGGACGGCACCGAATACCTGGTGGTGAAGGAAGACGACATCTTCGCGATCCTGGCCTGACGGCCGGCGGGAATGGGGAGTCGGGAATAGGGCGTCGGAAAAAGCGCATCGCGCTCCGGCCCAGCCCACGACTCCCCGTTCCGCGAATCGCTTCGGCTTTCACCCATTCCCGATTCTCCATTCCCAATTCCCGGAGTTACACACATGGCAGCCAAAGAAGTCCGCTTCGGCGAAGACGCCCGTTCGCGCATCCTCAAGGGCGTCAACACCCTGGCCAACGCGGTCAAGGTCACCCTCGGCCCGAAGGGCCGCAACGTCGTGCTCGAGAAGAGCTACGGCGCCCCCACGATCACCAAGGATGGCGTGTCCGTGGCCAAGGAGATCGAGCTGGCCGACAAGTACGAGAACCTGGGCGCGCAGATCGTCAAGGAAGCGGCCAGCAAGACCAGCGACATCGCCGGCGACGGCACCACCACCGCCACCGTGCTGGCGCAGGCGTTCATCCGCGAGGGCCTGAAGGCCGTGGCCGCGGGCATCAACCCGATGGACCTCAAGCGCGGCATCGACAAGGCCGTGACCGCGGCTGTGGGCGAGCTCAAGAGCCTGTCCAAGCCCACCGCCGACGACAAGGCCATCGCCCAGGTCGGCACCATCTCGGCCAACTCCGACGCTTCGATCGGCGACATCATCGCCGAGGCGATGAAGAAGGTCGGCAAGGAAGGCGTGATCACCGTCGAGGAAGGCTCGGGCCTGGACAACGAGCTGGACGTGGTCGAGGGCATGCAGTTCGACCGCGGCTACCTCTCGCCGTACTTCATCAACAACCAGCAGTCGCAGAGCGCCGACCTGGATGATCCGTTCATCCTGCTGCACGACAAGAAGATCTCCAACGTGCGCGAGCTGCTGCCGGTGCTGGAAGGCGTGGCCAAGGCCGGCAAGCCGCTGCTGATCGTCGCCGAGGAAGTCGAGGGCGAGGCCCTGGCGACCCTGGTGGTCAACACCATCCGCGGCATCGTCAAGGTTGTTGCCGTCAAGGCCCCGGGCTTCGGCGACCGCCGCAAGGCGATGCTGGAGGACATGGCCGTGCTGACCGGCGGCACCGTGATCTCCGAGGAAGTCGGCCTGCAGCTGGAGAAGGCGACCATCGCCGACCTCGGCCGCGCCAAGAAGGTGCAGGTCTCCAAGGAGAACACCACCATCATCGACGGCGCCGGCGACACCTCGGCCATCGAGTCGCGCATCAAGCAGATCAAGGCGCAGATCGAGGAGACCACCTCCGACTACGACCGCGAGAAGCTGCAGGAGCGCGTGGCCAAGCTGGCCGGCGGCGTGGCCGTCATCAAGGTCGGCGCCTCCACCGAGATCGAGATGAAGGAGAAGAAGGCGCGCGTCGAGGACGCCCTGCACGCCACCCGTGCGGCGGTCGAGGAAGGCGTGGTGCCGGGCGGCGGCGTGGCCCTGATCCGCGCGCTCAAGGCGGTCGAAGGCCTGAAGGGCGACAACGAGGACCAGAACCTGGGCATCGCCATCACCCGCCGCGCGCTGGAGGCCCCGCTGCGCGAGATCGTCGCCAACGCCGGCGACGAGCCCTCGGTGATCGTGGCCAAGGTCAAGGAAGGCGAAGGCAACTTCGGCTACAACGCGGCCACCGGCCAGTTCGGCGACATGATCGTCTTCGGCATCCTGGACCCGACCAAGGTGACCCGTTCGGCCCTGCAGCACGCCTCCTCGGTCGCCGGCCTGGCGATCACCACCGAGGCGGTGGTGGCCGAGGCGCCGAAGAAGGACGAACCGGCCGCTCCGGCCGGCGGCGGCATGGGTGGCATGGGCGGGATGGATTTCTGATCCGCCGCTGAAACCCCTCTCCCGGCGGGAGGGGGGCGGGATGGGAGGTGAAGCCGCGGTGGTCAGCTCGTCCGCGCTTCGCTCTACCCTCATCCGTCTTCGTCCATCCCCGCTCGGAAGCGTTTCTGCCGAGGGGGGGCAGGAAGTTGCAGAAGGCCCCGCAGCGATGCGGGGCCTTCTGCTTGCGGGCACGTGTGTTCGCTGTCGCGTTGCACATGAAACATTTGGCGCGCACGCGCCGTGCGTGCTATCAATGCCGCCCATGCACGCCTGCGCGCCCTTCTTTCCCTGGTATTACGGCTTTCCGATGCCATCGGCGGAGGACGGAGCGCGCATACCCTGAAGGCCATCGCCGACAGACGCACCCCGAAGGCCGCCAGCGAACCTGGCGGCCTTCTTCGTTTCCCCTTTCCGAACGAGAGTCCTACATGTCCCCGCTCACTTCCGACCTGCGCATCCGCCGCATCGAACCGCTGGTGCCGCCGGCGACGCTGCTGGCCGAACTGCCCTGCGACGCGCGCGCCTCGCAGACCGTGTTCGACGCGCGCCAGGCCCTGCACGCCATCCTGCACGGCCACGACGACCGCCTGGCGGTGGTGATCGGACCGTGCTCGATCCACGATCCGGCCGCGGCGCTGGACTACGCGCGCCGGTTGCAGCCGCTGCGCGCGGCGCTGGGCGACGCGCTGGAGATCGTCATGCGCGTGTATTTCGAGAAGCCGCGCACCACCATCGGCTGGAAGGGCCTGATCAACGACCCGGGCCTGGACGGCAGCTTCGACATCAACCGCGGCCTGCGCCTGGCGCGCCAGCTGCTGCGCGACATCAACCGCCTGGGCCTGCCGGCCGGCTGCGAGTTCCTGGACGTGATCAGCCCGCAGTACATCGCCGACCTGGTGGCCTGGGGCGCGATCGGCGCGCGCACCACCGAGAGCCAGGTCCACCGCGAGCTGGCCAGCGGCCTGTCCTGCCCGGTGGGCTTCAAGAACGGCACCGACGGCAACGTCAGGATCGCGGTGGACGCGGTCGGCGCGGCCTCGCATCCGCACCATTTCCTGGCGGTCACCACCCAGGGCCAGTCGGCGATCGCCGCCACCGCCGGCAATCCGGACTGCCACGTGATCCTGCGCGGCGGCAAAGTGCCCAACTTCGACGCCGCCAGCGTGCAGGCGGCTGGCGAGGTGCTGGAGAAGGCGGGGTTGGCGGCGCGTCTGATGGTCGACGCCAGCCATGCCAACAGCGGCAAGAACCCGGCCAACCAGCCCGCGGTGGTGGAGGACATCGCCACCCAGCTGGAGGCCGGCCAGCAGCGCATCGTCGGGGTGATGGTGGAGAGCCATCTGGTCGGCGGCCGCCAGGACCTGGTCGCCTGTCGCGAGCTGGTTTACGGCCAGAGCATCACCGACGGTTGCATCGGCTGGGATGATTCGGTGGCGGTGCTGGAACGGCTGGCCGCGGCGGTGCGTGCGCGCCGGCAGCGCTTCCCGCAGGCGGCCTGAGCGCCTGCACGGCGGGGTGCAGGCGGGCGCTCCGGCATGCTGCGCGCGATACGGGCACGCCCTCCGAACCTGTTCGTCCAGCACCTGCCTTCCCGGGCTGGATCGGCCGGATCGCCGATGCCGGCCAGGCTATCCACCTGCGCCTGCGCGGGCGTTCGCCGCAGAGCGCGTGCTGCGCGCGCTGGGGGGCATGAGCATGGACGTGCAGGGCGCGCAGCGCCAGCTGCATCTGGTCGGCGCGCGGCAGTGGTTCGAGCAGCCCGGCTACCTGGATTGAGGCCGGCAAGCGGCGCCTGTTGTACCGGCCGGTTCCGTTTTTGCAACGCAGCGTGCAAGTTCGAAAAAGAGGGCGCACGATGGCCCCGCATCCCGACGTGGGGGAGGGAGCAGGCCCGCAACCGGCACCGCCGTTGCGGGCTTTTTTTTGGTTCTTCACCCAACCGAGGGGGTACGGCGGGCCGCGCGCTAGAATGGCGGCCATGAGCACGCCTTCCCCCCGCCAGATCCCGCTGCAGGTCGTCAGCGGCGCGTCCACGCTCGAGGCCGGGGCCAAGCAGTTGGGCGGCGACAAGATCAACCGCTCGCCGGTGCAGTTCGCCGACGCACCGGTGCTGCGCAAGCCCTCGTGGATCCGGGTGCGCATTCCCTCCGGCAACGCGGTGGCCAACCTCAAGGCCAAGCTGCGCCAGAACCGGCTGGTGACGGTCTGCGAGGAGGCCAGCTGCCCGAACATCCACGAGTGCTTCGGCCACGGCACCGCCACCTTCATGATCCTCGGCGAGGTCTGCACCCGCCGCTGCTCGTTCTGCGACGTCGCCCACGGCCGCCCCAAGCCGCCGGACCCGGAAGAGCCGGCGCACCTGGCCGCCACCGTCGCCGACATGGGCCTGAAGTACGTGGTGGTGACCAGCGTCGACCGCGACGACCTGCGCGACGGCGGCGCCCAGCACTTCGTCGACTGCATCGCGGCGATCCGCGCCGCCTCGCCGCGCACCCGCATCGAGATCCTCACCCCCGACTTCCGCGGCAAAGGGCGGATGGAGCGCGCGCTGGAGATCTTGGCGCAGAACCCGCCGGACGTGTTCAACCACAACATCGAGACCGTGCCGGACCTGTACCGCAACGTGCGCCCGGGCGCGGACTACCAGTGGTCGCTGACCCTGCTGAAGAACTTCAAGGCCCAGCACCCGGAGATCCCGACCAAGTCCGGGATCATGCTCGGCCTGGGCGAGACCCTGGAGCAGGTGCAGGCGACCCTGCGCGACCTGCGCGCCCACGACGTCGACATGGTCACCATCGGCCAGTACCTGCAGCCGACCCCGCACCACCATCCGGTGCTGCGCTACTGGACGCCGGAGGAGTACCAGGCGCTGGCCGAATACGGCCATGCGCTGGGCTTCGGCCACGTCGCCTCCGGGCCGATGGTGCGCTCCAGCTACCACGCCGACCAGCAGGCCGCCGGCGCCGGCCTGGCCGGCTGAACCGCAGCGGCGGCGCGTGCCGGTGAGCACGGTCGTCGCCGGCCTGCGTTCACATTCCCCGCAGAGCGGCCGGCTAGGCTGGCCATGACCTCTCACCCGTGACAGCGCCCGCGATTTTGGGCACTGTGCGCCGGTCGATCCCTCCCTACATCAACCCGCCGCGCCGCGGCCCTGCCTGCCGATGAAGCCTTCCTCCCGCTCCTTCGCCCTGTTGCTCGCCCTGGCCACCGCGATGCCCGCGTTGCTGGCCCGCGCCGATGCGCCGACCACCGGCAATGACGTGGTGCCGCAAGGCCCCACTCAGGACGAGGCGGTGGCTACCCAGCGCGTCTACGGGTTGCTGTCCGACAGCCGCTACGCCTATCGGCCGCGGCCGATGGACGCGGCGCTGCAGCAGGAGGTGTTCAAGCATTATCTGGAAGCACTGGACGCCAACAAGCAGTTCTTCACCGCCGCCGACATCGCCGGCTTCCAGCCGTTCCAGGCCTCGCTGGGCGATTCGATCCGCAGCGGCGAGCTGGGCCCGGCCTACGCGGTGTTCGACCTGTACCGCAAGCGCGTGGCCCAGCGTGTGGCCTATGCGCGCGGCCTGCTCAAGCAGAACTTCGACTTCGGCACCCAGGATCGCTGGTACTACGACCGCAAGGACGCGCCGTGGGCGGCCAGCGACGCCGAGCTGGACGAGGTGTGGAAGAAGTCGGTGATGAACGATTGGCTGCGCCTGGAGCTGGCCGGCAAGAAGCCCGAAGACATCCGCACCACCCTGGACAAGCGCTACGCCAACATCCAGCGCAGCGTGGACGAGCTGGACAGCGAGGACGTGTTCCAGACCTTCCTCAACGCCTACACCTCCGCGGTGGACCCGCATACCGACTACTTCACCCCGAAGACGGCGGAGAACTTCAACCAGGCCATGTCGCTGTCGCTGGAAGGCATCGGCGCGGTGCTGCAGCGCCAGGACGAGACGGTGGTGATCCGCGAGATCGTCCCCGGCGGCCCGGCCGACCTGTCCGGCAAGCTCAAGCCCGGCGCGCGCATCGTCGCCGTCGGCCAGGGCAAGTCCGGGTCGCTGACCGACGTGGTCGGCTGGCGGGTCGACGATGTGGTCGAGCAGATCCGCGGCAAGAAGGGCACCCAGGTGCGGCTGGAATTCATCCCGTCCGAGGCCGGCGTGGACGGCCCGCACAGTCTGGTGACCATCACCCGCGACAAGATCAAGCTGGAGGAGCAGGCCGCCAAGGGCGAGACCATCACCGTGCCGGCCGCCGGCGGCGAGCCGCAGCGCCGCATCGGCGTGGTCAAGCTGCCGGCGTTCTACCAGGACTTCGAAGGCCGCCGCCGCAACCCGGACGACTACACCTCGGCCACCCGCGACGTGCGCCGGCTGCTGGCCGGCTTCAAGGCCGACAAGGTCGACGGGGTGGTGATCGATCTGCGCAACAACGGCGGCGGCTCGCTGGACGAGGCGGTCGACCTGACCGGCCTGTTCATCGGCCAGGGCCCGGTGGTGCAGGTGCGCGAGTCCGGCGGGCGGGTCAGCGTCAATGGCGACGAAGATCCGGCCGTGGCCTGGGACGGGCCGCTGGCGGTGCTGATCAACCGCGGCTCGGCCTCGGCCTCGGAGATCTTCGCCGGCGCCATCCAGGACTACGGGCGCGGGCTGGTGATCGGCGAGACCAGCTTCGGCAAGGGCACCGTGCAGAACATGGTCGACCTGGACCGCTGGCCACCCAGCGAGACCGTGCGCTACGGCCAGCTGAAGATGACCATCGCCCAGTTCTTCCGGGTCGCCGGCGGCAGCACCCAGCACAAGGGCGTGGTGCCGGACATCGCCTTCCCGGTGACCGTGGACGCCAACGAGTTCGGCGAGAACACCTACGACAACGCCCTGCCGTGGACCAAGATTGCGGCGGTGCCGCATACCCAGTACGGCAACTTCGCGCCGCTGCTGCCGCAGCTGGAGGCCAACCACGCCGCGCGCATCGCCCAGGACAAGGAGTGGCAGTGGTGGAACCAGGACGTCACCGAGTTCCGCCAGGAGGCCGACAAGAAGTACGTCTCGCTCAACGAGGCCGAGCGCCGCGCCGAGCGCGACAAGCAGGAGGCGCAGCGCAAGGACCGCCAGGCCGAGCGCAAGGCGCTGGGGCTGCCGCTGGACCCGTTGGCCGACGACCTGGCCGACGACGGCCTGGGCGCGTCCGAGCGCGACATCGTCAAGGACGCCGAGCGCGAGAAGCTGGTGGACAAGCGTCCCGATCCGCTGCTGCGCGAATCGGCGGCGATCCTGGCCGACGCCGTCGACATCCTCGGCCAGAACCGGCAGCTGTCGGCGCAGGTGCTGCCCGAATCGACCGCGCCGGGGCACTGGGCCGACTGACGCCCGCCGCGATGTGGGTGCGCGCCGCGCGGCGGCGTGCACGATGCGGATAGCGCCGCGGCCGGCGCCGGTCCAGTCTGTGCGCATGGACACCATGACCCGCCGCCCGCTCTCCGCTTCCGCCGCCACTGCTCCGGCCGCGACCGACGATCTGCTGGAAACCCTGCGCCGCCGGCTCGATGCCGGCGAGGCGTCGTTGTCGGCGGTGGCCGCGCGCGCCGGTCTGAGCGTGACCCAATTGCAGCGCCGCTTCCGTGCGCGCTATGGCCTGACCCCGGCCGACTACCTGGCGCGGCGCAGGCTCGACCTGCTCAAGACCGGTCTGCGCGAGGGCCGGGACGTCAGTGCGGCGCTGTACGACGCCGGCTACGGTTCGCCCTCGCGCGTGTACGAGCACGGCGCGGCGCGGCTGGGCATGACCCCGGCGACCTATCGCGCCGGTGGCCGCGGCGAGGACATCCGCTGGACCGTGCTCGACACCGCCCTGGGCCCGGTGCTGGTGGCGGCCACCGCGCGTGGCATCTGCGCGGTCGAACTGGGGCCGGACCCGGCCGCGCTGCAGGAGCGCCTGCGCGTGGAATTCCCGCACGCGCGCCTGCAGCGCGTGGATGCCGGCCGCGACGACTGGCTGGCCCCGAGGGTGGACGCGGTGGCGCAACGGCTGGCCGGCCAGGCCGTGCCGGTACAGCTGGACCTGCTCGGGACCACCTTCCAGCAGCGGGTATGGGATGCGCTGATGAAGATCCCCCAGGGCCGCACCCGCAGCTACGCCGAAGTGGCCGCCGCGCTCGGCGAGCCGCGCGCGGCGCGCGCGGTGGCGCAGGCCTGCGCGCGCAACCGCATCGCCATCGTCGTGCCCTGCCATCGGGTGATCCGCGGCGACGGCTCGCTCGGCGGCTACCGCTGGGGCCTGCCCCTGAAGCGGAGGCTGCTGGCGCGGGAGGCCGATGGCCCGCCGGCGACGGCAGCACCTTGACCCGGCCCGGAAGGCAGCCTGGCGATCAGGTGCTTTTCGTTGGCCAGGCGGCGCATCTGCGCCGGCGACACCCCATAGGCGGACTTGAATGCCCGGGTGAAGCTGGCGGCGTGCTCGTACCCGGTCTCCAGCGCGATCTGCAACATCGACTGGCTGGTCTCGCGGACCAGATCCAGCGCCAGCTCCATGCGGAACTGGTCGCGGACCTTGGCCACGGTGCCGCCGTAGACGGCGCGAAAGCCAAGTTGCAGCCGCTGCCGGTTCATGCCGGTGGCGACGGCCAGCTCCCCGATGTTGAGCGGCTGCTCGATGCTGCGCTGGATCAGGTCCATGGCCAGCCGCAGGCGATCGTAGTCGCGCTGGCTCAGGCACGCATCGACCAGGTCGTCCTCCATGCGCCGGGCGAGCACGAAGAGGATATGGCAGGCTAGTTCCAGCGCCTTGGCGGTCAGGAAGGCATGGCGGAATCCGCCCTGGTACGGGCACTGGCTGAGCTGGGTGGCGGCAAGCAGCGACTGCCGCGAGAGCGGCACGTTGCGGTGCGGCAGGGCCGTCCCGTTGACCACGAACCCGCCCACGCTGGCAGGCAGCTCGTGCAGCTGCAGGCCGGTGAGCTCCAGCAGCGCATGCCGCTCGATGAACACGCTGACCCACTTGAGCACGCGGCCGGGCTCGTAGATCGTCTGCAGGTCGGTGCCGGCGGCCAGGCCGTAGACGGTGCAGTAGCCGTTGGCCAGCTGGCCGTCGCTGCCGCTCGGGTCGTGGATGGGCACCGTGCCTTCGAGCACCGCCGACAGCACCAGGTAGTCGTCCAGGTAGTGGCGGCGGGGTATGGTGCGCGTGGCCATCATGTCCACGCTGGCCACGCACAGCCCGCGCCCCAGCTGGTAGAACTCCCAGCCGCCGCGCGCCACCTCGGCATCGTAGTCGTGGCGGAATCCGAGCCCGCCGGGCAGGGAATGGCGCCAGCCGTCGTCGACGCGCCTGGCATCGGCCCCATGCTGGAGGCTGTCGAGCATTTCGGCCATGCTGCGCGGGCAGGTGTCCGGTTCGGTATCGGGGGCGTACATGGCTTCCTCACTTCCGGCGGATGGCGACAGCGTTTCGAGGGCCGTGGTGGCTAGTCACTCCTGCGGGCGCGGCGGCGGCGCCTGCCTGCGCGTCGGACCCGATCGAGCATAGCAGCGATCGTGGCGGGCGCCGGCCGCCGTCCAGCCCTTCGGCATGCCGATGCGCCCGCCGTAGCAAGGCGCCGGCGCGGGACGCCGCGCGGCGATCACCTGTGCTGCGCCATCGATGGCGCCGGCCAGCGCCCGCCCCAGGGGCAGGCCTGTTCGAGCTCGTAGGCCAGGGCCAGCAGGGTGGCCTCGCGGTGGCGGGCCGCGGCGAACATCGACCCCACCGGCAGACCGTCCGGCGTCTGGAACAGCGGCAACGAAATGGCCGGCAGGCCGGTCAGGTTG
Source organism: Pseudoxanthomonas sp. (assembly GCA_047606785.1). Lineage (GTDB taxonomy): Bacteria > Pseudomonadota > Gammaproteobacteria > Xanthomonadales > Xanthomonadaceae > Pseudoxanthomonas_A. The sequence continues at coordinate 11,419 of JASGEB010000068.1, forward strand.
TGCAGCGGCGTGTAGCACACGTAGTCGAACATGGCGGCCATGAGCTCGTCGAACGGACGCGTCGGCGCCAGCTGCCCGAGCGGCGGCGGCGGCTCGCGCACGACCGGCGACAGCAGCAGGTCGAAGCGCGCGAACGCGCTGTCCATCCCCGCCTGCGCGGCCTGCAAGGCCGTGGCAACGCCTTCCAGGTCGCTTCCCTGCAGGCGTCCGGCCCATCCGGCCAATGCCAGCGTCCACGGCTCGAGCACCGACTCCAGCGCGTGTTCGGCGTGCATCAGGCGGCAGCGCTCGACCACGTCGCGGGCCAGGTAGCCCCACAGCACGCGGAACGCGGCCTCGACCCGGGCCCCGTCCACGGGCAGGGCGCATCGCTCGACCCGGTGCCCCAGCCGGTCGCACAGCTCGGCCGTGCGCACGATGGCGTCCAGCACCTGCGGGTGCGGCTTGGCGCCGGACAGCGCGTCGGTGCACACGCCGATGCGCAGCTTGCGCGCAGGCGGCGCGGACAGCGGGGCCGGTCCGCGCAGTTCGCGCAGCGCCCAGTCCGCGTCGCGGACGCTGCGCGCCAGCAGCGCGTCGCCGACCAGCAGGTCCTCGATGGCATGCTGGCCGCGCGCGCGCAGGTTGCCGTCGCGGCCGGGCTTGAGCCCGACCACGCCGCAGCAGGACGCGGGGATGCGGATCGAACCGCCGCCGTCGGCGGCATGCGCCAGCGGCACCATTCCGGCCGCGACCGCGGCGGCGCTGCCGCCGCTGGAACCGCCGGCGGAGCGGTCCGGCGCCCAGGGGTTGCGAGCGGGGCCATAGAGCAGGGGCTCGGTGGAGGGCAGCAGGCCGAACTCCGGCGCGTTGGTCTTGCCCAGCGGGACCAGCCCGAGTGCGTACAGCCGTTGCGGATAGGGATGCCATGCGTACACCGGCGTGGCGGGCAGCGCGCGCGAGCCGACCCGGCTGGGCATGCCGGGCCAATCCAGTCCGTCCTTGAGCAGGCAGGGGACGCCGGCCATGCCGACGGGCAGCAGCGTCGCGGCGCGCGCGCGCGCCTGGCCGAAGGCGCGGTGGCTGACGGCGTTGCAGCCACCGTCCAGGCATTCCACCCGGGCGATCGCCGCCTCGACCAGCTCGGCCGCGCTGAGTTCGCCGCGCGCCACCAGCCGCGCCTGCGCGTGCGCGTCGAGCCGGCCGATGTCCATGGCCTGGGCCAGCGGCAGCCCGCCGGCAAGGGGTGCGCCCGCCGACGGCACGCTCAACGCTCGAACCGGTAGGTGAAGCGCAGGCCGAAGGTCCGCGGCGGGATATGCACCATGCGCCCGCGGAAGCCGACGCTGACCCAGCCGATCGAGGTGTAGTACTTCTCGTCGAGCAGGTTCTCGGCATAGGCCGACACGGCCCAGTGCCCGTCGCGCGGACCGTAGCCCAGGGCGAGGTCCACGGTCTTGAACGACGGCAGGTAGTACGCGGGATCCTTGAGCACGCCCTGCCAGTACATGTCGTCCTGCCAGGTGTAGTCCAGGCGCACGCTGCCCTCGCGGTCGCGGGCCAGCGGCTGGCGGTATTCGAGCGTGGCGCTGGCCGTCCAGGGCCGCACGTTGGGGATGCGCTGATCGCGGTACTCCACCCCGTCAAGCACCACCTGCTCGATCACCGCGTCGGTATAGCCCACCGCGGCGCTGAACTTCAGCCGGTCGGCCAGCAGCGCCTCGCCGGACAGCTCGAAACCGCGGCTGCGCGCCGAACCGGCATTGATGTCGTAGTAGATGTCGAAGTCGTAGGGGTTGTTCTCCGGCAGCACCTGGGTCTGCACCTGCAGGTCGGTGTAGTCCATCCAGAACACTGCCGCGGACAGCGAGGCGCGGTTGTCCCAGAAGCGGCCCTTGAAGCCGATCTCGTAGTTCTTCACGTGCTCGGGCTTGACGTCCGACGGCGCGCCCAGGTCGCGCGCCTGCGCTGTGTTGGAATAGCCGGCGCGGTAGCCGGTGGCGTACTGGGCGTAGACCATGGCGTTGCGGCCCAGGTCGTAGTTCAGGGCGATCCGCGGCGAGAACTCGTTCAGGGTCGCCCACGGCGACATCTCCGGCGACGCGCCGATGGCCAGCGCGGTGTTGCCGGGGTCGTAGACGTAGTCGTCGCCGTAGCGGGTCTTCTCCATGCTGTAGCGGCCGCCGGCCGAGAGGTGCCAGTGCTGCCCGAAGTCCCAGTAAACGTTGCCGAACACGCCCAGGCTCTGCATCCGGTTCTCGTACACCTCCAGGTAGGCCGGCAGGTAGCCGCCGCCGACCGTCGGCGTGGTCCCGTCGGCGTACCAGTCGCCGATCTCGTCGGCGTTGCGTTCGCTCAGGCGCTCGTCCAGGTAGCTCACGCCGCCGACCCAGTTCAGCGGGCCGTCGTACTGCGAGGTGGCGCGCAGCTCCAGCGAGTGGTTGCGCACCTGGCGGTGCCGGTCGGTCTTCCACCAGTTGTACTCGGTCTGGTCGTAGTCCTCGCGGTAGGCCACGTCGTAGTCGAAGTAGCCGTAGATGAAATCGAAGCGGTGGCGCCCGCTGTCGTAGCTGGCCCGGAACGAACCAATCCAGTCGTCGATCAGGGTCCGCTCGGGCACGTCCTTGCTGACCTTGCCGCCGTTGTTGCCGACATCGTCGAACAGGTCCACCGGGCCGGGGTAGCTGCCGCCCCAGCTGGTCAGCGCGGCCACCATGGCCTGGCGCGTCGCGTCGTCGGTGAAGGTGGAGGTGATCCAGTCCTCCATGTTGCGGTCCTGGCGCTCGTGGGCCAAGCTGGCGTTGATGGTCAGGCCCTCCACCGGCAGCCAGCGCAGCGCCAGGCGCGCGCCGTTGTTGTCGTAGCCCGAGCCGCCGCCGGAGGGGCCGACGTTCTCGATCGCCCCGTCGCTGTGCTCGGTGTAGGCCGCCGCGCGCAGGGCGGCATCGCCGGAGGCGAAGGGAAGGTTGACCACCGCCTTGGCCAGCGAGGCATCGAAGCGCCCGTAGTCCAGCGTGCCCTCGGCCAGGAACCGTTCCGGATCCGGCTTGGCGGTGATGATGTTGATCGAGCCGCCCATCGAGTTGCGCCCGCTCAGGGTGCCCTGCGGCCCGCGCAGCACCTCGATGCGGTCGATGTCCAGCAGCTTGGAGGACAGGATCGCGCTGGAATTGATGGCGCCGTAGCCGACGTCGTCCACCGCCACCGAGACCACCTCGTAGATGCCGCCGGAGAACTCGCTGATGCCGCGGAAGCTGACGGTCTTGCCCCAGTACGAGCCGGAATCGACGAAGGTCGTGTTGGGCACGGAGAAGATGTAGTCCTCGACGCCCTGCACGTGCCGCGCCTCCAGCTCCTCGGCCTCGATCGCGGTGATGCTGATGGGCACGTCCATGATCGACTGGCTGCGTAGCTGCGCGGTGACCACCACGCTGTCCAGCTCGGTGGGCCTGGCGTCGGCCTTCGACGCGTCCTTCGGGGATGGCTGCTCCTGTGTGGTTTGCACTTCCTGTGCCTGCGCCTGCGCGCAGGAAAGAACCAGGACGACGGCGAGTGACGAGGCTGCCGGCTGCCGCCACGTGCGACTGCGGCGGGAAGATGCGGAGCGAAGCGAAGGCGCGTGCGGCATGGGGACCCCCAATGAATGGCTGGCAGATGCTGCGGACGGACGGACCGTCCCTCCCCTGGTTACCGGTCCGATTGCAGGCTAGGTCGCCCTGGTGCCGCCGTGCTTTGCTCGCCGGCGGAGCGAATTTGCACTTCGGTTGCATCCTCGTGTCGGCTGGACGACAGGCAGGGCGAATCGGCGTCCAGGGCGGGCCCGGCGCCACCCATGGCCACGGCGTCAAAGGGTCCTAGGGGGAGACCGCCGCCGGTGCGGCGCTGCGTGCCTGCCACCATTGCCGCACGCTGGCCGCCGTGTGCCGCTGCAGCACCGGGTGGCGCGCCAGCACCTGGTCCGGGTAGCCGCTGGGCACGCCTTGCAGCGTCTGGTCGAGGAAGGCGGCGACCAGGTCGTTGCTGGCCGTGACCCCGGCCATGCCGTCCTGTGCGCCGTAGAACCTGCCGCGCGCGGGCATGCGCGCGGTCAGCGGCAGGTCGGTCAGGCCCAGGTGGCGCTCGCCGGCCACCCGCACGCGCACCACGCCCGGATGCAGGCCGGCGCTGTCCCAGGGCTCGTAGGCGTAGTCCATGATGGTCGAATGCGGCGTGCCGGTGCCGGGCCCGAACATCGGGTAGGTCTCGAAGTCGGAGTGGATCAGCAGCAGTGGCACGCGGATGTCGGCGTTCCACAGCGACCAGTCGAACTCCTCGCCGTCCATGTTGACCGCGGCCGCGCAGCGCAGGTCGTGGTGGCAGGCCGAGGCCGAGGTGGTGCCGCCGAAGGACATGCCGGCGAAGGCCAGGCGCGAGAGGTCGGCTGCACTGGCCAGTCCCTCCGCCGCCGCCGGCAGGCGCTGCGCCTGCACCGCGTCGACGACCAAGCCGATGTCCTCGCGCCAGGCATTGAAGCTGCGCATCACCCGGTGGCGGTCGAAGTCGTGTTGGTACTGCGCCATGGCCGCGTAGTGCGCCGGGTGCGTGCGCGCCTTCCAGAACGCCAGCATCCCGGCGGTGGGCACGCTGGCGGCGGCCTTGGCGGGGCTGGTGGGGATGCGGCGGCCGTCGGCGAAGGTGAACGCGCCGGCGTCGTAGGGATGGCCGATGCTGAAGACCAAGTAGCCGCGGCTGGCCAGCTTCTCCATCAGGGCGGTGTTCTGCCCCGGCCAGCCCCAGTAGCCGTGGTTGAACACCACCACCGGCCAGCGCGCCTGCGCGGCCGACAGCGGCGCGTCCGGGCGCGAGTGGGTGCGCACCTGGCGCAGGTGGTCGAAGGCGAAGCCCGGCAGGCCCCAGTTGCGCGCCACCGACGCAGCCAGCCCACGTTCGTCGGCGGTGAAGTAGGTGCGGACCGGGCCGGCGCCGGCCGCGGCGGGGTACCATGCCCAGACCACCACCCGGCGGGCGGTGTCCGGCGGGTCTTCCAGCACGCCCCTGCGCGCCGGATCGACCAGTTCGAAATGGCGCGTGCCCACCGCGTACGGACCATCCGGCTGCGGCAGGTCGAACAGGGGAAACAGCCACAGCGCCAGCGCGCAGGCCAGCGTCCCGGCGACGCCGAGCGCACCCAGCGCGCGGCCGAGCACGCGTTGCCAGCGCCGGCGCCGCAGCAGGAAGGGCGCCGCCAGCAAGGGCATCGCCGCCAGCGCCGGCCAGGCCTGCCAGCCGCCCTGCCACAGCGCCCAGGCCGCGGCCAGGGCACCGGCGCCCAGCAGGACCAGCGCCAGCGCCTTGCGGCGGCTGCGCGACCACCACAGCGCCATGGCCGCGGCGGCCAGCAGCAGGGTCAGGGTCTGGGCGATGGACATGGCGGGCTTCCGGGCAAGGATGGCACGAGCTTGCGCGCGCTCAGAACCTGTAATGGCCCGCAGGGTGGCCGCTGTGCGGCCACGCGGGAGGTTGCGGGGATCGTGAACAGGTTCTCATGGCGAACCCCAGACCGCCGCGGCGCAATGGATGCGGCCGTCCGCGTAGACCGCCGCGGGCGTGCGGTCGCCGGCCAGCAGCAGCGGACCGTCCAGGTCCACTACCTCGCAGGACTGGCCGACCAGATAGGCCGGGGCCTGCGCCCACGAGGTGCCGGTCATGTTGCCGACCATCAGGCCCAGGCCGAGCGCGCGCGCGCGCTCGGCCATCGCCAGCGCGTGGGTCAGGCCGCCGCACTTGTCCAGCTTGATGTTGACGATGTCGAAGCGGCCCACCGCCAGTTCCAGCTCGTCCAGCGTGCACACCGACTCGTCGGCGGCGGTGCGCAGGGGCAGGTCGAGCCCTTCCATCGCCGCCTCCTGGCCGATGGGGAAGGGCTGCTCCAGCAGCGCCACGCCGGCTTCGACCAGCACCGGCACCAGCGCTTCCAGCGTATCCGCGGTGAAGCCCTGGTTGGCGTCCACGCCCAGCCAGACCTCCGGGCGCGCCGCGCGCACCGCGCGCACGCGCTCGCCGTCCTGGCCGTCGCCGGTCAGCTTGAGCTTGAGCGCGCGCGCCTGGGCGAAGCCGTGCGCCCCGGCGGCCATGGTCGCCGGGGCGTCGGCGCCGAGGGTATAGGTGGTCAGCAGCGGCCGCGGCGGCCGCGCCAGGCCGGCCAGCCGCCAGACCGGGACCCCGGCGCGCTGCGCCTCCAGCTCCCAGAACGCGCAGTCCAGCGCGTTGCGGGCGCCCCCGGCCGGCAGGGCCTCCTGCAGGGCGATGCGGTCCAGGCCATCGGCCAGCAGCGGCCGCAGCGCCTGCAGCCGGGCCAGGATCCCCGCTGCGGTGTCGTCGCGGTAGTAGACCCCGCAGGCCTCGCCGCGGCCGCGCGCGGCGCCGTCGGCCAGCTCGGCCACCACCAGCTCCGCGGCATCCCAGACGTGGCCGGCGATGCGGAAGGGCGTGCGCATCGGCCAGCGTTCGAGGCGGAAATCGCAGTGCATGCGTGGACGGCTCCGGGGCGGGATCAGCGGATGGGGTCGACGGCAGCGGGAGCAGGCGCGGGCCTGCGCACGACCTGTCCCGGCCGCGCGGGCAGGGCATGGCCGTCGGCGAAGACCGGCTGGCCGTTCACCCAGACCCGCGCGACGCCCACCGACAGCGCGGACGGGTCCTCGACGGTGGCGCGGTCGATCACCGTGGCCGGGTCGAACAGCACCAGGTCGGCCCAGGCGCCGGGGCGGATCACGCCGCGGTCGGCGATGCCCAGGTGCGCGGCCGCCAGCGCGGTCATCTTGTGCACGGCCTGCTCCAGGGTCAGCACGTGCCGCTGCCGCACGTAGCGCCCCAGCACGCGGGTGAAGGTGCCGTGCCCGCGCGGATGGCCCAGCTCGAACCCGTCCGAGCACACGTTGCTGTGCGGCCAGGCCAGGAACGCGGCCACGTCGTCCTCGCTCATGCTGGTGCCGATCACCGCCTCGACCTTGCCCAGCCCGCCCTGCCCGGCGTGCGCCTGCTCCCAGGCCGCCAGGGTCTTCTGCATGCCGATGTAGGCGCTGACCGGGTCCTGCCCGCGCGCCTGCGCGATCTGCGCCACCGTGCGCCCCTGCAGGGACGGGTCGGGCCGGAACAGCGCCACTCGCAGGTCCTGCGGGCGGGTGGACTCGGCGAAGTTGAAGGCCAGCCCGTCGCGGTCGTCGTAGTCCTTATTCGGAAACATGATCCGCATGGTGGTCTGCCAGTACGTGTAGGGATACACGTCGGCGGTGATGTCGATGCCCTCGGCGCGGGCGGCGTCGAGCCTGCGCAGGACCGCCGGCGCCTGGCCCCAGTTCCTGCGCACGGCGATCTTCAGGTGCGAGACCTGCACCGGCATGCCGGTGCGGCGGCCGATCAGGATCGCCTCGTCCAGCGCCTGGTCCAGTTCGAACGCCTCGTTGCGCAGGTGGCTGATGTAGCGCCCGCCCCGACGCGCGGCCACCTGCGCCAGCGCCAGCACCTCGTCGGTGGTGGAGAACGCGCCGGTCTCGTACATCAGCCCGGTGGACAGGCCGAACGCGCCGGCGTCCATGTCCGCCTCCAGCAGGCGGCCCATGGCGACGATCTCCGCGGCGGTGGCCGGGCGCCGCGCGTCCTGGCCCATCACCTGCGCACGCAGGGTGTTGTGCCCGGAATAGCTGCCGATGTTGACCGCCACCGGCGTGGCCTGCAGGCGCCCGAACAGGGTGGCCACCGGCGTCTGCGAGAAGCCGTCCTGGCCGACGATCAGCGTGGTCACCCCCTGGCTGGTGACCGCCACCAGGTCGGGATGCTCGAACATGCCCACGTCGTGGTGGCTGTGGGTATCGATGAAGCCCGGGGCCAGCACCAGGCCGTGGCCGTCCACGCGCGTCTCGCCGGGCTGCGCGCGCAGCCGGCCGACCGCGGCGATCCTGCCGTCGACGATCCGCACCGCACCGGGGTAGGCCGGCGCGCCGGTCCCGTCGACGATCGACACGTGCTCCACCAGCGTCGCGGCGGCCGCCTGCGTGGAGGCGGGCAGCGGCGGGAGCAGCAGGAGCAGGAGCCACAGGCAGAGCGGGCAGTATCGTGGCATGGGTGCGTTCCCGGGTGGTGGTGGCGGAGCGGCGGCCGGCCGGCCTGGCGGGCGGTGCGGCATCGGCATGCGCTCAGCCGGCATCGGTGCGCGCAACCGGAGCCGGCGCGCGATCGCCGCGGCAGGCCAGCCACAGGCCGCGCGTGAGCAGCGGCAGCACGAACACCAGCAGGAAGTACAGCGAGCTGTAGCGGTAGCCGCGGCCGATCAGGTCGATCAGGCCGATGCGGCCGGCGATCGCCACCGCCACGCCCATCGCCGCCAGCGCGACCGCAGGGCGCACCCAGCGGGGCATCGCCGCCGCCGCGCCGCGCCGGTGCGCGATGCGCTCGTTCAGGCCGTGCAGCAGGCCCACGCCGGTCTTGAGCAGGGCGCCGAGGATCACCAGCCGCACCAGCAGCGCCAGCGGCGGCAGGTCAAGGTGGTCCAGCACCGACAGGACCGGCAATGGCTCGGCCAGGATGTCCGGGTAGAACGCCGACAGGGTCAGCAGGAAGGCCAGCCCGGGCAGCAGCACCAGCGGTCCGGTCAGCGCGCCGGCCACCAGCGCCTGCTGGCGCGTGGCGAAGTGGCGCGCCACGAAGATCAGGATCGGCAGCACCGGCAGGTTGTAGCCGGCATAGGCCAGGCCGTTGCGCGCGGCGGCGGCCGCGTCCACGGGCACGGCGTGCAGCGCCGCGGCCATCGCCTCGCCATGGCGCGACAGGACCAGCGCGAACAGGCCGCCATAGACCAGGTAGAACACGACCGACCAGACCGAGATGAGCCGCTCGACCAGGGTGCTGCCGAAGAACACCAGCGCGGCCACCGCCGCCATGAAGGCCGGCGCGTTGGCGCTCTCCGGGGTGCCGGCCAGGCTCGCCAGCAGCTTGGCCGCGGCCGCGCAGATGACCGACAGCACCAGCAGCAGCGAGGCCGCGTAGCCCAGCTCGAACAGGAACGACCATCGCCCCAGGTAGATGCGGCAGAAGCTCTGGTAGTCGTAGGCGCCGAACCGGCGCGCCAGCTCGAAGGACACCATCGCCACCGCGCTGAAGGCCACAGCGGTCAGGCCGATTCCCAGCGTGCCGGTCGCCGGGCCGGCACCTAGGAAGAACTCCACCAGCTCGCGCCCGGTCGCATAGCCGCCGCCGACGATGACCGCCTGCACGATCAGGCCAGGCAGCAGGTAGCGGTGCAGCAGTGCGCGCATGTGCGACGAACTCCGGCCTCGATGGGGCGCTGCCAGCATCGTACGGGCGGGCCGGCGCTGCTTGGCGATCCGGATGGAACACTTTGCAGATCGGCGCGGCGCGGCGCGCGGGCATTGTTGCTAAATCGCCAGGCCGGCAGGCCAAGAACGCGTGCGATCCGGCCACTAGCGTGGCCCGGTCTTCCCCGCCAGCGAGGCCGAGCGTGCGCACCCCCTATCTGCTCTTCCTGGGCGATGCCAGCGAATGGCTGGCCGCCAAGACCGCCGCCGGCATCCTGCAGTGGCGGCCGGAATGGTGCCTGGGCCAGCTGCGCATCGGCGCGGGCAGCGTCGACCTGGGCCTGCCCGACCTGAGCGCGGCGCAGGCGGCGCAGCAGGGCGCGGGCACGCTGGTGATCGGCATCGCCAACGCGGGCGGGTTCATCCCCGACAGCTGGCTGCCGGTGCTCGCCGACGCCCTGGAGCAGGGGCTGGACCTGGCCGCCGGCATGCATACCCGGCTGGCCGACATCCCGCTGCTGGCGCAGACCGCCGCGCGCCTGGGGCGCCGCCTGCACGACGTGCGCCAGCCGCGGCGCGCCTTCGCGCCCGGCAACGGCCTGCGGCGCAGCGGCAGGCGCGTGCTCACGGTGGGCACCGACTGCGCGATCGGCAAGAAGTACACCGCCCTGGCCATCGAGCGCGAACTGCGCGCGCGCGGCATTCCCGCGGACTTCCGCGCCACCGGCCAGACCGGCATCCTGATCGCCGGCGACGGCGTGGCGGTGGACGCGGTGATCGCCGACTTCGTCTCCGGCGCGGCCGAGTGGCTCTCGCCGGCCAATGCGCCGGACCACTGGGACGTGATCGAGGGCCAGGGCGGGCTGATGCATCCGGCCTACGCCGGGGTCACCCTCGGCCTGATCCACGGTAGCCAGCCCGATGCGCTGGTGATCTGCCACGAGCCCGGCCGCCGGCACCTGGCCGGGTTCCCCCACTTTCCCGTGCCCGACCTGATGCAATGCCTGCAGGCCAACCTGGCCGCCGCGCGCCTGACCAACCCGGGCGTGGTGGCCGCGGGGGTCAGCGTGAACACCGCGCGGCTCCCGGCCGGGGAGGCGATGCAGGCCATCGCCGGACTTGAGCGCGAGACCGGACTGCCCTGCTGCGATCCCCTGCGCCATGGCGTCGGCCGCCTGGTCGACCATCTGCTTTCGGTCGCCGCGCAGTGAGCGGTCCGCATCAGCACGGCGGCCGGCGGCCGCGCGCGCCGCAGCTCGCCGCTCCCCCGCGCGAGGTCGGCCCGTGAGCACGCCGTACGCACCGCAGCATCCCGCGGACATCGCCGATCTGGCCTTCCGGTACCCGCTGGCGTGGCTCACCACCGGCATGGCCGGCGACCTGGGCACGAGCCTGCTGCCGGTGCAGCTGGAGTGCGATGCCGAAGGCGCGCCGGTCCGGGTGCTGGGGCATCTGGGCCGGCACAATCCCCAGCTGCGCGTGCTGGCCGGGCAGCCGTTGGCCACCTTCCTGCTGCTGGGGCCCAGCGGCTACGTCTCGCCCTCCTGGTTCGCCGATCGCACGCGCGCGCCCACCTGGAACTTCGCCTGGGCCGCGCTGGATGTGGAGGTCGAGCTGCGCGATGCGGCCGAGGATGCCGATGCCGCGCTGCATGGCTTGGTGGCGCAGGTGGAGGCCGGCCGCCCCGGTGCGTGGCGGATCGGGGAAATGGGCGAGCGCTATGCGCGGCTGCGGCGCGGCGTGGTCGCGTTCGTGGCCCAGGTGCGCACGGTCCGCAGCCGCTTCAAGCTGGGGCAGGACGAACGCGACGACGTGTTCGCCGACATCCTGCGCGCGCTGGACGCGACCGGACAGGGGGATCTGGCCGCGTGGATGCGCCGGTTCGGCCACGCGCGCGCGCCGCAGGCGCTGCCCGGCGCCTGGCCGCCGCCGGCGCCGCTGGATCCGGAGGTCATGCGGTTCGTCGACGATGTCCGCGCCAGCACGCGCCGGCTGGCCGCAGGCCGCCGCCTGGACTGGCCGGCCCGGCGCGAGCTGGCCGAGATCGCGCGCGCGCCATGGCGACAGGGCGGGCCGGAGACGGAGCGCCGGGAGCTGGCCATCGCGACCGCGGCCGGGATGGTGCGCCTGCGCCTCTACGACCCGGCGCCGGGCCGGCGCAAGCCGGCCCTGGTCTACCTGCACGGCGGCGGCTGGGCGTTGTTCAGCCTGGACACCCACGACCGGGTGATGCGCGAATACGCCCAGGCCGCCGGCATGGCCGTGATCGGGGTGGACTACGCGCTGGCGCCGGAAGTGCGCTATCCCGGGGCGCTGGAGCAGGTCGTGGCCGTGGTGCGCTGGCTCGGCGAACACGCCGCGGAACTGGGGGTGGATCCGGCGCGGCTGGCGCTGGGCGGTGACTCGGCGGGCGGCAGCCTGGCCTTCGGCGCGGCCCTGCGGCTGCGCGACGCCGGCGATGCCGGGACGATCAAGGCCATCCTCAGTCTCTACGGCGGCTTCGGCCCGGACTGCTCGCCGACCGCCCTGCAACGTTACGGCACCGCCGAGGACATGCTGGGCGCGCAGGAAATCCAGGAGTTCTGGGATACCTATGCCGGCCATGTGCGCGATCGCCGCGATCCTTGCATGGTGCCGCTGCTGGCCCGCCTGGACGGCCTGCCGCCGGCGTTCCTGGCCATCGCCGAATGCGATGCGCTGGCCGAGCAGAACCTGCAGATGGCCGGCAGCCTGCTGGCCGCGGGCGTGGACGTGCGCGCCCGCGTCTATCGCGGGATGCCGCACAGCTTCATCGAAGCGGTCGCGGTCTCAGCCACGGCGCGACAGGCACTCGGGGAAAGCGCGGCCTGGCTGCGCAGTATGCTGGGGTAGGGCCCAGCGGCTCCAGAGGCCTGCCGAGAATCGATGACAGGACCTAGACTATCCGGCCCCGCATCCCTGGGTGTCCCCGTGAGCGTTTCGCATTCCCCCGCGCCCGAGGCGCGCGGGCTGGCCCTGCTGTCCGCTCTGCTGCTGGTCTACCTGGTCTGGGGCTCGACCTACCTGGCCATCCGCGTCGCCCTGGAGGGCGGGGTGCCGCCGCTGCTGGGCGTGTCGGGGCTGCGCTTCGTGGCGGCCGGCACGGCGATGTTCGCGTTCCTGCGCTGGCGCGGGATGGCCGCGTCCACGCGTGCGCAATGGGCCAACCTGCTAGTGATGGGCGCGCTGCTGCTGGCCCTGGGCAACGGCCTGGTGGTGCTGGCCGAGCGCGAGGTGTCCTCGGGCCTGGTGGCGGTGGCGGTGGCGGCGATGCCGCTGTGGATGGGGCTGTTCGCGGCCCTGCGCGGGCAGCGGCCCACGCGCGCCGAAGCGGCCGGGCTGGTGCTGGGGTTCGTCGGCGTGGCCTGGCTCAGCGCCGGCGGCGCGCTGGCGGCCAGCCCGCGCGGGCTGGTGTTCCTGCTGGTGGCGGCGATGGCCTGGGCGGCCGGC
>JASGEB010000069.1:0-10983 GCA_047606785.1 Pseudoxanthomonas sp.
CCGCGCGCAGCGGCGCCGACGCCGCCGCCAGCCCGACGCCCAGCAGCAGCGCCGCCAGCGCGCCGCCGCGGCGGAAGCCGAGCAGCGCCAGCAGCAGCAAGGCTGGCAGCAGCCAGTAGCCCTGGTCGCGCCAGGCCAGGCCCTTCTGGCCCTGGGCGACGCTGGCGTCGGCCGCCTGCGGATCGAGCACGCCGAGCGCGCGCAGGTCGGCATCGTCGGCCGTGAGCGGCTGGTAGCGGCCGCCGCCGGCGCCGGCCAGGCGCTGCAGCGAAGCCGGATCCAGGCGCGCGCGCTCGAAGCCGCCGCGCGCATCGCGATAGGCCGCGCCGGCCTCGGTGCCCACGCCGAGCACCGAGACCTGGAAGCCGGCCTGCCGCGCCTTGGCCGCCGCCGCCGCGCCGTCGCCCGCGTCGGCATCGGTGAGCAGCAGGATCTGGCCGCGGTCGAAGCCGGCCTGCTGCAGCAGCTGCTGCGACCACGCCAGCGCCTGGCCAACCTCGTGGCCGGGCACCGGCATCACCTCCGGCTCCAGCGCGTCGAGGAACAGCGCCACGTTGGCCGCATCGTCGGTCAGCGGGGCGACGGTGAACGGCTGGCCGGCGAAGGCCACCAGCCCGACCTGGCCGCCGGCGCGCTCGCGCAGCAGGGCGGCCAGCTTGGCGCGCGCCTGCAGCAGGCGCGAGGGCTGCAGGTCGGCGGCGTCGGTGCGCGCGGACAGGTCCAGCGCGATCACCAGCGGCGTACGGGTCTGCCACAGCGGCTGCTCGTCCTGACGCCAGCTCGGCCCGGCCAGCGCCAGCACGCCCAGGGTCCAGGCCAGCAGCGCCGCCGCCAGCCCGGCCCAGCCGCGGCGGCCGGCGCCGGCCAGCAGGTGGGCCAGCAGGTGCGCGTCGACCGCCTCCCGCCAGACGTTGGCCGCGCGCCGCGCGCGCAGCCAGACCAGCCACGGCAACGGCAGCGCCAGCAGCGCCCACAGCCACTGCGGGCGCAGCAGATGCAGGGCGTGCAGCCAGGCCGGCAGGGCGTGCAGGACGTTCACCGGCGCAGCCCCCGCCAGGCGAAGGCCAGCAGCCCGCAGCCCAGCGCCGCCGCCAGCGGCAGCGGATAGCGCTCGATGCGCGGGCGCACCGCCTTGCCGGGGCGCCGGACTGGCTCGATCCGGTCCAGTTCGTCGTAGATGCCGGCCAGTTCACCGGTGTCGCGGGCACGGAAATAGCGTCCGCCGGTGCTGGCGGCGATCTTCTGCAGGGTCGCCTCGTCGATGTCGTCGTCGCTGCCGCCGGGCATCGGCAGCTGCATGCCGAACAGGCTCATCGACTGGCCGCCGCTGCCGAAGCCGATGGTGTGCACGCGCACGCCGGAGTCGCGCGCCAGTTCGGCCGCCTTGTCCGGCAACAGCGCGCCGGCGTTGCTGACCCCGTCGGTGAGCAGGATCACCACCCGCTGGCCTTCGGGCTGCTCGCGCAGGCGCTTGGTGGCCAGGGCGATGGCGTCGCCGATGGCGGTCTCGCGCCCGGCCAGGCCGGGCACCAGGTCGCGCAGTTGCTCGCGCACGCTGTCGCGGTCCAGGGTCGGCGGCACCATCACGTAGGCGCGCTGGCCGAACACCAGCAGGCCGACGCGGTCGCCCGCCCGCCGGTCCAGGAAGTCGGCCAGCACCGCCTTGGCCGCGGTCAGGCGATCGACCGCCGCGCCGCCCAGCTGCATGTCCGGCTCGCGCATGCTGCCGGACAGGTCCACCGCCAGCAGCATGTCGCGCCCACTCTGCGGCGGCACCACCGCCGGGCCCAGCTGCTGCGGGCGCGCGGCGGCGGCCACCAGCAGCAGCCAGGCCAGCGCCGCCAGCGGGTTCAGTCCGAACCGGCGCGCCACCCCATGGCCCTGGGCGATGCCTTGCAGGCGCTCGCCGTAGGGCACGCGCAGCGCCGGCGCCGGGTTGCGCACCGCCGGCAGCAGCCACAGCGCCAGCCACGGCAGCGGCAGCGCCAGCCACAGCCACGGCCAGGCGAAGCCGCCGAAGGCGGACTGCAGCGACTGCAGCCAGGGCGCCAGCGCGTTCATCGCCGGCCCGTCATCAGTTCGACGAAGCGAGCGCGCGCGAGCGCGCGCAACGCGGCCACGTCGGCATCGGTATGCGGCTGCCACGGCGCATCCAGCAGCGCACGCCCGGGGCCGGCGCTGAAATCGCGGCCCTTCCTGCGGCCATCGAGGAAGCCCAGCCAGGCCTCGCCCTGCAGGCGGTCGGCGGCCAGATCGACCCGGCGCGCGGCGCGCCGCAGCAGTTCGTCCAGCGCCGCCACCTGCTGCGGCGGCGACAGCCGCGCCGGCGCCGCCTCGCGCTCGAACAGCGCCAGCCAGCGCGCGCGCCGCGCGCGCCGCCACCACCCCCACGCGGCCAGCGCGACGACCAGCAGCACCGCCACCGCGCCGACCAGCCACCAGCCCGGCGCCGGCGGCCACCACGACGGCGCCGGCGGCACGTGCACGTCGCGCAGCACCAGTTCCGGCGCGCTCATGCCACCTCCGCCACCGGCAGCCCGGACAGCAGCGGCAGCCAGGCGTCGCTGGCCGCGTCGGCGCGCAGCAGCTGCGCGCGCACGCCGCGCTGCGGCAGGCGTTCCAGCGCCTCGGCCACCGGTGCGGCGAACTGCTGCAGCCAGCGCTGGCGCTGGCCGGCATCGGCCAGGTCCAGC
The DNA here is from genome assembly GCA_047606785.1 of Pseudoxanthomonas sp. Lineage (GTDB taxonomy): Bacteria > Pseudomonadota > Gammaproteobacteria > Xanthomonadales > Xanthomonadaceae > Pseudoxanthomonas_A. Next base: position 2,694 of record JASGEB010000069.1, read on the forward strand.
TCGACCCGGCGTCCGCCCGCCAGGAACGGCAAGGCCCGCGCCGGCGGCTGCAGCTCGAGCGCATCGGCCAGCAACAGCACGATCACTTCCTGGTGCGCGGCCAGCGCCGACCAGCGGGTGGCCTCGACCCGGGCCAGGCTGCCCGGGTCGGCCAGCACCACCAGCCGCGAACCCGGCCGCAGCAGGCGCTGGGCATGCTCCAGCGCGAACGCCAGGCCCTGGTCCTCGCCAGGCGGCTGCGCGTACCAGCGGCGCAGTCGTTCCAGCACGCGCAGCGCGCCGCGCGGTCCCGCGGCCGGGCGCAGCGGCGCCTCCTCGCGGCTGCCGCGCAGCACCGCGATGCGATCGCCGTCGCGCACCGCCGCCCACGCCGCCAGCGCGCCGGCGCGCGCGGCCTGCACCGACTTGAAGCGCACCCGGGTGCCGAAGTACAGCGCCGGCGCGGTATCGGCGACGACCAGGGTCAGCCGCTCGCGCTCGGCCTGGTAGAGCTTGGTGTGGGCGCGCCCGCTGCGCGCGGTGAGCCGCCAGTCGATGTGGCGGGCGTCGTCGCCGGGCACGTATTCGCGCGACTCGGCGTACTCCATCCCGCGCCCGCGCAACTGCGAAGGCGCCGACCCGCTGATCCCATGCCGCCCGCGCCGCGCCGGCGGCCGCTTCTGCGCCAGCGCGCGCAGAGCGACCAGCTCGGCCAGCGTCGGCGTGATGCCGTCACCCGCTGCCGCTCGCGCATCAACGCCCGTACGTTCCACCCACATTTGCCTTGCGCCTTTCCTATTCCCGAATCCCGATTCCCCATTCCCCGCCGTCAAGGCACCGGCACCCGCTCCAGCAGCGCCGCCACCAGGCGCCCTCCGTCCCAGCCCTCGGCCACCGCCTCGTAGCTGGGCAGCACGCGGTGGCGCAGCACGTCCGGCGCCACCGCGCGCACGTCGTCGGGGGTCACGTAGTCGCGCCCGGCCAGCCAGGCGCGCGCGCGCGCGCAGCGCTCCAGCGCGATCGAGCCGCGCGGGCTGGCGCCCCAGGCGATGCGCCGGGCCAGCTGCGGGTCGTAGCGGCCGGCATCGCGCGAGGCCAGCACCAGTTCCACCAGGTAGCGTTCCAGCGCCGGCGCCACGTGCAGGTCCAGCACCTGCGCGCGCGCGGCGTACACGTCCTCCAGCGGCAGCCGCTGCAGCGCCTCCGGCTGCGGCGCCAGCGCGTTGCGCGCGCGCTCGCGCGCCAGCCGCAGGATCTCGGTCTCGGCCGAAGCCTCCGGATAGCCGATGCGCACGTGCATCAGGAAACGGTCCAGCTGCGCCTCGGGCAGCGGGAAGGTGCCCTCCTGCTCGATCGGGTTCTGGGTGGCCATCACCAGGAACAGCGCCGGCAGCGGATAGGTGTGGCGGCCGACCGTGACCTGGCGCTCGGCCATCGCCTCCAGCAGCGCCGACTGCACCTTGGCCGGCGCGCGGTTGATCTCGTCGGCCAGCAGCAGTGGATGGAAGATCGGCCCGGGCTGGAACTCGAAGCGGCCTTCCTGCGGCCGCCACACCTCGGTGCCGGTCAGGTCGGCCGGCAGCAGGTCGGGGGTGAACTGCACGCGCGCGAAGTCGGCCTCCAGGCGCGCGGCCAGCGCCCGCACCGCCATGGTCTTGGCCAGGCCCGGCGCGCCTTCGACCAGCAGGTGGCCGTCGGCCAGCAGCGCGATCAGCAGGCGCTCGATCAGCGCCTGCTGCCCCACCACCGTGCGCGCCAGCCCCTCGCGCAGGTCGGCGAAGGCCTGCTGCAGGCGATTGTCGGACGCGGGCGCTGCGGGCGGCGGGATGTCGACGGAAGGGGCGGAGTCGGGCGGGCTGTGCATCGGCGGTTCCATCACGTTGGCGAAGCGGCGGGGCGCGGATTGGACCGCGCGCACGCCGCGCGGTTCCCGTGCCGCCGGCCACCATACAGCAGGGCGTTCAACGCTCCACCCCGCCGCGGCGAGGGCCGCGAACGGAAATCAGCCCACTTGCCTCGTCATCCCCGAAGGCGCGGATGACGGCCATCGGAAACGCAAGACGGGGCTTGCGCCCCGTCTCGGTTCGCGCGGTCGGCGCGCCGGCCTCAGTTCTTCTTGACCCGCATCACCTGCGGGGTGATGAACACCAGCAGCTCGGCCTTCTCCTTGTCCTTGCCCTGGCGCTTGAACAGGTTGCCGAGGAAGGGGATATCGCCCAGGAACGGCACCTTGGCCACACTCTGCTGGTCGGTGAACTCGTAGATGCCGCCGATCACCACGGTCTGGCCGTTGTCGACCAACACGTTGGTGGTGATCTCGCGGGTGTTGATGATCGGCACCGCACCGTAGCCGGTCACGGTCATCCATTCGTCGATGTCGTCCTTGGTGACGTCGATGGTCATCGACACGCGGTCGTCGTCGGTGATGGTCGGCTTGACCTTCAACTGCATGACCACGTCCTTGAACTGCACCGTCGGGGTGGACACGCCGCTGGTGCTGCTTGAATAGGTGACGTAGGCGACCTGCTTGCCCTGCTTGATCAAGGCTTCCTGCTGGTTGGAGGTCACCACCCGCGGGTTGGACAGGATCTCGCCGCGGCCTTCCTCCTGCATCGCCGCCAGTTCCAGCTCCAAGTTGAAGTTGGTGCCCAGCAGGGTATAGGCCAGACTGGCCATGGTGCTGCTGGTGTAGGTGTTGTCCGAACCGCTGAAGTTCAGGCTGCGGGTGGCGTTGGCGTCGCCGCTGATGCTACTGCCCACGGTCGCGGTATTGCCGCCGTAGCTGCGGCTGCCGCCGACGCCGAAGCTGGCGCCGAGGTCGCGGGCGAAGGTGTCGGTGGCGATCACGATGCGGCCCTCGATCAGCACCTGGTCCACCGGCCGGTCGATCACGTTGATCAGCTCGCGCATGCGCGCGACCTTCTTGGGAATGTCGCTGATCATCAGGGTGTTGGTGCGCTCGTCGGCGACCAAGCGCCCGCGCGGCGACAGGAAGCCGTTTTCCTGGTTGCTGCCGCTGGTGCCCTGGCCGCTCATGCTCTTGGCCTCGGTCAGCTCCTTGTAGATGTCCGCGGCGGAGTGGTAGTTGATCTGCACATAGTCGGTGATCAGGTCCTCGCGGTTCTCGATGGCGATGCGCGCGTCTTCCTTGTCCTGCTCGAACTTGGCCAGCTCCGGCTGCGGCGCCACCCACACCACGTTGCCGTCGCGGCGCTTGTCCAGGCCCTTGGCGCGCAGGACGATGTCCAGCGCCTGGTCCCAGGGCACGTTGACCAGGCGCAGGGTCACGTTGCCCTGCACGGTGTCCGAGGCGACGACGTTGAGGTTGGACTCCTCGGCGATCAGCTGCAGGACCGTGCGCACCGGCACGTCCTGGAAATTGAAGGTCGCCGGCTTGCCGGTGTAGGGCTTGGCCGCGGCCGCGGCGGTGGCCGAGCTGCCGGCCGCGGCAGCCGCGCCCATGGCCGGGCGGGACGCCTTGGCGCTGACCTCGACCACGAACTCGTTGCCGAGCTGGTAGGCCAGCGCCTCGGTGCCGCCGCGGGTGGCGAGCACCAGCTGGGCGCCGTTGCCGGCCGGATGCGCGTCGACGCGCTGCACCGGGGTGGCGAAATCGACCACGTCCAGCGTACGCTGCAGCTGCGCCGGCAGGACCACGTTGGACACGTCGACGACCACCCGGCCGTCCTCGTTGCGCATGTCCGGCGCCGCGCCGCTGCGGTCGAACTTGAGGATCAACCGGCCCGAGCCGTCGTCGCCGCGCTTGAAGTCGATGTTGGCGATCTGCACCGGTGCGGCCTGCGTCGCCCTCGACGTCGCCGGGGCCGCGGCCAGCGCGGACGGGACGCCCGCGGCGAGTCCGACGGCCAGGGCCAGCGCGATGAGGGCCAGCGGGCGCCGCGGGAAACGCAGGCGGTGTGCGTGGGAAGCGGTCATCGTGTATCCCCTAATCATTGTTCTTCGAGCGCGACGGCTGCAGGTCGTTCCAGCCACCCGCCCGCGCCGTCCGGGACGAGTTCCACGAGGTCGATGCGGTCCTGCTGCACGTCGGTGATGCGGCCATCGCTCTGGCCCATGTAGGCGCCCGGCACGACCCGGTAGGTGACCCGGTCGGGCGCCATCACCAGCCCCACCAGGCTGTTCCCCGAACCGAGGGTGCCCACCATCTTCAGGCTGTCCAGCGGGAACTGCTCCAGGGTCTCCTTGCGCCGGTTCGGATCCGGGCGCAGGCCGTTGGAGTCGCTGTTGCTCCAGGCCTGGCTGAATGGATCGCGCAGGTTCTGGGCGGCGTATTCGAAGGTCTCGAACTGCTGCATCACCGGCAGCGGGTCGAGCGGCGGCGCCGGCCGCGCGCGCACTTCCTTGACCCAGTTCTGCAGGTTCGGCGCTTTGCCGTAGTCGCTGTTGTAGGTGCTGTCGACGCCGCGTACGCAGCCGCCCAGGGCGGCGGCGGCGAGCAGGACGACGAGGATGCGCAGGAACGAACGCGTGCTCACTTCTTGTCCTCCCCGCGCTTGCCCGCATTGGCCTTCTCCTGCGCCGCGGTCTCCTCTTCGTCGAGGTAGCGGTAGGTCTTGACCGTGCCGGCCAGTTCGAGCTGGCCGGTGGACACGCCGTTCTTGGCGTCGACCGGCTTGAGCGAGATGTCGTGCATGGTCAGGATCACTACCCTCGGCAACGAGGCCACGCCGCTGACGAAAGCGCCGAACTGGTGGTAGCTGCCGACCATGCGCAGGGCGATCGGCTTCTCGGCGTAGAACTCCTTGGGCGTCTCCGGGCCGGGCTGGAACAGCTCGTTGGCCAGGCCGCTGGACAGCGCGGTCTGCGAGATGTCGATGATCAGGTCCGGCATCTCGGTCTTGCTCGGCAGCTGGCGCAGCATCTGCTGCAGTACCTGCTCCATCGTCGCCAGCTGCTGCTTGAGCGGCTCGAGGTTGGCGGCGCGGCCGGCCTTTTCCTCGTAGGTCTTGCGCAGCCCGGCCTCCTGGCTTTCCAGGCCGTCCAGCTGCTCGCGCTGATCGCGGAACACCAGCAGGTAGGCCAGCAGCAGGATCAGCACGCCGAGCACGACGCAGAAGCCGATCTTGGCCTTGTGCGGCCAGGCGCCGATGTTGTTGAAATCCAGATCGCTGAGCTTGAAGGGCTTCTGGCTCATGACGCCGGGCTCCCCTGCGTGGCCGGCGCCGGCGCGGCGGCCGGCGGCGTGGTGGACGGAGGCGCGCTCGGCGCGGCGGCGCCCGCACCGCTGCTGGTACCCGTGCTTTCAGGCGCAGTGGCCGGGGTGTCGGCGTTCGGCGTGGACAGCTGCACGGTCAGCTTGAACTGGTAGGGCAACGAGCGCGCGGGGCGCGCGACCGGCGCCTTGTCGTCGTTCTTGGCCTCGATGATCGACAGGTCCGGCTTGGTCATCCAGCCCGAACCCTCGAGGTTGCGCATGTAGGTGCTGACCCGCGCGTTGGACTGCGAGCGGCCCTCCAGGGTCAGCTTGTCGCCGTCCTGCTTGATGCTGGTCAGCACCACTCCGTCGGGGATGGTGCGCACCAGCGAATCGAACAGGTGCACCATCTGCGAACGGTTGGCCTGCAGCTCCTCGATGACCTTCTTGCGCGCCAGCAGCCGCCCCTTCTGCTTGTCCAGCTCCTCGATCTCCTTGATCTGCTGGTCGAGCTTGGCGGTCTCGGCGGTGAGGAAGTCGTTGCGCGCCTGTTGGCCGCTGATCTGGCCGCTGTAGTAGTACCAGACCAGCAGCGACAGGCCCACGGCGATCGCGGCCGCCAGGCCGAGCATTCCGTAGAACTCCTTCTGGCGCTGGGCGCGCCGTTCGGCGCGCCACGGGAGGAGGTTGATCTTTGCCATCAGTCGAAGCTCCGCAGCGCCAGGCCGGTGGCGATCATCAGGGCCGGCGCGTCCTGGGCCAGGGCATGGGCCTGCACGCGCGGGCCCAAGGTCATCTGTGCCAGCGGATTGGCGACCACGGTGGGCACACCGAGCTGCTCCTCGACCATCTCCGGCAGTCCGGCCAGCGCGGCACAGCCGCCGGCCAGCACGATCTGGTCGACACGGTTGAACTCGCTGCCGGCGTAGAAGAACTGCAGCAGGCGGCTGATCTGCTGGACCGTGGCCTCCTTGAACGGCTCCAGCACCTCCACTTCATAGCTCTCCGGCAGGCCGCCCTGGCGCTTGGCCAGGCCGGCCTCCTCGTAGGACAGGCCGTAGCGGCGCATCACCTCGTCGGTAAGCTGCTTGCCGCCGAACACCTGCTCGCGGCTGTACAGGCTGCGGCCGCTGCGGATCACGTTGAGGGTGGTCATGGTGGCGCCGATGTCCACCAGCGCGACCACCCCGTCGGGCGGGATCGGCAGGTCCGGCGCCATCAGGGCGAAAGCGTTCTCGACCGCGAAGGCCTCCACGTCCATCACCTTGGCGGTCAGGCCGCCCAGTTCCAGCGCCGACTGGCGCAGTTCGACGTTCTCCGAGCGCGAGGCCGCCAGCAGCACCTGCACCATCTCCGGGTTGGACGGCACCGGGCCGAGCACCTCGAAGTCCAGGTTCACTTCCTCGATCGGATACGGGATGTAGTTGACCGCCTCCAGCTCGATCTGGGCCTCCATGTCGTCCTCGTCCAGGTCGGCCGGCATCGGGATGATCTTGGTGATCACCGCCGACCCGGCCACCGCCGCGGCGGCGTTCCTGGCCTTGGTGCCGGCGCGGGTGACCGCGCGGCGGATGGCCTCGCCGACCGCCTCGACCTCGACGATGTTCTTCTCCACCACCGCGTTGGGCGGCAGCGGCTCGACCGCGTAGTGCTCGACGCGGAAGCGGTTGCCCACGCGTGACAGTTGCAGCAGTTTGACCGCGGTCGAACTGATGTCAACGCCGATCAGCGCCGACTGACTTTTGGGAATGAGCCCCACGGTGTATCCCCTTCCGACGGGCGAAGCGTGCGGGCCCGAAGACCCCTTGACCCGACACATTAACGGTGAAGTCATTACAACTTGCAAGCACCTGGCTGCCGACCCGCGGCCGATACCACGGCCCGCGAAGGAAACACGCCAAGTACCTGTTTAACCCCAGGAAGCCCGCCCTGCTTCGGGCGTCATCTATACTCCGGCGCCGGATTTTGTGCAACGGACCCCCGCCACATGCCCCTTCTCTTCCGCCTGCTGCGCTGGGCGCTGGTCCTCGGCCTGGCCGCACTGCTGGTGGCCGCGCTGGCCGGGGGCATCGTCTACCATCGGCTCACCGCCAACCTGCCGCCGATCGAGTCCCTGCGCGAGGTCAAGCTGCAGGAGCCGATGTACGTCTATACCCGCGACGGCAAGCTGATCGGTCTGTTCGGCGAGATACGCCGCTACCCGGTGGCCATCGCCGAGGTGCCGCTGCAGGTGCGCCAGGCCTTCGTCGCCGCCGAGGACTCCAGCTTCTACCGGCACGGCGGGGTGGACCCGAAGGGCGTGTCGCGCGCGCTCTGGCAGGTGCTGACCAAGAAGCAGGGCCGGGTGGCCGGCGGCAGCACCATCACCCAGCAGGTGGCGCGCCAGTTCTTCCTCACCAACGAGGTCAGCTACACCCGCAAGGCCGCCGAGATGGTGCTGGCCATGCGCATCGAGCGGATGCTGAGCAAGGACCAGATCCTCGAGCTGTACCTCAACAACAGCTTCTTCGGCAATCGCGCCCACGGCGTGGTCGCCGCGGCCGAGTTCTACTACGGCAAGCCGCTCAAGGACCTGAGCCTGGCCGAGACCGCCAGCCTGGTCAGTTCGCTGAAGTTCCCCTCCAGCGGCAACCCGCTCAGCAACCCGCAGCGCAACCACCAGCGCAGCGTGTACGTGATCGAACGCATGCGCGAGGACGGCTACGTCAGCCCGGCCCAGGCCGCGCAGGCCGAGGCCGAAGCGGTCCAGCCGGCGCCGCACGAGCGGCCGCTGGAGGCCTACGCGCCGTACGCGGCCGAGATGGTGCGCCAGGAAATGGTGGCCCGCTTCGGCCCGCAGGTGCTGGAGAGCGGCTACCACGTCACCACCACCCTGGACTCGACCCTGCAGAGTGCGGCCGACCAGGCCGTGCGCGACGGCCTGCGCACCTATGACCAGCGCCACGGCTGGCGCGGGCCGGAGAAGAAACTGGCGGTCGGCGCCGGCGACGATGACGCGGCCCTGGCCAGGCAGCTGGCCGGGGTGGTCGGCCAGGGCGGCCTGAGCCCGGCGGTGGTCGCCGCCACCTCCGCCGACGGCAGCGCCGCGGTGGTCACCCGCGACGGTCGCCGCCTGCTGCTGCCGGCCGCGGCCAGCCGCTGGACCGGCCGCAGCCC
>JASGEB010000070.1:0-4911 GCA_047606785.1 Pseudoxanthomonas sp.
CGCGCCGCCCGCCATGTGCACTTCGCGATGCCGCTGTCGGCCGCGCTGGCACGCACGCTGCTGCCGGCGCTGGCCGCGGCCGGCTGCAGTACCTCGCTGGACGTGGGCTTCAACCCCGCCTGGCTGGCCGATCCGGCCAACCACGCGACCTGTCGCGCGGTCGACTGGTTCCTGCCGAACCGGAAGGAAGCCACGCTGGCCGGCTGCGGCGACGACGCGACGGCGGGCCGCGACTGGGCGCGCGCGCTGGGCCTGCGCCAGGTGGCGATCAAGCTCGGCGGCGACGGCGCGCTGGTGGTCGACGCCGGCGGCGCGCGCCGCGTGGCCGCGCCCGCCATCGAGGTGCGCGATACCACCGGCGCCGGCGACGCCTTCGACGCCGGCTTCATCGACGCACTGCTGGACGGCCAGTCGCCCGACGACTGCGCCCGCCGCGGCTGCGTGTGCGGCGCCGCCTGCTGCACCGCGCTCGGCGCGCTGGACGGCCTACCCGATTTCAATCAAGCAAGGAGTCTGCATGAGCAGTACCACAGGGAACCGTAAGCTGGCCCTGATCGGCGGCGGCGGCGTGCGCGCGCCGCTGGTGGTATACGGCGTCAACGAGGCAGCCGAGGCGCTGGGCGCGCGCGAGATCGTGCTCTACGACCCGGACCGGGAGCGGCTGGCGCTGATGGTCGCGCTGGGCCGGGCGGTCGTGGCCGAGTTCGGCGGCGAACTGCAAGTACATGCCGCCGACTCGGTCGAGGCGGCGATCGAGGGCGCGCACTTCGTGCTCAACAGCGTGCGCGTCGGCGGCATCGCCCAGCGCGCCGCCGACGAGCTGGCCAGCATCCGCCACGGCTATCCCGGCCAGGAGACCACCGGCCCCGGCGGCTTCGCGATGGCCCTGCGCACCGTGCCGATCGCGATCGAGCAGGCGCGCCTGGTCGAGCGCCTGAGCCCGGAGGCGTGGCTGATCAACTTCACCAATCCCGCCGGCCTGATCACCCAGGCGGTCAGCCGCCACACCCGCGCGCGGATCGTCGGCATCTGCGATACGCCGACCGAACTGTTCCACAACATCGCCCGCGCGCTCGGTGCGGCCGGCGACGAGGTGGAATGCGAATACGTCGGGCTCAACCACCTGGGCTGGGTGCGCTCGGTGCGCCTGCGCGGCGAGGACGTCACCGAGCGGGTGCTGGCCGACGACGCGATCCTGCGCCAGCTGTACCTGGCGCCGCTGTTCGACTTCGAGATGATCCGCACCCTGCGGCTGATCCCCACCGAGTACCTGTTCTTCTACTACGAGCGGCGCCGTGCGCTGGAGAACCAGCGCGCGAGCGGCTCCAGCCGCGGCACCGAGATCGAGCGCCTCAACCAGGCCCTGGTCGCCGACCTGGGCAGCCGCCTGCGGGCCGGCGACGGTGCCGGCGCGGTGCAGGCCTATGCCGCCTACCTGTCGGAGCGTTCCGGCTCCTACATGAAGCTGGAGGCCGAGGCCGGTTCCGCGTTCGGCGCGGACATCGCCCCGCAGCCGGACCCGTTCCGGGCCAGCACCGGCTACCACCGCATCGCCATCGACGTGATGAGCGCGCTGACCGGCGCGCGGCCCGGCCGGCACGTGGTCAACGTCCGCAACCAGGGCGCGATCGCCGAACTGCCCGACGAGGACATCGTCGAGATCTCCTCCGACATCGACCGCGACGCGATCGCGCCACGGCCGGCGCGGGCCCTGCCGGACGCGGTGCAGGGCCTGATCCGTACGGTCAAGGCCTACGAGCGCGCGGCGATCGAGGCGGCGCTGAGCGGCCAGCCCCTGGACGCCGCCAAGGCCATGCTGATCCACCCGGCGATCGGCGAATGGAGCCCCTCGCAGGCGTTGCTGCAGGACCTGTTCGGCCACGTCGCCGACGACGGCCAGTGCCTGTGCGGCGGACCGATGCACTGGCATGGCCACGGTCGCTAGGCCATCAATGCATGACCAGGCTTGGGCAAATCGATGGCAAGTGTCCTTCCCCCCATCCGCCCTTCGGGCACCTTCCCCCGTGCACGGGGGAAGGTGCCCGAAGGGCGGATGGGGGCACCCCGGCGGAGCTGGCGCCGCTGTGCGGATCGGCCTATCCCGAATTGTGCGATCGCACTAGGCACATCCGGCGCACACATTGTATGGTCATCGCAGATTGGTCCTGCATAGGTCCCATCATCCTGGCACCTGATTAGCACGATCCTTCAGCGCAGTCGCAGCCGGTGAGAGCGTTTGGCCCGATCCTGGCAATATCGTTCCCAGGAGGTCGGATGATGGCCATGAACCGCGTGCAGTTCCAAGCCGGGCTTTCGCTGCCGGCGTTCCTCAAGCGCTACGGCATTGAAGCGCAATGTGAGCGGGCACTGGAACAGGCCCGTTGGCCGGACGGGTTCGTCTGCCCACGCTGCGCCGACACGGCACACCGTCGGTTCCAGCGCAGCAGCGGCACAAGGTACTGGCAATGCTCGGCCTGCCAGCACCAGACCAGCCTGCGCGCGGGGACGGTGATGGACAACACCAAGTTGCCGCTGCGCACCTGGCTGCTGGCGATGTACCTGCTGAGCCAGAGCAAGACCAACCTGTCGGCGCTGGAGCTGATGCGGCACCTGGGGGTGAGCTACCCGGCGGCGTGGCGGATCAAGCACAAGCTGATGCAAGCCATGGCCGAGGGCGAAGCCGAACGTAAGCTGGGCGGGGTCGTGCAGCTCGATGACGCCTACCTGGGCGGGGAGCGCAACGGCGGCAAGGCCGGACGCGGCTCGGAGAACAAACGCCCTTTCGTGATCGCCGTGGAGACCACTGAGGCGGGTCATCCACGGCACGCGGCGATGGACACGGTACCAGGCTTCACCAAGGCGGCGATGGCCGATTGGGGCGCCCGGCGCCTGCATCCGGGCACCAAGGTCTACAGCGATGGCCAGTGGGCTTTCCGGGCGCTGGAAGCCGAGCACGTACACACGGTGATCCAGGGCCACGGCCGCTCCCGCTGCGAGGAAGCCAATGCCCGCCGGGTCAACGTCGTGCTGTCCAACCTCAAGCGCTCGCTGGACGGGGCCTATCACGCCTTCAAGTTTGCCAAGTACGCCCATCGCTACCTCGCTGAAACCATGTGGCGCTTCAACCGGCGCTTCGACCTGACGGCCTTGGTACCGCGCCTGCTCGGCGCCGCCGCCAGGACGCGCCCCTGGTCCGAAGGCGCCCTGCGCAGCGTTCCGACTTTCTCCGCTGAAACTCCATGCTAATCAGGTCCTGGCATGAGCCACCTCCCTCAACGGCGCGCCCCGATGCCGCGAGGTGGGACCGGAAAGTCGGAACGCTTTCTTCCCTGCATTGATCGTCATCTCGGAGCCTGCCGCTTGTCAGACATCGATCGCCCTTCGCTCGCCGCGCCGCTTGTGCCGGACCGCGGCTTCACCGCCACCCGCCGCGACCTGCTGCACCTCATCGGCGCCGGCCTGGTCGCCGGCGCGCTGCCCGCCTTCGCCGCCGCGCCGGCGGCGAAGGGTGCGAAGGACTTCGCCAGCAAGCGCCCCCCCAAAGGCGAGCGCCGCTTCGTCAGCGCCGCGGTAGAACGGCAGCTGCAACGCATCAAGGCACGGATCGGCGATCCCGAGCTGGCCTGGCTGTTCGAGAACTGCTACCCGAACACGCTCGACACCACCGTCGAGACCGGCACCCGCGACGGCAAGCCCGACACCTTCGTCATCACCGGCGACATCCACGCGATGTGGCTGCGCGACTCCTCCGCGCAGGTGCATCCTTACGTGCCGCTGGCCAGGCAGGACCCGGCGCTGCGCCGGATGTTCCATGGCCTGATCCAGCGCCAGGCCGCCTGCATCCGCCTGGACCCCTACGCCAACGCGTTCCTGCCCGACGGCGCCACCCAGCGCCTGAAGTGGTCGATGAACGACATCACCGAGATGAAGCCCGGCGTCGGCGAGCGCAAGTGGGAAGTGGACTCGCTGTGCTACCCGATCCGGATCGCGCACGCATACTGGCGGGCCTGCGGCGACACCGCGCCGTTCGACGAGGACTGGCGCGAGGCGATGCGCGTGGTGCTGCGCACCTTCCGCGAGCAGCAGCGCAGGCACGACCGCGGGCCGTACAGCTTCCAGCGCCCCTCGCCGCTGGCGACCGAGACCCTGGTGCTGGAGGGCTACGGCCAGCCGACCCAGCCCAACGGCATGATTCATTCGATGTTCCGTCCCTCGGACGATGCCTGCGTGTATCCGCTGTTCGTGCCGGCCAACCTGTTCGCGGTCACCTCGCTGCGCCAGCTGGCGACGATGAGCGAGAGCATCCACCACGATGCCGCCTTCGCCGCCGACTGCCGCGCCCTCGCCGGCGAGGTCGAGCAGGCCACTCGCGAACACGGCTTGATGCGCGACGCCGACGGCCAGCCGTTCTGGGCCTACGAGGTGGACGGCTACGGCAACCAGCTGTTCATCGACGACGCCAACGCGCCCGGCCTGCTGAGCCTAGCCTACCTCGGCTGCTGCGAGCGCACCGACCCGGTGTTCGCGCGCACCCGCGCACTGGCCTGGAGCGAGCGCAACCCCTATTTCAGCCGCGGCCGCGCCGCCGAGGGCGTGGGCAGCCCGCACAGCGGCCTGGGCACGATCTGGCCGATGGCGATCATGCAGTACGCATTGGCCAGCGACGACGACGCGCAGATCCGCCAGTGCCTGCACTGGCTGAAGACCACCCATGCCGGCACCGGCTTCATGCACGAGGCGTTCGACAAGGACGACCCGGCGACCTTCACCCGCGACTGGTTCGCCTGGGCCAACACCCTGTTCGGCGAGCTGGTGATCGACCTGGCGCAGCGCAAGCCACAGCTGCTCGCGTAGGAGCGACTTCAGTCGCGATGGGACTTCCCCGGGAAAGCCCATCGCGACTGAAGTCGC
>JASGEB010000071.1:0-2909 GCA_047606785.1 Pseudoxanthomonas sp.
GCCCGCCCTGCTTACGACGGACGATGACAAGTTCCGTGCCGAGTGCGGATGCCAACCGTTTACAGACTGGAAGTGAATCCTCCCACTCGACCATGCCGAGATCGGCATGGATCAGAATGCGGGGACCGGCGTGGCCGATGCGATCGAGGTATTCGAAGGTCGCGATCGCCGCGGCCTGACTGTCCTTCCCACCGGAAACGCCGACGGCGACCGCGGCCTGCTGACCGAGCAGGCCGGCAATTGCCGGCGTGACCGCTATCGGTGGCGTCCTCAAAACGGAAGCCGGGCAAGAGCGCAAAAGTATGCCCATTAGGCTGCCTCCCGACCCTCGTCCGCCGGCTGAAGGCTGTGCAGGTAGGCGACAGCACGTTGGGAATGTGCCGCCGCCCGGAATATGGCACGCGTGTCATTTTCCAGAAACCTCAGCCAGCTCGCAAGGTAGGCGGCATGGTCGGGACGCGGCTCCAGCTCGGGCACGATACCGAGATCGGCACAAACGAGCGCTGATCCGATCTCGGCGATTAATTCCTCCATCGCGCGGTCGGCATTGTCCTTGACATATCGACTGAGATCCCTGCCGGCGCGATCGGCCCGCGCTGTCCAATGCACTTCCTCATGCGCGAGCACGGCGACGTGCGAAGTCGCGTCACGGAACGCCGAACGCGGCGGCATCTGGATGTGGTCGGTGACGGGACTGTAATAGGCTTGAGCGCCACCATGACGGATCACCGCGCCGGTATTGGCGAAGAAGCGCTCAGCATGTTCGATACGCTCCACCGGGTCAGTCACCGCCGTCGACTGTTCATAATAGCGGTCGGGAAGCTTCTCGATCTGTTCGATATTGAAGACGCTATAGGTCTTGAGGAACGGGATATCCCGCTCGATCTCGCTACTGGCAGCATCCGTTTCGGTACGGGTGAAGCGGCTCGCATAGACGACGGTCGCCCCGCTCTCACCCTTGCGCACATGTCCGCCAAGCTCCAGCGCCTGACGGAACGTCATCCAGATCGGTGAGGCGTAGCCGTGGGCGAGCGCTTCCGACCACAAGAGCAGCACATTCATCCCGGAATATGCCTCGCCGTTATGACGGAGCGGACGCGTGACCGGCCCGCCGCTCCGCGAAGCACTCCACGGCTGCACCCAGGGGCGAACGCCTTTTTCCAGATCGGCGACGATGCGCTCGGTGACCCGTGCATGGATGTCGCTGCGTTGCTTTTCCTGATTTCTGCTCATTTTTAAACCTCCGTTCTGGAGGCCACGCCCATCGCGGCCCCGTCACGGAGGTCCGAAGCCGGGGAAATCAGGCGGCGAGCGCACCCGAAGGGCCGCAACGCATGTGGAGGACGGCGTAGCCGTTGCGCTTGTCGCCGGCCCTGGCAGGACCACCGTACGGGACGGGCCGCGCGGGCGATCCTGCCATCCTCTCTTTTCTCCTCTCTGCTTTCCTTTTTTCTTCCCCGGCGGTGATGAGCCTGAAACGCCGAAAGGCCGGTTTCGCTGGAAACCGGCCTCCGGACGTGATGGAAGGGAGAAGTGAGCGAGGCCGAAGCCTCGCCCGAGGCGGCTCAATCGAAAGCCGCCATTTGCATTTCGGCCGCGCGCCGGTCGAGCGACTGGCCGGCGTTTTCGACCGGGCGTTCGAAGGGCTTCCAGCGTTCGCTGACCACCTGTTCGTAGGCGGCGACGGCGCCCTCGGCCGCCATTCGGAGCGCGTGGCTCTGAAGAGCCATGTCGGCGGCAAATTCGCGCTTGCGTTGGGCGGCACTGTCGAAACCGACCGGACCGTCGAGATCCTCGTCGCGAAGATCGCTGGCGGCCTTTGCCGTCGCGTCGCGGGCTTCCGAGACGGCGCGGCTATAGAACTGCCCGGCACCATGTGCGCTGCCGACATAGGCGCCGACGATGCGCTGCAGGTGGATCTGCATTGCGCGGTCCGCCAAACCTTCGCGCAACGCGTCGGCGGTCTCGACGATCAGGCGCTCGTGCAGCTCGCGAATGCCGTCGCTGTCGAGAGCCGGCAGCCCGAAGCTCTCCGAGATGAGGCCGGCCTGATGGGCGTCCGGGCACGAGAGGCGGACCATTTCGAGGGTCGTGCCCTTGCGGAGCTGGACGACGCGGCCGGTCTGGCGGGGCGTTTTTGCGGGCTTGGTCATGGGGGATTTCCTTTCCTTCGGTTTCCCGAAGGCTCGGACCGGCCCTTGCCGGCCCTCCCTTCGGGTGCGAACGGAAAAAACCGGCGGAAAGACGGGGGCTTCAGGGTCCGGGGCTGCCGGATCGAGCGAAGCGGGCGTGCGGACAAGCAGGGCTCTCGAGCCCTCGCGCGGGACGCGGGTCCGCTTTGGCGAGATCGGCGGTTCCGGCCGCAACGCGGCGCGACAGCGGCCTTGAAGCGGCCGGCCGCCGGTTTACGGACGCAACCAGAACCGAAGGGAGGGCCGGCAAGGGCCGGTGCTGACCGGAATGACGAGATGGAAAATCGCCATATGGCAGAACTCGCCCTCCAGCATCTGCCTGCCGTGTCTATACGTCTGCTTTCAGGGATTACGCGGGCTGGGCGCCCGAGCCCTTGCCTCCGGTCGCCAATTCTGGATGAAGTCCTCGATCTCATGGCGATAGGCCGTCGGATATTCGGCGTCCGAGCGCGTGGCAAGCCAGGTAAAGATCGGGGCCATATCCGCTGCGATGGCTGGATCCACACCGAACAGGTCCGCAAGATCGAAACCGCCGTGACTGTCGGCATTCCACCAGGCAAGGATGAAGGCTGCCACCTTGCTCGACTGGCCCGTATCGCTCCGGGCGATATCGACAAGCCGCTCGAATGCTGCGCGTGGTGGCTGGTCGATCGCTATTCCCTCCGTGCCGACCATGCATAGCATGTCAGGACTGCGGCATCAAAGGATCGCCGGCGA
>JASGEB010000072.1:0-19395 GCA_047606785.1 Pseudoxanthomonas sp.
AACGGCGCGGGCGGCCTGCTGCGCCGTTGCCGCCCAGGCCCTGCCGCAGCCGCCGCCAGGCCCCGTCCAGCGCGCCGCGGCCGCCGCGCGGCTTCCAGTCGCCGCGCCGGCCGTTGTCGTCGCCGCCGTTGTCGGGGCCGCTACCGGGGATGTTCCAGGGCATCGCTGCTCCAAAGTACGGTTGAAACCTCGGCTGCGCGCGGGTCGTGCGCGCAGCCGGGGGATTCTACAGGGTGGCGTGCGCGGCGCCCGCCGCGCTCATTCCCAGTGCTCGGCCGGCGACGCCGGCAGCAGCGGCCGCAGCGCGGCGCCGCCGGGCAGGGCGAGCAGCCTCTCGGCGTCACTGCGGGCCAGATCCAGGTGCAGGTGCCAGCCGTGTTCGTCGTGGTTCTCGCCGCGCACCGCCGCCAGTTCGTGCAGGCGCGCCCGCAGGCGGCCGGCGGCGGCCGGCAGGTGCACCTCGCCGCGCAGGCGCTGCAGGCCCAGGCGCTGGGCCAGGGTCTGCCGCAGCAGGTCCAGGCCGGCGCCGTCGCGGGCGCAGATCCATACCCGCCGGCGGGCGTCGCCGTGGCCGTGGCGGTGGTCGTCCGCATCGGCGCCGGCGGCACCGGCCGGGGTGTCCACGCGCGGCGCCGCGCCTTCGATGCGGTCGATCTTGTTGAACACCAGCAGCTGCGGGATGTCGCCGGCGCCGATCTCCTCCAGCACCGCGTCGACCGCGGCGATGCGCTCCTCGCGCAGCGGATCGGCGGCGTCGACCACGTGCAGCAGCAGATCGGCCTCGCGCGCCTCGCTCAGGGTCGAGCGGAACGCGGCCACCAGTTCGTGCGGCAGGTCGCGCACGAAGCCGACCGTATCGGCCAGTACCACCGCGCCGCCCTGCCGGGCCTGCCCCGCGCCCGCCGCCAGGTCGATCCGGCGCACGGTCGGGTCGAGGGTGGCGAACAGCTGGTCGGCGGCATAGGCCTGGGCGCCGGTGAGGGCGTTGAACAGGGTCGACTTGCCGGCGTTGGTGTAGCCCACCAGCGCCACCCGCGGCAGTTCGCTGCGCACCCGCGCGCGGCGCATCTGGGTGCGCTGCACCTCGACCTTGTCCAGCCGCTTCTGCAGCTGCTCGACCCGCTTCTGCAGCAGCCGGCGGTCGGTCTCCAGCTGGGTCTCGCCGGGGCCGCGCAGGCCGATCGAACCGCCGCGCTGGCGCTCCAGGTGGGTCCAGCCGCGTACCAGGCGGGTGGCCATGTGGCGCAGCTGGGCCAGCTCGACCTGCAGCTTGCCCTCGTGGCTGCGCGCGCGCTGGGCGAAGATGTCCAGGATCAGGCCAGTGCGGTCGAGCACGCGCCGCTGCAGCGCCTTTTCCAGGTTGCGCTCCTGGGCCGGGCTGAGGGCGTGGTTGACCAGCACCAGATCGGCGCCGCTGGCGTCGGCGGCGGCCTTGGCCTCCTCCAGCTTGCCGCTGCCGATGAAGGTGGCCGGACTGGGTCGCTCGCCGCGCGCGGTCACCACCGCGGCGATACTGGCGCCGGCCGAGCGGGCCAGTTCGGCGAATTCCTCGGCGGCATCGTCGCCGGCCTGGGCCGCGCCACCGCGCAGGGGCTGGATCAGCAGGGCATGCTCGCCCTTGCGGGAACGTTCGAACAACTCGGTGGGCATTGACGGGCCAAGGGCGGACAGTCCGTACAGGATGGTGGCGCGACCGGCGCGGTTCAACCGCCGCCGGCCCGCCGGCCTGGCCGGAATGCTGCGCTAGGCCGAATCGGCGGCCTCGGCCGCTTCGCCGCCGGCCTGCACCTGGCCGCCGCCCGGGCCCACGCGCACGCTGCGCGCCGGCACCACGGTGGAGATGGCGTGCTTGTAGACCATCTGGCTGACGGTGTTGCGCAGCAGGACCACGAACTGGTCGAAGGACTCGATGGTGCCCTGCAGCTTGATGCCGTTGACCAGGTAGACGGAGACCGGTACGCGTTCGCGGCGCAGGGCGTTGAGGAAAGGATCCTGCAGGGATTGACCCTTGGACATAGTGTTCTTCCGCCTATTGGGATAGGTCTGTGTGGTGGTTGGTGCACCGGGTCGGCACTACAAGGTCATCCCCTGCCGCAAAGCCCGCAAGCCGAATGTTACACGGCCGCGCGGCGCACGCGCATGCCGTCGGATGGCAGCCGGCGCACGTTCGCACGCTGCGCCGGCAGCGCAGGCGGGGGCGCAGCGTGCGTGGCAGGAAGTGCCTGCGGCAGGCCGCGGCGACCCTACCGGCCCAGGAACAGCGCCAGTGCATCCTCCAGTCCGGCGCGCTGGCGTTGCGGGTCGAACCAGCGCGCGTCCAACTCGCCGCGCAGCCAGGTCAATTGGCGCTTGGCCAGCTGGCGGGTGGCGGCCAGGGCGGCCTGGCGGAAGTCCTCCGCACTCCCCTGCCCGTCCAGGTACTGCCAGGCCTGGCGATAGCCGACCGCACGCACCGCCGGCAGGTCCAGCGGCGCGGGCACGGCACGCATCGCCGGCAGCGCGCGCAGCGCGCGCACTTCGTCGAGGAAACCGGCGGCGAGCATGGTGTCGAAGCGCCGTTCGATGCGCGCGTGCAGCGCACCGCGCTCGCGCGGGGCCAGCACCAGCTTGAGCACCCGCAGCGGTAGCCGGCCCGGCGCCGGCTGCCGCTGCCAGTGGCTGATCGGCAAGCCGGTCAGGCGGAACACCTCCAGCGCGCGCTGGATGCGCTGCGGGTCGGTGGCGTGGATGCGCGCGGCGGCGGCGGGATCGACCTGCGCCAGTTCCGCATGCAGGGCCGGCCAACCGCGCTGGCCGGCCTCGGCGGCGATGGCCGCGCGCAAGTCCGGATCGGCCGCCGGCATCGACGCCAGCCCGCGCAGCAGCGCCTGCCAGTACAGGCCGGTACCGCCGGCCAGCAGCGGCAGGCGGCCGCGGGCGAGGACGGCGTCGATGGCCGCGCGCGCGGCGGTGGCGAACTCGGCCGCCGAGTACGCCCGCCACGGCTCGCACACGTCGAGCAGGTGGTGCGGCACCTGCGCGCGCTCGGCCGCGCTCGGCTTGGCCGCACCGATGTCCAGCCCGCGGTAGACCAGCGCCGAATCGACGCTGACGATCTCCGCGCCCAGCCGCTGCGCCCATTCCAGCGCCAGCGCCGACTTGCCCGAGGCGGTCGGGCCCATCAGGGCGATGGCGGGCGGGCGCGGGTCGAGGGACATGGGCGCCAGTGTGTGCGTTGCGGCCGGGCGCCGCCAAGCGGGGCGGCGCCGGGTTTTGCAGCCTGCCCTCGCGCGTGCTACTTCGCCGCGTACAGCTTGCTCAGCGTATCGGCCGTGCCGGGGATGCGCTCGAGCTGCGGGTACTTCAGGCCGTCGTGGTAGTCGATGCGCAGGGTGTCGTAGCGGTCGAAGTTCTTCACCAGCAGTTCGATCGGCGCCTGCGCGCCCTTGGCCGCGGTGACCGCCTCGCGCAGGACCTCGCCGGAATACTCCTTGCCGTTGACCGCGACCACCTTCATCTGCGGGGCGACGCCGGCCTGGAAGGCCGAGCTGTCCCACAGCACGTCGCCGACCACGCCGTCCTCGCCCACCGCCAGGCCCAGCGAGTAGGTCAGGATGGCCGACTTGGCGCGCGTCTCGATGGCCTTGAAGGCGTCACTCGGCTTGTCGGTGTAGACCAGCCTCCAGCCACTGGCCTGGATGCCGCCGGTCAGCGCCACGCGGCCGTCCAGGCGCTCGCGCAGGAAGCCGGCCCAGTCGAACTTCGCAATCCCGTCGAGCGTGGCCACCACGTCGTCGAAGGTGTAGGTCTTGACCTGGTAGGAGCCGTTGTCCATGCCGTAGAAGGCATGGGCGAAATCGTCGATCGAGCGCTTGCCGCCGCTCAGCGCGCGCAGCTTGGCGTCCACCTCCAGCCACAGCATCTGGCCGCCGGAGTAGTAGTCCTCGCTCATCTGCCAGTTGCGATAGGCCTGCGGCCGGCGCTGGCCGATGGTCGGGTCGTTGGTGGTGTCCTGCAGGGCGCGCCAGCCCAGGCCCGGACGGCCCTTGTCGTAGGTAGCGGCGACGTTGGCGAGCATCTCGCGCGCCTGCTGCTGGCTCCACAGCCCCGAGCGCGCGGCCAGCACGTGGCCGAAGAACTGGGTCTGGCCTTCGTACACCCACAGCAGGCTGTCGCCCATGGGCACGTTGAAGTTGGGCGTGGCCAGGTCGGCGCCGCGGCGGAACTTGCCGTCCCAGGAGTGGTTGAACTCGTGCGCCAGCAGGTCGCGGCCGCTCCAGTTCTTGTCCCATTCGGTGAAATAGCCCGGCGGGCTGCTGTTCTCGCTGGAGCGGTGGTGCTCCAGGCCGATGCCGCCGAGCTTGTCGGTCAGCGCCAGCAGGAAGTCGTAGTGGTCGTAGTGGTGGGCGCCGTAGAGCTTGTACATCTGCTGCACCAGCGCGCGGTGGGCGGCGATCTGCGCGTCCTTGGCCTCCAGCGCCTTGGCGGTGTCGGCGAACACGTTCAAATGCACCGGCGTGGCCGCGCCCGGGTCGAGGTCGAACTGGCGGTAGTAGCGCCCGGCGAACAGCGGCGAATCCTGCAGGGTGGCGTAGTCCAGCGGCTTGAAGCGCAGCGTGTCGCCCTCGCGCGTGGCGGTCTCGGCGGCGCTGGCGTAGGACCAGCCAGCCGGCAGCTTCAGGCTGGCCTGCACCGGGATGCGGCGGGCGTAGTAGCCGGCCGGGTACAGCGACACCAGGTTCCACTGCACGTTGAGCATCTCCGGGGTCATCACCACCCGGCCCTGGTTGCCGGCCAGCGGCGAGAGGTACTGGAATTCGACCTGCACCTCGCTCGCCCCTTGCGGCACCTCGACCTGGAAGGCGTAGACGTCGTACTGGTCGCGCTTCCAGTCCAGGCGCTTGCCGTTGGCGCTGACCGCCAGGCCGGCGACCTTGTCGATCTGGCCGCTCGGGCTGTGATTGCCGGGGATCCACTGCGGATACAGCAGGGTCAACGGCCCGGGCTGCGCCGGGATGGTCTCGCGTACGCGGAACACGCGGTGTTCGAGGTCGGTGGCGTCCACCGCCAGCTGCAGCGTGCCCGGGTAGGCGATGTCCTGCGGCGCCGGGGTACGCGACTGCGCCAGGGCGATGTGCACCGGCAGGACGGCAAGGGCGAGCGAGAAGGCGGCGACGACGCGCATGGACCGGAACTCCGTGAGTGGGGGTGGCGGGCGGGAAACCCGCCGATCGTACCTTCCGCCGGACGGCCGGCCGCCCTGCCATTGGTCATGCCCACCGTGGCCGGCGGGCAACGAAAGAGGTTCTTCTCCCATCTGCGGGAAACGGAAGCTCCTGGCTGTCGGCACGCACCGGCTTCGGAAACATGCGCAGCCCCCGGTGGGAATGCTCCTCGGCTCGGTCGGACATCCATGTCCGACTCGCCGCCGCAGGCCATCCATGGCCTGCTTTCCGCATCCCCACCGGGGACTGCGCATCGACGCGTCATTGCCGCTGCCTGCGGCCGAAGCGGCAAACCATCCACCCACGATAGCCGTGCCCTGCCGCCGGGAGTCGCGTAAAGCGCGCCATGGAGGGCGCGCGCCCGAGTCAGGGCAGGATGCCCTGCCGAGGGAAAAGCGGCTCCCAGCGGCAGGGCACGGCGTCCCACCGAACCCAGTGCCGCAGCGACGTTCCCTCGGTTGGAGAAAGAACCACGAAAAAGGCCGCCCGCAGGCGGCCTTTCACAGTCCGGCGTGGCACCGGGCATCAATGCATCATGTTCACGTTCATGTTGTACAGCACCCATAGCGAACCGATCACCACGATGCCGATGATGACCACCGTGAACAGCCCGACCAGCACGTTCCAGCGCTGCCGCGAGGAACTGTCCAGATGCAGGAAGAACACCAGGTGCACCACGATCTGGGCCAGCGCCAGCAGGGCGATCAGCACCGCGGTGAAGGCGGCCGGGAAGAACCCGGTCATCACCAGCACGAACGGCACCACGGTCAGCAGCACCGCCCAGCCGAAGCCGACCAGGTAGGACTTCACGCTGCCGTGGTGGCCGCCGGCGTCGTGCACGGCGTCGTGCGCGGAATGGGCGTGCTGCCCGTGGATGTCGTTGGCCATCACAGCACCCCCAGCAGGTAGACGACGGTGAACACGGCGATCCAGATGATGTCCAGGAAGTGCCAGAACAGGCTCAGGCAGGCCAGCCGGGTCATGTTGCGCGGGCTCAATCCGCGCATCAGCACCTGCACGACCAGCACGATCATCCACAGCATGCCCGAGGTGACGTGCAGGCCGTGGGTGCCCACCAGGGTGAAGAACGCCGACAGGAACGCGCTGCGGTCCGGGCCGAGGCCCTCGTGGATCAGGTGGTTGAACTCGTACAGCTCCATGCCCAGGAAGCCGGCGCCGAACAGAAAGGTCACCGCCAGCCAGCCCAGCAGGGTGCCGCGGCTGCCCTTGTAGGCGCCGATCATCGCCAGGCCGAAGGTCAGGCTGGAGAACAGCAGCAGGAAGGTCTCCACCAGCACGAACTTCAGGTCGAACAGATCCTTGCCCGACGGCCCGCCGGCAGTGGCGTGGGACAGCACCGCGTAGGTGGCGAACAGGCCCGCGAAGATCAGGCAGTCGCTCATCAGGTAGATCCAGAAGCCGAACAGCGTGTTGCCGCCGGCGTCGTGGTGCTCGTGGTGCTCGTGCATGTCGTGCCCGTGGTCCAGGGTGGTCGCCGCGCCGCTCATCGGGACGCTCCCTGCGCGCCGGCGCGCGCCTGTTCGAGCTGAGCGAAGCGCGCATTCTCGATCCGCTCGACCTCGGCGGCCGGCACGTAGTAGTCCACGTCCTCGTCGAAGCTGCGGGCGATGAAGCTGCCGATCATGCCGGCCAGGCCCGGACCGGCCATCCACCAGATGTGCCAGATCAGGCCGAAGCCGAGCAGCACGCCGAAGGCGCCCATGAACACGCCGGTGGCGGTGTTGCGCGGCATGTGGATGTCCTCGTACCGGGCCGGACGCTGCCAGGCGGTCCCGGCCTGTTTGTCGTGCCAGAACTGGTCGATCTGGCCGACCTTGGGCAGGACGGCGAAGTTGTAGAACGGCGGCGGCGAGGAGGTCGACCACTCCAGGGTGCGGCCATCCCAGGGATCGCCGCTCAGGTCGCGGTTCTGCCTGCGCTTGACGATGCCCCAGACGATGGTCAGCACGTTCAGGGCGATGCCGCAGCCGATCACCGTCGCGCCGAACGCGGCCACGTACAGCCACGGCACCCACTCGGGGTTGCTGAAGGTGTTCAGGCGGCGGGTCATGCCCATGAAGCCGAGCACGTACAGCGGGCCGAAGGCCAGGAAGAAGCCGACGATCCAGCACCAGAACGCGGCCTTGCCCAGCTTGTCCGGCAGAGTGAAGCCGAGCGCCTTGGGGAACCAGTACGACAGCCCGGCCAGGTAGCCGAACACCACCCCGCCGATGATCGCGTTGTGGAAGTGGGCGATCAGGAACAGGCTGTTGTGCAGCACGAAATCCACCGCCGGGATCGCCATCATCACCCCGGTCATGCCGCCGATGGTGAAGGTGATCATGAAGCCCACCGTCCAGTACATCTGCGAAGTCATGCGCAGGCGGCCGCGGAACATGGTGAACAGCCAGTTGAAGATCTTCACTCCGGTGGGCACGGCGATGATCATCGTGGCGATACCGAAGAAGGCGTTGACGTTGGCGCCCGAGCCCATGGTGAAGAAGTGGTGCAGCCAGACGATGAAGGACAGCACGCCGATGCAGGAAGTGGCGTAGACCATCGAGGTGTAGCCGAACAACTGCTTGCGGGCGAAGGTCGCCACCACCTCGGAGTAGACGCCGAACGCGGGCAGCACCAGGATGTACACCTCCGGATGGCCCCAGACCCAGATCAGGTTGATGTACATCATGGCGTTGCCGCCGCCTTCGTTGGTGAAGAAGTGCGTGCCCAGGTAGCGGTCCGCACCCAGCAGCGCCAGGCTCACCGTCAGGATCGGGAAGGCGGCGACGATCAGGACGTTGGTGATCAGCGCGGTCCAGGTGAAGATCGGCATGCGCATCAGCTTCATGCCCGGCGCGCGCATCTTGAAGATGGTCACCACGAAGTTGATGCCGGTCAGGGTGGTGCCCAGGCCGGATATCTGCAGCGCCCACAGGTAGTAGTCCACCCCGACCCCGGGGCTGTACTGCGGCTCGGACAGCGGCGGGTAGGCCAGCCAGCCGGTCTGGGCGAACTCGCCCACGAACAGCGACAGCATGATCAGCACCACGCCGGCTACGAACAGCCAGAAGCTCAGCGAGTTCAGGAACGGATAGGCCACGTCGCGCGCGCCGATCTGCAGCGGCACCACCAGGTTGATCAGGCCGGTCATGAACGGCATGGCCATGAAGAAGATCATGATCACGCCGTGCGCGGTGAACACCTGGTCGTAGTGGTGCGGCGGCAGGAAGCCGTCGCCGCCGGTGGCGGCGACCGCGGCCTGCTGGCCGCGCATCATGATCGCGTCGGCGAAGCCGCGCAGCAGCATCACCAGCGCCACCGCGATGTACATCACGCCGATCCGCTTGTGGTCCACCGAGGTGAACCACTCGGTCCACAGGTACTTCCACTTGCCCAGCCAGGTGACGGTGCCGAGCACCAGCAGGCCGATCGCCGCGGTGGCGATGAAGGTCCCGATCAGGATCGGCTCGTGGTAGGGGATCGCCTCGAGCGTGAGCTTGCCGAACATCAGTGCTTCTCCGGGTTCTGCGCGGGCGCGGCTTCGGCCGGGGC
Source organism: Pseudoxanthomonas sp. (assembly GCA_047606785.1). Taxonomy (GTDB): domain Bacteria; phylum Pseudomonadota; class Gammaproteobacteria; order Xanthomonadales; family Xanthomonadaceae; genus Pseudoxanthomonas_A. The sequence goes on from JASGEB010000072.1 coordinate 8,757, forward strand.
GGGCGCGTCGTGTTCTTCATGCGTCTGGCCGTGCTCCATGCCCGCCATCGCAGCGTCCGCCTCGTGCGGATGTTCGCCCTGGACCTCGTCCATGCCGGGCATGAGGTGCTGGCCGGCGCCGGCATCGGCCTGGCGGGCGGCCTCGTCGCCGGGCTGGTCGCCGGGCGCCTGCTGGCCCATGTGCCCGCCGTGGCCGGCCATGTACTTGTCCAGCACGGCGGCGAACAGCCCCGGCTGGACGCTGCCGTAGTAGCCGACCGGCACGTGGTCGGACGGCTTGGCCAGCGCCTGGTAGGTCTGCGCGTCGAGCGCCTGCGCCGAAGCGCGCACCTTGGCCAGCCAGGCCTGGTAGCCGGCCTGGTCCAGCGAATGCGCGGTGAAGCCCATGCCGGAGAAGCCGTGGCCGCTGTAGTTCGAGGAGATGCCGCGCATCTCGCCCTGCTGGTTGGCGATCAGGTGGACCTGGGTCTGCATGCCCGCCATCGAGTAGACCTGGGTGCCCAGCTCGGGGATGAAGAAGGCGTTCATCACCGAGTCGGAGGTGATGCGGAAGTCGAGCGGGGTGTGCTCGGGGAAGGCGATCTCGTTGACCGTGGCCACGCCTTCTTCCGGGTAGATGAACAGCCACTTCCAGTCCAGCGATACCGCCTCGATCACCACCGGCTTGGCCTCGTGGTCGAGCGGGCGGTAGGGGTCGAGCGCGTGCGAGGAGCGCCACACCAGCACGCCCAGCACGGTGATGATCACGCACGGCACCGCCCACACCACGATCTCGATCGGCAGCGAGTGGTGGAAATCGGGGTCGTAGCGGCCCTTGGGGTTGGACTCGCGGTAGCGCAGGGTGAACACGATCGCCATCACGATCACCGGCACCACCACCAGCAGCATCAGCATCACCGAGGTGACCAGCAGATTGCGCTCGTCCAGGCCGATCTGGCCCTTGGGACTGAGCACCCCGCTGCAGCCGCTGAGCAGGAAGCCGATGGCGAGCAGGCTGGTCAGCCGGCCCCATGGACGCAGGCGTCCAGGAAGCGATCGCGAAGACATGGTGTATCCAGTGAGACTTGAGGAAACAGCAGGGCCCGGGGCTGCGCCTGGCCTGGCGCGCGGCGGGCATGACCGGCCTATTTTATGCTGCCACGCAGCACGCGGAAAGCCTGCTCAGTTTTTTTCGCCGCTCGCAGGCCCGCACGGACCTCACCGAAGACCGTCGCGGCGACCAAAAAGAAGCCCCGCCGGACACGCCGGCGGGGCTGGAAAAAAATCCGACGCTGGTGCCGGAAATAGGATTCGAACCTACGACCTACGCATTACGAATGCGCCGCTCTACCAACTGAGCTATTCCGGCATCGGACCGCGCATTCTAGGCAGCGCCCGGAAAGCGGTCAAATGCGGGCGCGATGTGGCAGACACGGCGAAAAACCCGCGCTCCCCGGCCTTGCGGAATTCAATCGACCAGTTGCAGGCGCAGCTCCTTGGGCAGGGCGAAGACCATGCCTTCCGGTTCGCCGGACAGTTCGCGCACGCTGCCGGCGCCAAGTTCGCGCAGGCGGGCGATGACGCCCTCGACCAGCACGTCGGGCGCCGAGGCGCCGGCGGTGACGCCCACCCGCCGCTTGCCGGCGATCCAGGCCGGGTCGATCTCGGCGGCGCCGTCGATCAGGTGCGCCTGCACGCCATCGCGCTCGGCCAGTTCGCGCAGGCGGTTGGAGTTGGAACTGTTGGGCGAGCCGACCACCAGCACCAGGTCGCAGTCGCGCGCCAGTTCGCGCACGGCGTCCTGGCGGTTCTGGGTGGCGTAGCAGATGTCGTCGTTCTTCGGGCCCTGCAGCGCTGGGTACTTGGCGCGCAGCGCTTCGATGACGCCGACGGTGTCGTCCACCGACAGGGTGGTCTGGGTGGTGTAGGCCAGGTTGTCCGGCTGCGCCACCTGCAGCGCGGCCACGTCGTCCACGTCCTCGACCAGGTAGATGCTTCCACGCGAGGCCAGCCCGCCGCCGGCCTGCGCGTTCCACTGGCCCATGGTGCCCTCCACTTCCGGATGGCCGGCGTGGCCGATCAGGACCACGTCGCGGCCGGCGCGGCAGTGGCGCGCCACTTCCAGGTGCACCTTGGTGACTAGCGGACAGGTGGCGTCGAACACCTTCAGCCCGCGCCGCGCCGCCTCGGCGCGCACCGCCTGCGACACCCCGTGGGCGCTGAAGATCACCGTATTGCCGTCGGGCACCTCGTCCAGTTCCTCGACGAAGATCGCCCCGCGCTGGCGCAGGTCCTCGACCACGAAGCGGTTGTGCACCACCTCGTGGCGCACGTAGATCGGTGCGCCCAGCGTCTCGATGGCGCGCTTGACGATCTCGATGGCGCGGTCGACGCCGGCGCAGAAACCGCGCGGATTGGCGAGCAGGACTTGCATGGGGGTGATTCTAATCCAGGCCGGGAATGAGAAATGGCGATCGGGAACGGCCCCGATTCCCTATTTCCCACTCCCCTTCCTGTCGAACAACCCGAACAGCACGATCCCCGCCGCCCCGGCCACGATCGCCGAATCGGCGACGTTGAACGGCGGCCACCAATGGTCGCCGACGTACCACAGGATGAAATCGACCACGTGGCCGTGCACCAGCCGGTCGATCACGTTGCCCAGCGCGCCGCCGACCACCAGCGCATAGGGCAGCGCGGTGCGCCAGGCCGCGCGCGGGGTGCGCGACAGCCACCAGGCCAGCAGGCCGCTGACGGCGAAGGCCAGGATCGTGAAAAGCCACTTCTGCCAGCCGCCGGCATCGCCGAGCAGGCTGAAGGCCGCACCGGTGTTGTAGGTGCGGTACCAGCTCCAGAAGCCGGCGAACACCGGCACCGCCGTGTTCTCGGGCAGGCTGGCCAGCACCCAGGCCTTGGACCACTGGTCGAACGCGATCACCGCCGCCGACAGCAGCAGCCACACCAGCGCGCTGGGTCGGGGAAGCGGGGACCGGGAACCGGGGACCGGGGACCGGGGCGGAGCCGAGTCGGCCGACGACAGGTGATCGGCACCCGTTTCTCCGGTCCCCGGTTCCCGGTCCCCGGTTCCCGTCTCATCATTCAGAACCATCGCCGGTCCTCGCCGTCGCCATCGAGATTGTCCACGCAGCGCCCGCACAACTGCGGGTGGGCGGCGTAGGCGCCGACGTCGGCGCGGCGCTGCCAGCAGCGCACGCACTTGGGCTTGGCGGTCGGTTCGGCCAGCACGAACACCTCGTCGGCATGTACCGGGCTGACGGTGACATCGCCGCTGATGAACAGGAAGCGCAGCTCGTCGGCCAGCGGCGCCCAGCGCGCGGCCAGCGCCGGGCTGGCCGACACCGCGATCTCCGCGTCCAGTGCCGCGCCGATCACGCCGTGGGCGCGCATCGGCTCGAGCACCTTGGCGACCTGCTCGCGCAGGGCCAGCAGCTGGTCGAAGTCGGCCTCGGTCAGCGGCGCGTCGGCCGGCAGCGGCGCCAAGCCGTCGTAGAAGGTGGCGAACAGCACGTTGCCCAGGCGCTTGCCGGGCAGGTAGCCCCACATCTCGTCGGCGGTGAAGCTCAGGATCGGCGCGATCCAGCGCACGAAGCCCTCGGCGATGCGGTACATCGCGCTCTGCGCGCTGCGCCGCCCGCGCGAATCCTCCGGCATGGTGTACAGCCGGTCCTTGGTCACGTCCAGATACAGCGAGCCCAGGTCGACACTGCAGAAGTTCAGCAGCGCCTGCACGATGGCGGCGAAGTCGTAGCGCTCGTAGGCGGCCTTGACCTTCTCCTGCACCTGCCAGGCACGGTGCACGATCCAGCGGTCCAGCGCCACCATGTCCTCGAGCGGGCGCAGGTGCACGGCCGGGTCGAAGCCGTTGAGGTTGGCCAGCAGGAAGCGCGCGGTGTTGCGCAGGCGGCGGTAGGCGTCGGCGTTGCGCTTGAGGATCTCCTGCGACAGCGTCATCTCGTTGCTGTAGTCGGCGCTGGCGATCCACAGGCGCAGGATGTCCGCGCCCAGGGTCTTCATGATGTCCTGCGGCTCGATGCCGTTGCCCAGCGACTTGGACATCTTGCGGCCGTTCTCGTCGACCGTGAAGCCGTGGGTCAGGCACTGCCGGTAGGGCGCGGCCTTGTCGATCGCCACCCCGGTCAGCAGCGAGGACTGGAACCAGCCGCGGTGCTGGTCCGAGCCTTCCAGGTACAGGTCGGCCGGCTTGCCGAAGCCGCGTTCCAGCAGCACGCCCTCGTGGGTGACGCCCGAGTCGAACCACACGTCGAGGATGTCGGTGACCTTCTCGTAGTCGGCCGCCTCGGCGCCGAGCAGCTCGGCCGGGTCCAGCGCATACCAGGCATCGACGCCGCCCTGCTCCACCTTCAGCGCCACCTGCTCCATCAGCTCGACGCTGCGCGGATGCGGCTCCTGGGTCGTGCGGTGCACGAACAGCGCGATCGGCACGCCCCAGGTGCGCTGGCGGCTGATGCACCAGTCCGGGCGGCCCTCGATCATCGCGGCGATGCGCGCCTGGCCCCAGGCCGGGAACCAGCCGACCTGGCCGATCGCCGCCAGCGCGTCGCGGCGCAGGCCCGCCTGCTCCATCGAGATGAACCACTGCGGGGTGGCGCGGAAGATCACTGGGGTCTTGTGCCGCCAGCAATGCGGGTAGCTGTGGCTGAGCGGGTGGAAGGCCAGCAGGCTGCCGTTGCCGCGCAGGCCCTCGACGATCAGTTCGTTGGCCTTCCACACGTGCACGCCTTCCAACGCGATATCGCCCAGCGGCGGTGTGCCCGGCAGGTAGACTCCGCGGCCGTCGACCGGATTGATCTGGGCGGCGGCGTAGCGCTCCAGCAGACCGTACTGCCGGCATACCGCGTAATCCTCCTGGCCGTGCCCGGGCGCGGTGTGCACCGCGCCGGTGCCGTCCTCGGCCGACACATGCTCGCCCAGCAGCAGCGGAATGGTGCGCTCGGGGTAGAACGGGTGGGCCAGCTCGATGCCCTCCAGCGCCGCGCCCTTGGCGCTGCCGTGCACGCGGGCGCCGACCACGCCGTAGCGCGCCAACGCACGCTCGGCCAGCGGCGCGGCCAGCACCAGCCAGCGCGGCGCGTCGTCGCGCGCAGGACCCTCGACCAGCACGTAATCCAACTCCGCGCCGACGCTCACCGCCAGCGAGGCCGGCAGCGTCCACGGCGTGGTGGTCCAGATCGGCACCGTCACCTCGGTGCCGGCCGGCACGCTCGCGCCGAACGCCGCCGCCAGCGCCTGCGGATCGCGCGCGGCGTAGACCACGTCGATCGCCGGCGAGACCTTGTCGGCGTACTCGATCTCCGCCTCGGCCAGCGCCGAGCCGCAGTCGAAGCACCAGTGCACCGGCTTGGCGCCGCGCAGCAAGTGACCGTTGCCCACGATCTTGGCCAGAGCGCGGATCTCGTCGGCCTCGAAGCGGAAGTCGAGCGTGCGGTAGGGGTTGTCCCAGTCGCCGATCACGCCCAGGCGCTTGAAGTCCTTGCGCTGGACGTCGATCTGCTCGAGCGCGTACTCGCGGCACTTCTGGCGGAACTGCGCCGCGTCCAGCCTGGTCCCAACCTTGCCCCACTTCTTCTCCACCGCGATCTCGATCGGCAAGCCGTGGCAGTCCCAGCCCGGCACGTAGGGCGCGTCGAAACCGGCCAGGTAGCGCGACTTGACGATGACGTCCTTGAGGATCTTGTTGACCGCGTGGCCCAGGTGGATGACGCCGTTGGCGTAGGGCGGACCGTCGTGCAGCACGAATAGCGGCCGGCCGGCGGCGTTGGCGCGCAGCTGGCCGTACAGGTCCTCGCGCTGCCAGCGCGCCAGCGTGTCCGGCTCGCGCCGGGGCAGGTCCCCGCGCATCGGGAACTCGGTGGCGGGCAGGTGCAGGGTGGCTTTGTAGTCCTGGGTCACGCGCTGGCCCTGAATCGTTCGGTGGATAGGATTTGCCTGGCGTTCGCGGCGTCGCGGTGCATCTGCGCGGTCAGCGCCTGCAGCCCGTCGAACTTCTCCTCGTCGCGCAGCCTAGCGACGAACTCCACGCGCAGGTGGCGGCCGTACAGGTCGCCGTCGAAGTCGAACAGGTGCGCTTCCAGCAGCGGCTCGACGCCCTCGACCGTCGGCCGGGTGCCGAAACTGGACACCGACGGCCACGGCGCCTCGGTCAGCCCGTGCACCCAGGTCGCGTAGATGCCCGACAGCGCCGGCAGGTACGGGAAGCGCAGATTGGCGGTCGGGAAGCCGAGCGTGCGCCCGAGCTGGCGCCCGCGCACCACCCGCCCGCCGATGGCGTAGGGCCGGCCGAGCAGACGCTCGGCGTGGGCGAAGTCGCCGGCCTTGAGCGCCATGCGGATGCGGGTGCTGGATACCCGCTCGCCGTCGGCGCAGTGCACCGGCGCAATGGCGTGCGCGGCGAAGCCGTGCTCGCCGCCCAGCGCCTGCAGCAGGGTCAGGTCGCCGCCGCGGCCGTGGCCGAAGCGGAAGTCCGGGCCGATCCACACCTCGCGCGCGCGCAGCCGCTCCACCAGCAGGCCGGTCACGAACGCGCGCGCGTCCATCCGGGTCATGCGCCGGTCGAAGCGCAGCAGGCCGACCCACTCGCAGCCCAGTTCGCACAGCCCCTGCACCTTGTCGCGCGGCAACAGCAGGCGCGGCGGTGGGTCGTCGGGCCGGAAGAACTCGCGCGGCAGCGGCTCGAAGCACAGCGCCACCGCCGGCACGCCCAGCTCGCGCGCACGCGCCACGGCGCGGCGCACCAGCGCCCGGTGGCCCAGGTGGAGGCCATCGAAGGCGCCGATGCAGACCACGCTACCGGTCGGGGCCAGGACCCCGCCTTCGACGTCGCGGAAGAGATTGCTCATGGGATGGGCACGGGCGGACCGGCAAGTATAGCCGCCCGCCTCGCCCTGTCCGCCGGCGGCGCGGCCACGTTCAATGGTCGCGCAACTCGCGCAGGCGGAAGCCCAGCGCCAGCTGCACCGCCAGGTACACCGCCCCGCCGCCGGCCACCAGCGCCAGCAGGCCGCCGATCCGGTGCCACTTGTCCATGCCGCTGAAGTCGGGCAGCCAGTGCAGGCCGACCAGCAGCGCCGCCGCCATCGCCGCGCAGGCCAGCGCCAGCCGCAGCAGGTGCCGGCCCCAGCCGGAGCCGCGCTGGTAGACGCCGGCCCGGCCCAGCCAGCGCCACAGCAGCACCAGGTTCAGATAGCTGGCCAGCGCGCTGGCCAGGCCCAGCGCCAGGTGCAGGCCGGGGGTGGCCGCCAACGCCGCGACCACGCCGCCGGCGCGCACCTCCTGCGGCACCCACAGCCGGTACAGCAGCGCCAGGAATGCCAGGTTGAGCAGCATGTTCGAGACCAGCGAGGCCACCCCCGCGCGCACCGGCGTGCGCGTGTCCTGGCGCGCGTAGAAGGCCGGCAGCAGCACCTTCACCAGGGCGAAGGCCGGCAGGCCGAAGCTCAGCCCGAACACCGACATCGCCGCCATCCGGGTGTCGAAGGCGGTGAACCGGCCGTACTGGAACAGGGTGGCCACCAGCGGCCTCGCCAGCAGCATCAGCCCGACCATGGCCGGCACCGCGATCAGCAGGGTGGTGCGCAGGCCCCAGTCCAGCGCGCGCGAGAACGCCGCCGAGTCGGTGCGCACGTGGTGGCGCGCCAGCGCCGGCAGGATCACCGTGCCCAGCGCCACCCCGAACACCCCCAGCGGCAACTCCAGGAAGCGGTCGGCCTGCGACAGCCAGCTCTGCGAGCCGTCGTACAGATAGGAGGCGATCACCGTGTCCAGCAACAGATTGACCTGCGCCACCGACGAGCCGAACAGGGTCGGCACCATCAGCGTCAGCACCCGCCGCACGTACGGGTTGCGCCAGCCCCAACGCGGCAGAGCCAGCAGGTCGATGCCGCGCAGCGCCGGCAGCTGGAACAGCAGCTGCAGCACACCGGCCGCCAGCACCGCCCAGCCCAGCGCCAGGATCGGCAGCTGCAGATGCGGCGCCAGCCACAGCGCGCCGGCGATCATGCACAGGTTGAGGATCACCGGCGTCAGCGCCGGGATGGCGAAGCGGTGGAAGCTGTTCAGCGCTCCGCCGGCCAGCGCGGTCAGCGACACGCACAGCAGGAACGGGAAGGTCAGTCGCAGCAGCTGGACAATCAGGCCGAACTTGTCCGGGTCGTCGGCCGAGCCTGGATTGAACACCATCGCCACCTGCGGGGCGAACAGCAGGCACAGCGCGGTGACCACCAGCAGCGCACCGCCCAGGGTCCCGGACACCCGTGCCATCAGTTCGCGTAGGTCGGCGTGCGGGCGGGTCTCCTTGACCTCGGTGAACACCGGCACGAAGGCGGTGGAGAACGAGCCCTCGGCGAACAGCCGGCGCAGGAAGTTGGGGATGCGGAACGCCACCCAGAACGCGTCGGTGACCGCGTTGGTACCGAAGGCGTAGGTGATCGACTGGTCGCGCACCAGCCCCAGCACCCGCGAGACCAGGGTCATGCTGCTGAACGACAGGATTCCCCTGAGCATCCGCGGCGCGCCCGCCTGACCCGCGCTCATCGGCCGCTCCGCCGCCCCGGGGAGGGGCGCCGCCGGCGCCGACCGGCCATATTGACGCAAGTGCTTGAACAGCCCATAATTTCCCGTTCGCTTTCCCCGCCCGCCGTCAACCCACAGATTCGCAGGATTCCACCGTGGCCAACATCAAGTCCGCCAAGAAGCGCGCCAAGCAGACCATTGTGCGCAACGAGCGCAACGTCGCCCAGCGCTCGCAGCTTCGCACCGCCGTCAAGAAGGTCGTCAAGGCCCTGGACGCCAATGACGCCGCCGGCGCCGAGGCCGCCTTCGCCACCGCCCAGCCGCTGCTGGACCGCTTCAGCGCCCGCGGCCTGATCCACAAGAACAAGGCCGCCCGCCACAAGAGCCGTCTGAGCGCGCGCATCAAGGCGCTCAAGGCCGCCGCCTGACGCGGCGCCGACGGCAGGGGCGACAGAACACCCGGCTCCGGCCGGGTTTTTTGCAATTGCGGGAACCATCGCTTTCGGAGTCGCGTTTCGACCGCCAGCCGACGCGGCCATCGAAGAGTCTCCCTCCTGGCACGGCTGCCCTTCCCCCGCAAGCGCCGGCAGGCAACGCATCCGCAATTGCTCAACCATCGCCAGGATCGTCGGCAGGCCCGCCCTCCCCGGCCGCGGACTCCTGCCGCTGCCGCTCCAGCAGGGCCATCACGTCCTGCATGATCGGCCAGGTGCCCTCGCGCGCGAGCGCCGAAATCCGATACCACGGTTCCCGCCAGTCCAGCTCGGCCACCACCTGCGCGGCACGCGCGGCGGCCTCGTCCTCGAACATCAGGTCGGCCTTGTTCAGCACCAGCCAGCGCGGCTTGGCCAGCAGTTCCGGATCGTGCCTTTCCAACTCGCGCTCGATCGCGCGCACCTGCTCGGCCGGGCTGGCGACCACCCCGCCCTCGGCGAATTCCTCGGCCACCGGCGCCAAGTCCACCAGGTGCAGCAACAGGCGGGTGCGCTGCAGGTGGCGCAGGAACTGCGCGCCCAGGCCGGCGCCCTCGGCCGCGCCCTCGATCAGTCCGGGGATGTCGGCGATCACGAAGCTGCGATGCGGCTCGACCGCGACCACGCCCAGGTTCGGATACAGGGTGGTGAACGGGTAGTCGGCCACCTTCGGGGTGGCCGCCGAGACCGCGCGAATGAAGGTGCTCTTGCCGGCGTTGGGGAAGCCGAGCAGGCCGACGTCAGCCAGTAGCTTCAGCTCCAGCTTCAGCTCACGCTGCTCGCCCTCCTCGCCCGGCGTGGCCTGGCGCGGGGCGCGGTTGATCGAACTCTTGAAGTGCATGTTGCCCAGCCCGCCCTTGCCGCCACGCGCCACCAGCAAGCGCTGGCCGTGGCGGGTCAGGTCGCCGATCACCTCCTCGGTGGCCAGGTGGGTGACCACGGTGCCGACCGGCACGCTGATGGCCAGATCCTGCCCGGCCTTGCCGTACATCTGCCGGCCCATGCCGTTCTCGCCGCGCTGGGCGCGGAACTGGCGCTGGTGGCGGAAATCCACCAGGGTGTTGAGGTTCTCGTCGGCCTGCAGCCAGACGCTGCCACCGTCGCCGCCATCGCCGCCGTCCGGCCCGCCCATGGGGATGAACTTCTCGCGGCGGAACCCCACGCAGCCATTGCCGCCATTGCCTGCGGTGACGGTGATTTCGGCTTCGTCGACGAGTTTCATGGGGCGGGAATCGGGAATCGGGGACCGGGGGGGAAGCCTAATCGCTTCTGCTCGCCATCCCGACGCACGCCGGGATGGCGAAGCCTAAAACGAGAAGCCCCGCACGCGGCGGGGCCTTTCGCACGAGCCTGTCGCCAAGGCTTACGCCTCGCCGACCACGCTCACGGTGCGGCGCTTGTGCGGGCCCTTGGTCGTGAACTCGACCTTGCCGTCGACCAGCGCGAACAGGGTGTGGTCGCGGCCCAGACCGACACCGGCGCCGGGATGGAACTGGGTGCCGCGCTGGCGGACGATGATGTTGCCGGCCTCGATGGCCTGGCCACCGAACACTTTCACGCCGAGCATCTTCGGGTTGGAATCGCGACCGTTGCGCGAGGAGCCTACGCCTTTTTTGTGTGCCATGACTGAAGTCTCC
>JASGEB010000073.1:0-3259 GCA_047606785.1 Pseudoxanthomonas sp.
CGCGCGGGCGAGAAGTTGGCCAACCGAGTACATGAACAACTGGCCGACATCGCCGCCAAGCCGGCATTGGTTCGCTCGTTCTTCAAGCACCCAAGTGTCGCCTATATTACTGACTTATGAGTAATGCAGCGCCACCTTGCGCTATGTTCGTCGGCAGCCGTCATCGTCGGGCCGATCGGTCCAGGAGCAAGCAATGCCCAGGGTCTTCATAGCGGTGTGCGGGTCGCGTGGCGCGGGCGTCGGCACGGCGGCGCTCGGCCTGGCGGTTTGGCTGGGCGTGGCGGCGGCGCAGACGGCCACCCATCCCTGTGCCAGCGTGGTCGAGCCGGCCCGGCGTCTGGCCTGCTACGACCAGGCCTTCCCGCCACCGCCGCAGACGCGGGCCGAGATGGCCGGCAAGGCCCGCGCCGAGTTCGGCCTGGACGCCGCTTCGGACCCTCTGCACAACCCCCTCCCGGCCGCCGAGGCCGCGCCGCAGGATATCCAGGCGGTGCTGGTCCGGCTCGACTACCGCGGCAATTCGCGCACCTTCGTCCTCGACAACGGCCAGGTGTGGGTGCAGACCGACGGCGCCGGCAGCGGCCACGTCAAGGTCGGCGAGCAGGTACGCATCCGCAAGGCCCTGCTCGGCAGCTACCTGCTGGTCATGCCGTCCGGCGTGGCGGTGCGGGTGAAGCGCAGCAGATGAAGCCGCGCGTGGCGCCGGAAGTCGCCCTGGATGCCGGACAGGCGCGGCTGTTCGACAGTGCCTGCAGCCAGCTGCAGGCGGGCCGGTCGCAGGCGGCGCTGGAACTGGCGCACCGGCTGCTGGCGCAGGCGCCGCAGGCGGCCGACGCATGGCATCTGCTGGGCATGTGCCAGGCCGAGCTGGGCGACCAGGCCGAGGCCGAGCGCGCCTTCGAAGCCGCACTGGCGCACGCGCCGGACAACCCGGCGATCCTGATGAACTACGCCGCCTGGCGCAACCGTCTGGGCCACGGCGCCGCGGCCGCGGCCTTGCTGGAGCGCGCCGCCGCGGCAGCGCCGACCTTGGCGCAACCGCGCCTGCAGCTGGGCCTGCTGGCGCTCGACGCGCAGGATCACGCGCGTGCCGAGACCCTGTTCCGCCAAGCATTGCAGTTGGATCCGCGGGCGCTGCCGGCTTGGCACGGGCTGGGTAATGCCCTGCGCGAGCAGGACCGGCTGGCCGCCGCAGAGCAGGCCTTCGCCCGCGCGCTGGCGCTGGCGCCGGACTACGCGCCGGCCTGGGTCAACCTCGGCGGCGTGCAGCGCCTGCAGGGCCGGGCCGAGGACGCCCTGCGCAGCTATGCGCGCGCGCGCGCGGCCGGGCAGGGCGGCGCCGAACTGGAGGGTGCGATCAACGGCGCGCTGGTCGACAGCGGACGCATCGACGAGGCGCTTGCCGGCGCGCGGCGGCTGGTCGCCGACCACCCCGGCCATGCGCGCGGCCACACCACCCTGGCCCGGCTGCTGTGGGAGTACGGCTCGCCGGAGGAGGACCCGTTGCTGGCCTTCGAGCAGGCCGCGCAGGCGCGGCCGGACGATCGTGCCCTGCAGATGGAGCTGATCCGCACTCTGCTCGAGGCCCGCCAGGGCGAACGCGCGCTGGTGCACGCGCAGCGCCTGCACCAGCGCGACCGCTCCGATCCGCTCGCCCAGTGGCTGCTGGCCGACAGCCATCTGCAGCTGGGACAGAACCGGCCGGCGGACCTGCTCTACCAGCAGGCCGAGCGTCGGCTCGGCGGCAGTTCCAGCTTCCTCAACGCCTATACCCGCCATGCGATGCACCTGCGGCGCTGGCGCCAGGCCGAGCAACTGGCCGGCCGGGCGCTGCGGATCGACCGCCTGAACCAGGAAGGCTGGGCCAACCTGGCGCTCGCCTGGCGCATGCTGGAGGACCCGCGCGAAGACTGGCTGTGCGCCTACGAACGGTTGATCGGCGTGGTCGATGTCGATACGCCGCCGGGCCATGCCGACCTGCCCGCTTTCCTGCAGGCGCTGGGCACGTGCCTGGAAACGCTGCACCTGGCCAGGCGCGAACCGGTCAACCAGAGCGTGCGCCGCGGTTCGCAGACCCAGGGACGCCTGTTCGGCCGGCCCGAACCTGAGATCGCTGCCGCGCAGGCCGTGCTGGTGCGCGCGGTGGAACGCTGGCTGGCGACGCTGCCCGACGATCCGCGCCACCCGTTCCTGGCGCGCAGGCCGCGCTCGGGCCGGATCGCGGTGACCGGCTCGTGGTCGGTCAAGCTGTGGTCAAGCGGCCACCATGCCAACCACATGCATCCGCAGGGCTGGATCAGCTCGGCTTTCTACGTGTGCCTGCCGCCGTCGGTGCTGGCTCAGGGCGAGACCGGTACGGCCGGCTGCATCCAGTTCGGCCAACCCCTGGAACGGTTGGGGCTGGAGCTGCCGGCACGCCGCATCGTGCACCCGCAGCCGGGCAAGCTGGTCCTGTTCCCGTCCTACCTTTGGCATGGTACGGTCCCCTTCGTCGACGATGTGCCGCGCCTGACCGTCGCCTTCGACATGCGTCCGGACGATTGACGCCGGCAGCAGGTCCGGCGGCCGGGTCGGATGCTGGTTCAGGGCTCTGGCAAAGAGACTGTATATGAAATGGCATCGCAAGCTGCTCCTGGGAGCCGGTGTGCTGGTGGCGCTGGGCACGGCCCCGGCCTGGGCGCAGGAAGCCGCCGCGGATGCGCCGGCAGCGGCCGCGGCCGGCGACAAGCAGGGCGAAGCGGTGCGCGACCCCGACAAGCGCGTGTGCAGGCGGACCGTGGTGACCGGCTCGCGCCTGGCCACCCTGGTCTGCCACACCCAGGCCGAATGGGACGATCTTGCGCATGCCACGCGCAGCACGATGCGCGAGATGGATTCGATGCCGGTCCAGGTCGACGGCCAGAAGCAGGGGCCCAACGGCCTGACCTCCGGACCCTAGAGCGGAACGGATACGAAAAAAGGTTCTTCTCCCAACCGAGGGAGCGCCTCGATGGCGCTGGCTTCGGCGGGACGCCGCGCCCTGCCGCCGGGGGCCGCTTTTCCCTCGGCAGGGCATCCTGCCCTGACTCGCGCGCGCGCCTTCCATGGCGCGCTTGCCGTGGCCCCCGGCGGCAGGACACGGCTATCGCGGGTTGATGGCTTTGCCGTTTCGGCCGCAAGCAGCGGCAATGACGTGCCGATGCGCAGCGCCCGGTGGGGATGCGGAAAGCAGGCCAGGGATGGCCTGCGGCGGCGAGTCAGACAGGATGTCTGACCGAGC
>JASGEB010000074.1:0-2503 GCA_047606785.1 Pseudoxanthomonas sp.
GGTGGCGCTGGCCGGGTGCAGCGAGCCCGCCCCCGCCCCGGCACGCGCCGACGCGCCGGCGGCGCCGGGCTTCTTCTCGGCCGCCGAATGGGCCTTCGTGCGCGCCGCGGTGGCGCGCCTGATCCCGGCTGACGCGCACGGGCCCGGCGCGCTGGAAGCCGGCGTGCCGCAGTACATCGACCGCCAGATGGGCACGGCCTGGGCCGAGGGCCGCACCTGGTACATGCAGGGCCCGTTCCAGCCCGACGCGCCGGCCACCCTGGGCTGGCAGTCGCGGCTGACCCCGCGCGAGGTCTACCGGCTGGGCATCGCCGATGCCGACGGCTGGTGCCGACAGCAGCACGGCAAGGCCTTCGCCGAGCTGGCGGCTGGGGCGCAGGACCAGGCCCTGCAGGCGTTCGAGACCGGCACGGCCGCCTTCGCCCAGGTGCCCAGCAGGACCTTCTTCGCCATCCTGCTGGCCAACACGCGCGAAGGGTTCTTCTGCGACCCGCGCCACGGCGGCAACCAGGGGCTGGCGGGCTGGAAGCTGATCGGCTTCCCCGGCGCGCGCGCCGACTTCATGGACTGGGTGGAGCGCGACGCGGCCTATCCGCTGCCGCCGGTGTCCATCGACGGCCAGAGTGGTTGAGCCGATGGCCACGACGATGCCGAAGAAGGACGTGGTGGTGGTGGGCTTCGGCTGGGCCGGGTCAATCATGGCCAAGGAACTGACCGAGGCTGGGCTGTCGGTGGTGGCGCTGGAGCGCGGCGCCGCGCGCGACACCCAGCCCGACGGCGCCTACCCGGGCACCCTGGACGAGCTGACCTACAACATCCGCAAGAAGCTGTTCCAGGACCTCTCGCACAGCACCGTCACCATCCGTCACGCCGGCACCGACACCGCCCTGCCGTACCGGCAGCTGGGCGCGTTCCTGCCCGGCGACGGCGTGGGCGGCGCGGGGCTGCACTGGTCCGGCGTGCATTTCCGGGTCGATCCGGTCGAACTGCGCCTGCGCAGCCATTACCTGGAGCGCTACGGCAGGCGGTTCATCCCCGCGGACATGACCATCCAGGACTTCGGGGTCAGCTACGAGGAACTGGAGCCGCACTTCGACTTCGCCGAGAAGGTGTTCGGCACCTCCGGCAGCGCCTGGAGCGTGGGCGGGCAGGTGGTGGGCCAGGGCAAGGGCGGCAACCCGTTCGCCGCGGACCGCTCGGCGCCGTTCCCGCTGCCGGCGCAGAAGCGCACGGTCTCGGCGCAGCGCTTCTTCGACGCCGCCGCCGCGCAGGGCTACCACCCCTACGACATGCCCTCGGCCAACGCCTCCGGGCCGTACACCAACCCCTACGGCTGCCAGATGGGCGTGTGCAACTTCTGCGGCTACTGCAGCGGCTACGCCTGCTACAACTATTCCAAGGCCTCGCCCAACGTGAACGTGTGGCCGGCGCTGCGGCTGAGCCCGCTGTTCGAGCTGCGCACCCACAGCGAGGTGCTCAAGGTCGAGCTGTCGGCCGACCGCCGCAGCGCCACCGGCGTGACCTACGTCGACGCGCAGGGCCGCCAGCGCTTCCAGCCGGCCGACATCGTCGTCGTCTCGGCCTTCCAGTTCCACAACGTGCGCCTGCTGCTGCTCTCGGGCATCGGCACGCCCTACGACCCGGCCACCGGCACCGGCACGGTGGGGCGCAACTTCGCCTACCAGAACATGGCCACGGTCAAGGCGTTCTTCGGCAAGGACGTGCACAGCAACGAGTTCATCGGCGCCGGCGGCAACGGCGTGGCCATCGACGACTTCAACGCCGACCACTTCGACCACGCCGCGGCCGGCTTCGTCGGCGGCTCGCCGATGTGGGTCAACCAGGCCGGGGTCAAGCCGATCAGCGGCATCGCCCTGCCCGAGGGCACGCCGGCCTGGGGCAGCGCGTGGAAGGCGGCGGTGGCCGAGCACTACACCCACACCGTGTCCATGGACGCCCACGGCGCGCACATGAGCTACCGCGGCAACTACCTCAGCCTGGACCCCACCTACACCGACGTCCACGGCCAGCCGCTGCTGCGCATGACCTTCGACTGGCAGGACAACGACACCCGCATGGCCCGCTTCATGGCCGGCAAGCTGGAAGGCATCGCCAAGGCGATGGGGCCGGCGGCCACGCGCGTGCTGGTGCGCGGCTTCGGCGACCACTTCGACACCACCAGCTACCAGACCACCCACCTCAACGGCGGCGCGATCATGGGCACCGACCCGGCCACCAGCGTGCTCAACCGCTACCTGCAGAGCTGGGACGTGCACAACGTGTTCGTGCCCGGCGCCTCGGCGTTCCCGCAGGGCCTGGGCTACAACCCGACCGGGCTGGTGGCGGCGCTGAGCTACTGGTCGGCCAGGGCGATCCGCGAACGCTATCTGGCTTCGCCCGGCGCACTGGCCTGAGGCAGTCCTAGCGACGCCCGGAACGCCCGCCCGGGCGCCTGCCGGGCGCGCGCGCCGCGGTCCCGGCGTTGTCGGCCTGGCGCGCGGAC
>JASGEB010000075.1:0-20732 GCA_047606785.1 Pseudoxanthomonas sp.
GGCGGCGAGTCGGACATGGATGTCCGACCGAGCCGAGGAGCATTCCCACCGGGGGCTGCGCATGTTTCCGAAGCCGGCGCGCGCCGACAGCCAGGAACTTCCGTTTCCCGCAGATGGGAGAAGAACCTTTTTTTGCCCTGGCCCGGCAAAAAGGGCACTCTGACCCCGGTTTCTGACTCGTCCGCCGAATCCGCATGCACCACGACACCAGTCTGATCGACATCATCGCCGTAGGGCTGGCCGTGGCCTTCGTGCTCGGCGCGCTGGCCAACAAGCTGAGGCTGTCGCCGCTGGTGGGCTATCTGGTCGCCGGCATAGTGGTCGGGCCGTTCACCCCGGGCTTCGTCGCCGACCAGGCACTGGCCACCCAGCTCTCGGAAATCGGGGTGATGCTGCTGATGTTCGGGGTCGGCCTGCACTTCTCGCTGGACGACCTGCTGGAAGTGAAGGGGATCGCCATCCCCGGCGCGGTCGCGCAGATCGCCACCGCCACCGCGATGGGCTGGTTCCTGGCCTGGCGGCTGGGCTGGCACCCCATCGAGGGCTTCGTGTTCGGCCTGGCCCTGTCGGTGGCCAGCACCGTGGTGGTGCTGCGCGCGCTGGAGGAGCGCCGCCTGCTGGAGACCCAGCGCGGCAAGATCGCCATCGGCTGGTTGATCGTCGAGGACCTGGTGATGGTGCTGGCGCTGGTCTTCATGCCGGTGCTGGCCGGTCTGGCCCAGGGCGAGGGCGGCGACCTGGGCTCGGTGCTGAAGTCGCTGGCGCTGACCCTGTTCAAGCTGGGCCTGTTCGTCGCCTTCATGCTCGCGGTCGGGCGGCGTGCGATCCCATGGGTGCTGGAAAGGATCGCCGCGACCGGCTCGCGCGAGCTGTTCACCCTGTCGGTGCTGGCGATCGCGCTGGGCGTGGCGTTCGGCGCGGCCAAGCTGTTCGGCGTGTCGTTCGCGCTGGGGGCGTTCTTCGCCGGCATGCTGCTCAACGAGTCCGAGCTCAGCCACAAGGCCGCCAACGACTCGCTGCCGCTGCGCGACGCCTTCGCGGTGCTGTTCTTCGTATCGGTGGGCATGCTGTTCGACCCGCACGTGCTCGTCCAGCATCCGTGGCTGGTGCTGGCGACGCTGGCGATCATCCTGGTCGGGCAGTCGCTGGCCGCGTACGCGATCGTGCGCGCGTTCGACCGGCCGGCGCTGACCGCGCTGACCGTGGCGGTCAGCCTGGCGCAGATCGGCGAGTTCTCCTTCATCCTCGCCGCGCTGGGGGTGGACCTGAAGATCCTGCCGCAGCTCGGCCACGACCTGATCCTGGCCGGCGCGCTGCTGTCGATCGTCGCCAATCCCTTCCTGTTCGCCGCACTGGATCGCTGGCAGGCCAAGCAGGCCCGGCAGGCGCCGCAACCGGCCGAACCGGAACTGCCGCCGGGGCCGTCGCTGGACCTGCACGACCACGCCATCGTGATCGGCTACGGCCGGGTCGGCAGCACGCTGGCGCAGCTGCTGCGCGAGCGCGGTGTGCCGGTGCTGGCGATCGACGACAACCCCGACCACGTGGCGCACGCGCACGCCGACGGCATCCCCGCCATCCGCGGCAGCGCCGCCGCCGACCGGGTACTGGCCGAGGCCAACCCGCAGCGCGCGCGGATCGCGGCGCTGGCGATCCCGCAGCCGCTGGAAGCCGGCGAGGCCATCGCCAAGCTGCGCGCGCTCAACCCGGCGCTGACCGTGCTGGCGCGCGCGCACAGCCAGGCCGAGGTCAGGCACCTGCTCGACCACGGCGCCGACGCCGCGGTGCTGGCCGAGCGCGAACTGGCGCATTCGCTGGCCGAGATGATCATGGCCATGCCGCCCTACCGGCAGCTGCACCACGCTCCAGCCATGTAGGAGCGCCCCATGGGCGCGATGGCGTTCGCGGGGTGATCCGGCCGCGGACGCCTCGCGCCCGAGATCGCGATTGACGAACCTACCTGCGCCGCGCCGGCAGCAGCGCCGCGACCATGCCCAGCAGCGGCAGGAACGAGGTGACCTTGTAGACGGCGACGATGCCGACCCGATCGGCGCACAGTCCCAGCACCGCCGCGCCCAGCCCGCCCATGCCGAAGGCGAAGCCGAAGAACAGCCCCGACACCGTGCCGATCCGGTCCGGCATCAGTTCCTGCGCGTAGACCAGGATCGCCGAGAACGCCGAGGACAGGATCAGGCCGATCAGCACCACCAGCACCGAGGTCGCATGCAGGCCGACGTAGGGCAAGGCCAGCGCGAACGGCGCCACCCCCAGGATCGACACCCAGATCACCGGCTTGCGGCCGATGCGGTCGCCGACCGGACCGCCGACCACCGTGCCCACCGCCGAGGCCAGCAGGAACGCGAACAGATACAGCTGCGCCTGCTGCACCGGTACGCCGAAGCGCTGGATCAGGTAGAAGGTGTAGTAGCTGCCGATCCCGGCGATGTAGAAATACTTGGAGAAGATCAGCACCAGCAGGATCACGACGATCCAGCCGACCCTTCGCGTGGCCGCCGCCGCCGCCGCGCGCGGCGCCGTGGCGCGCGCCTGCAGGTGCTGGGCGTACCAGCGCCCGACATAGGACAGCAGCCCCATGCCCAGCAACGCCGCGCCGGCGAACCAGGCCACGCTGTGCTGGCCGTTGGGCACGATCACCGCCGCGGCGATCAGCGGCCCCAGCGCGGTGCCGGCGTTGCCGCCGACCTGGAACACCGACTGCGCCAGCCCATGGCGCCCGCCCGAGGCCAGCCGCGCGATCCGCGAGGATTCCGGGTGGAACACCGCCGAGCCGACTCCGACCAGCGCCGCCGCCAGCAGCACCGCCGCGTAGTTGGGCGCATAGCCCAGCAGCAGCAGCCCGCACAGGGTGGCGCCCATGCCGGCCGGCAGCGAATACGGCGCCGGCCGGCGGTCGGTGCGCAGGCCGATCAGCGGCTGGAACAGCGAGGCGGTCAGCTGGTAGACCAGGGTGATCAGCCCGACCTGGGCGAAGCTCAGGCGGAACTCGCCCTTGAGCAGCGGGTACAGCGCCAGGATCAGCGACTGCATCATGTCGTTGATCAGGTGCGAGGTGGTGATCGCGGCCAGCACGCCGGCCACCACCGGACGCCGGGCAACGGCGGCAGAAGCCGGAATCGACGACATGGACAACGCACCTCCTCACAGCGAGCGGCGCGCATGGCAGGGTCGCCCGACCCGGCCGTCTTGCGCGACATGCCCGCCCATTCTCGCAAAAAAGGGTATCCCGCCGGCCTCGCCGGCAACCTCGGCGATGTCGAAGACGACCGCGCCGAGGGGCCTGCAAGGCCGTAGCGGCCTTCAGACCTTGGCCAGCGCCTGCTCCAGATCGGCCAGCAGGTCGTCGACGTGCTCGATGCCGATCGACAGGCGCACGGTATCCGGAGTGACGCCGGCCTTTTCCAGTTCTTCCGGCGCGAGCTGGCGGTGGGTGGTCGAAGCCGGGTGCGTGGCCAGCGACTTGTTGTCGCCGATGTTGACCAGGCGGGTGAACAGCTGCAGCGCGTCGAGGAACTTCGCGCCGGCTTCAAGGCCGCCAGGCAAGCCGAACGTCAGGATGCCCGAACCCTGCCCGCGCAGGTATTTCTGCGCCAGCGCGTGCTCGGGGTGGTCGGGCAGCGCGGCGTAGTTGACCCACGCCACCTGCGGATGCTTGCGCAGCCAGGCGGCGATCGCCAGGGTATTGGCGTTGATCCGGTCCAGCCGCAGCGGCAAAGTCTCGATGCCCTGCAGCAGCTGGAAGGCGTTGAACGGCGACAGCGCCGCGCCGGTGTTGCGCAGCGGCACCACCCGCGCGCGACCGATGTACGCCGCCGGCCCCAGCGCCTCGGTGTAGACCACGCCGTGGTAGCTGACGTCCGGCTCGTTCAGGCGCGGGAAGCGCGCCTTGTGCTCGGCCCATGGGAACTTGCCCGAGTCGACGATCAGCCCACCCAGGGTGGTGCCGTGCCCGCCCAGGTACTTGGTGGCCGAATGCACCACGATGTCGGCGCCGAAGTCGAACGGCCGCAGCAGGTACGGCGTGGCGACAGTGTTGTCGACGATCAGCGGCACGCCATGCGCGTGGGCGATCCTCGCCACCTGCTCGATGTCGGTGATGTTACCGCGCGGATTGCCGATCGATTCGACGAACACCGCCTTGGTCCTGGCGTCGATCAGCTTCTCGAACGCGCCCGGCTCGCGGTAATCGGCGAAACGCGTCTGGATGCCGAACTGCGGCAGGGTGTGCGCGAACAGGTTGTAGGTGCCGCCGTACAGCGCACTGGAGGAAACGATGTTGTCGCCGGCCTCGGTGATGGTCTGGATCGCATAGGTCACCGCCGCCTGCCCCGAGGCCAGCGCCAGCGCGCCGATGCCGCCCTCCAGCGCCGCCACGCGCTTTTCCAGCACGTCGGTGGTCGGGTTCATGATGCGGGTGTAGATGTTGCCCTGCACCTTCAGGTCGAACAGGTCGGCGCCGTGCTGGGTGTCGTCGAAGGCGTAGGCGACGGTCTGGTAGATCGGTACCGCCACCGCGCGGGTGGTCGGGTCGGGCGACCAGCCGCCATGGACGGCCAGGGTCTCGGGTTTCCAGTTCGGCTGCTCGGACATGGCAGGGCTCGCATCGCAGGACGGAGCCGCGACGATAGCCGAGCCCGCGCCGCCTGCACGGCAGGTTTCATCCGCAATCGATAACCAGCCGTCATGGCCGCCTTGGCGCCGGGAATAAGCAAGAAACCGCCGAGCCCGTCTCCGTCGAGCGAGGGCAGGCTCGGCGGCAAGATTCCACCAACGCGGCCTCAGTGGCCACCCTGGATTGGGTGGACTGGTTCGACCACAAGCGCTCCAACCTCAAGCGCCCGCTGGATGGGCCCTATCGCGCCTTCGAGTTTGCCGAATACGCCCATCGCTACCTCGCCGAAACCATGTGGCGTTTCAACCGGCGCTTCGACCTGACGGCCTTGGTGCCGCGCCTACCCGGCGGCGGCGCCGGGACGCGCCCTGGTCCAAAGGCGGCCTGCGCAGCGTCCTGACTTTCATTGCGTCCATCCTGGTGAACGAGACGACGGAACGCCGGTTCGACAAGCAGAGCGCCAAGACGGAAGGCGCTCATTTCCGCGAGCGGGAGCGGGGAAGGGGGTGTCATGGCTGCTCGGATGGCTTCGATTGATTCTGTGGTCAGGTCGAATCGGTTTGGCGGCCAGTCCGGCGCAGTGTACGCATCTGCGATGGCCTTTCCCGCGTCCAATGCTTCGGCTTTGCACGCTCCGACCACATCTTCGTTCAGCACTTCGCAATGGACGCTTCTCCTCCGTCTGGGAGTCACAGCCAGCGCACTTTCTTCAGGTAGCGGTACAGGACGATGCATGCCACCGCGACCACCGCGATCATCACGTAGTAGGCGTGCGGGCGATGCAGTTCGGGCATGTTGACGAAGTTCATGCCGTACCAGCTCGCGACCAGGGTCGGCACCGCCAGCAGCGCGGCCCAGCCGGCGAGCTTCTTGACCACTTCGCCCTGCGCCAGCGTCACCAGCGACTGGTTGACGCTCATCGCGCTGCCGAGCAGGTCGCGCATCGCGTCGATGCTGTCGTTGACTCGCACCGCGTGGTCGCTCACGTCGCGGAAATACAGCTTCACCTCGTCCGGGATCAGCGGGCTGGCGCTGCGCGAGAGCGCCATCACCACGTCCTGCATCGGCGCGGTGCGCTGGCGCATATCGGTCAGTTCGCGCTTGAGCCCGTACAGGCGGACGAGGATGTCGCGGCGGTAGTCCTCGCTGAAGATGTCCTTTTCCAGTTGCAGCAGCACGTCGTGGAAGTGGTTCACGACCGGCAGGTAGTTGTCGACGATGAAGTCTAGGGCCGCGTACAGGCAGTAGGACGGACCGAGCGCGAGCAACTCCGGCTCGCGCTCCACGCGAGCGCGGACCGATGCGTACGAAAGCGCCGCATTGTGGCGCACGGTGAGCAGGTAGCGCGGGCCGAGGAAAGCCAGGGTTTCGCCGTAGACGATGCGGGTTTCGCCCTGCTCGGTGTCGATCGTCTGCACGGTTTGCGCCGCGACGAACAGCGAATTGCCGTAGGCCTCGACCTTCGGCCGCTGGTGGGCGACGCTCGCGTCCTCGACCGCCAGGTCGTGCAGGCC
This sequence comes from Pseudoxanthomonas sp., assembly GCA_047606785.1. Taxonomy (GTDB): domain Bacteria; phylum Pseudomonadota; class Gammaproteobacteria; order Xanthomonadales; family Xanthomonadaceae; genus Pseudoxanthomonas_A. The sequence continues at coordinate 6,145 of JASGEB010000075.1, forward strand.
GAATTCCTCCTGCATCTTGTCCAGCACGTCCTCCTGCGGATGGAACAGGCCGACCCAGACGAAGCTGTCGTCGTCGTTCGCCAGCGCGTCGCTGATCGCGTCGAGGCCGATGTCGATGCGTCGGCCCTGCTTCGTGTACATGCAGCAGTTGATGACGGATTGGGGCAGGTCGGGGGCGCGGGTCATGCGCAGATGGTGCCGTGGCGCAGGCGCTTTCGGCAAATTGCCGATCGGCGGCCGCGACCCGCCGATGCCGCGTGGCCGGCAGGCGTTGCGCCCCTGTTGTTCGCGAGCCGCGCCAACCTGATTCTTTGAGCGCCCGCTCCACTTGGCAAAGTACCAGTGCACGGTGCGCCACTTCGGGAAGTCACTGGGCAGCGCTCGCCACAGACATCCGGTACGCAGCAGGCACAACGCCGCGCACCAGAGCTCGTACAGATCCACGCGGCGGGGTTTGGTGCGCTTGCGCGCCTGTTCCAGAATCGGAAGGATCTGCTCGAACCGTCCACGGCTCATGTCACTGGGGTAGGTCTTCTCCCGCATCCGCAGAGGTTGCCGGATATGGAAAAGATCGTGAACAGGCTCTCATGCCTTGGCGAACACCAAGTGCCCGCCCTCGGCATCGACCTTGACGGTGTCGCCGGCCAGGAAATCGCCGCCCAGGATGCGCTGCGCCAGCGGGTTCTCCAGCTGGGCCTGGATCGCACGCTTGAGCGGGCGGGCGCCGTACACCGGGTCGAAGCCGACGTTGCCGAGCAGTTCGAAGGCCTGGTCGGACACCTCGATCTTCAGCCCGCGCTCGGCCAGCCGCTTCTCCAGCCCGCTCATCTGGATCTTGGCGATCCGCTTGATCTGCGGCTTGTCCAGCGGGTGGAACACCACGATGTCGTCGAGCCGGTTGATGAACTCCGGGCGGAAGTGCGCCTGCACCACGCCCATCACCGCCGCCTTCATCTGGGTATAGGCCTCGGGGCTGTCGTCGCCCGACAGCTCCTGGATCTGGTGCGAGCCCAGGTTGGAGGTCATCACGATCACGGTGTTGCGGAAGTCCACGGTGCGGCCCTGGCCGTCGGTGAGGCGGCCGTCGTCGAGCACCTGCAGCAGGATGTTGAACACGTCCGGATGCGCCTTCTCGACCTCGTCGAGCAGGATCAGCGAGTACGGCCGGCGCCGCACCGCCTCGGTCAGGTAGCCGCCCTCCTCGTAGCCGACGTAGCCCGGGGGCGCGCCGATCAGGCGCGCGACCGAGTGCTTCTCCATGAACTCGCTCATGTCGATGCGGATCATCGCCTCGCTGCTGTCGAACAGGAACTCGGCCAGCGCCTTGCACAGCTCGGTCTTGCCCACGCCGGTCGGCCCCAGGAACAGGAACGAGCCGCTCGGCCGGTTCGGGTCGGACAGGCCGGCGCGCGAGCGCCGCACCGCGTCGGAGACGACCTTGATCGCCTCCTCCTGGCCGACCACGCGCCGGTGCAGCTCGTCCTCCATGCGCAGCAGCTTGTCGCGCTCGCCCTCCAGCATCTTGCTGACCGGGATGCCGGTCCAGCGGCTGACCACCTCGGCGATCTCCTCGGCGGTGACCCGGTCCTGGACCAGCCTGAAGTCGTGCTGCTCGGCCTCGCTGGCAGCGGCCAGCTGCTTCTCCAGCGCCGGCAGCTTGCCGTACTGGATCTCGCTCATCGTGGCGAAGTCCTGGCGGCGCTGGGCGGCCTCCAGCTCGATCCTGGCCTGCTCGATCTGCTCCTTGATCCTGGTCGCGCCCTGCAGCGCGGCCTTCTCCGACTTCCACACCTCGTCCAGGTCGGAGAACTCGCGCTCGAGCGCGTCGATGTCGCTCTCCAGGTCGGCCAGGCGCTGCCGGCTCGCCTCGTCCTTCTCCTTCTTCAGCATCTCGCGCTGGATCTTCAGCTGGATCAACCGGCGCTCCAGCCGGTCCAGCTCCTCCGGCTTGGAGTCGATCTCCATGCGGATCCGCGAGGCGGCCTCGTCCATCAGGTCGATCGCCTTGTCCGGCAGCTGGCGGTCGCTGATGTAGCGGTTGGACAGGGTCGCGGCGGCGACGATCGCCGGGTCGGTGATCTCCACGCCGTGGTGGACCGCGTACTTCTCCTTGAGCCCGCGCAGGATCGCGATGGTGTCCTCCACGCTCGGCTCGCCGACGAACACCTTCTGGAAGCGCCGCTCCAGCGCGGCGTCCTTCTCGATGTACTTGCGGTACTCGTCCAGGGTGGTGGCGCCGATGCAGTGCAGCTCGCCCCTCGCAAGAGCGGGCTTGAGCATGTTGCCGGCGTCCATCGCGCCGTCGGCCTTGCCGGCGCCGACCATGGTGTGCAGCTCGTCGATGAACAGGATGATCTGGCCCTCGTTCTTGGCCAGGTCGTTGAGCACGCCCTTCAGCCGCTCCTCGAACTCGCCGCGGAACTTGGCGCCGGCGATCAGCGCGCCCATGTCCAGCGAGAGCACCCGCTTGCCGCGCAGGCCCTCGGGCACCTCGCCGTTGACGATGCGCTGGGCGAGCCCCTCCACGATCGCGGTCTTGCCCACGCCCGGCTCGCCGATCAGCACCGGGTTGTTCTTGGTGCGGCGCTGCAGGACCTGGACGGTGCGGCGGATCTCCTCGTCGCGGCCGATCACCGGGTCGAGCTTGCCGGACTCGGCGCGCGCGGTCAGGTCGATGGTGTACTTCTCCAGCGCCTGGCGCTGGTCCTCGGCGCTCTCGCTCTGCACGCTCTCGCCGCCGCGCACCTTGTCGATGGCCGCTTCCACCTTGGCCCTGCTGGCGCCAGCCTCGCGCAGCAGCTTGCCCAGCGCGCCGGAATCCTCCACCGCCGCCAGCACGAACCACTCGCTGGCGATGAAGGCATCGCCATGCTGCTGGGCCAGCTTGTCGGTGACGTTGAGCAGGCGGCCGAGGTCGTTGCCGATCGACAGGTTGCCGGCCTGGCCGGACACCTTGGGCAGCTTGTCCAGCGCCTCGCCCAGGCGCTCGCGCAGCACCGGCACGTTGACCCCGGCCTGGGCCAGCAAGGGCCGCGTGCTGCCGCCCTGCTGGTCGAGCAGCGCAGTCAGCACGTGCACCGGTTCGACCAGGTTGTGGTCGCGGCCCACGGCCAGCGACTGCGCATCGGCCAGCGCCTGCTGGAAACGCGAGGTGAGCTTGTCCATCCGCATGGGGAATCCCCTCAGAGTTCAGTGGCCGGCGCGGCCGGCGATGGCCGTGAGATGCGGCTGGATCGGACCCGTTTCAAGAAGCACGGTCCATCCAGCCGCGGCCATGATCGGCGCGGGGGCGTTGCGCCCGCGTTGATCCAACGTAAGTGTCGTATGTTGACGCTGCCCCCCACTCCGCCGGGATCCGCCATGCCCCTTCGCGCCCACACCCTGCCGCTGCTGCTGGCGACCCTGCTGCCCGCCCTCGCCCATGCCGAGCTGGCGCCCGCCGAGCGGCGCATCGCCGCGGCCGTCGACGCCGAGCAGGCGCGTTCGGTCGCACTGCTGCAACGGCTGGTCGAACAGAACAGCGGCACGATGAATCTGCAAGGCGTCGAAGCGGTGGCGCGGCTGGTACGGCCGGAGTTCGAAGCGCTGGGCTTCAAGGTGGAATGGAAGCCGATGGCGCAGACCGGGCGCGCCGGCCACCTGATCGCCACCCATGCCGGCACCGCCGGCGGCAAGCGCCTGCTGCTGATCGGCCACCTGGACACGGTGTTCGAACCGGATTCGCCGTTCAAGGGCTTTGCCCGCAAGGGCGACGTGGCCGAAGGCCCGGGCGTGGGCGACGACAAGGGCGGCGTGGTGGTGATGCTGGCCGCGCTGCGGGCGATGCAGGCCGCCGGCACGCTGGCCGGCATCAACATCGAAGCAGTGCTGACCGGCGACGAGGAGGACGTCGGCGAGCCGCTCGCCACCGCTCGCGCCGACCTGGTCGCCGCCGGCAAGCGCGCCGAGGTGGCGCTGGACTTCGAGAACCTGGCGCAGGAGGACGGCAAGGACATGGGCTCGATCGCGCGACGCTCGTCCAACGGCTGGACCCTGACCACGACCGGCCATTCCGGGCACAGTTCGGGCATCTTCTCCGCCGGCATGGGCGATGGCGCGATCTTCGAGCTGGCGCGGATCGTCGCCGCCTTCCGCGCCGAACTGCCCGAGCCGGACCTGACCTTCAACGTCGGCCTGCTCGGCGGCGGCCAGAGCGCCGAACTCGATGCCGCCGGCGTGCGCGTCGCGGCCACCGGCAAGGGCAACATCATTCCGTCGGTCGCCCTCGCCAAGGGCGACTTCCGCACCCTCAGCCAGGAGCAGACCGAGCGGGTCAAGACGAAGATGCAGGCCATCGTCGCCCGCCACCTGCCGCAGACCGGCGCCGAAATCGCCTTCGACGCGACGGTCTATCCGCCGGTGGCGCCCAGCGCCGGCAACCGCGCCCTGCTGGGCAGGCTCAACCTGATCAACCGCGACCTCGGCCTGGAGCCGATGGCCGAACTCGACCCGCTCAAGCGCGGCGCCGGCGACATCGGTTTCGTCGCCGCCGACGTGGACAGCCTGATCGGCCTGGGCATCGCCGGCGAAGGCAGCCACGCACCGGGCGAAACCGCCGATCTGTCCAGCATCCCGCGCCAAGCCAAGCGCGCGGCGATCCTGATGACGCGGCTGGGCGGGGAATCGCGGTAACCAACGCGTCATGCGCGTTCCCGCGCGTCCAGACTGGCACAACGCCGACAGCGGGATCGGGCGCTGGCCGCCCATGAGCATCCTCACGGCTTGCGCCGGGGCGGCCAACCAGACAACTTGCGGGAATCAGGAACCCTATTGATCCGCCCGGGATTGATCCGCCCGGGCATCAAGCCGGATCAACGACCGCGGTCGGCCAGAAACGGCAGCACCGCGTCGAGGAACAGGGCCGGCTGCTCGATGCCCGGCGCGTGGCCGGCATCGGGGATCACCACCAGCCGCGCGCCGGCGATTCTCGCGGCGAAATCCTGGCCGTCGGCCAGCGGGATCAGATGGTCCTCGGCACCCCAGACCACCAGCGTCGGCACGCGGATACGCGCGAGCTTGTCGTCGAGCAACGCGGCCGGGTCGCCGGCATTGAGCCAGAAGTGCTCCTGGGTGGACTGGTCGCCGGCAGCCAGCCGGTCGCGGAAGGCCTGTTCCACCACCGCATCGTCGACCACCTCCGGATTGTGGAACACGAAGCCGCGCAGGCCGTCGCGCACCGAGGCGTGCGACAGCGGCGGGAACGTCGCCTTCGCCCCGCCCTCGACCAGCGAACGGTGACCAGCCGCGTCGACCAGCACCAGCCGCTCGGGCAGCGGCCAGCCGGCGTCGGCCGCGTTGGCCGTGTACCAGCCGGCGATCCAGCCACCGAGCGATTCGCCGGCCAGCTGGAATCGGGTGACGCCGCGATCGACCAGGAACCCGGCCAGCATGTCCGCCCAGGTCTGCACGCCGTAGTTGACCTGCGGCTTGGCCGAACCGCCGAAGCCGAGCTGATCCGGCGCCAGCACGCGGTAGTGTTTCGCCAGTTCCGGGATCACCGCGCCCCAGTCGAAGCCGGCGTTGCTGCCCAGCCCGTGCAGCAGCACCAGAGTCGGGCCCTGGCCGACGTCGTAGTAGCGGATCGTCTGGCCATGGACCTGGGTGGACTTCATGGGCGGCAGGCCCGTCCACCACGGCCCGCGCACCGGCGAAGCGGCCTGCGCGAGGCTGCAGGCCAACAGGCCCAGCAGGGCCAGTGCGATGCATGGCAGCGGCCTGGATGATCGTGGTCTTTCGCAGCAGGTCATGTCATTGCTCCATCGCAGAGGATTCATCGCGCGCCCGCTGCAACGACAGCAGCGCCATCACCGCCGCCAGTACCAGGTAGGCGCCGACGAACTGCGCGCTGATCGCCGCCGGCAAGCCGTGCAGGGTTCCGGGCAGGTAGATGCCACCGCGTGGATCGACCGAATGGATCACCCCGCAGGCGGTCAACGCGGCGGCCACCAGAAGCACGCCAGCGGCGCGGCGCGGCCGGCCGTCGATCATCGCCGCCACCGTGGCGATCCACAGCATCGCGGTGATGATGAAGCCGTTGCCGAGGGCGAAGATCACCGCCAACTCCGGCAGGCCGTGGCCGTCGACCGTCTGGGTCAGCGCCGCCAGCTTGTCCGGGGCGATCCAGCCCGGCGCCTTGATCGCCAGCAGGTAGGCCGCCGACGGCAGGAACCCCAGCACCATCGCCCCGGCGTGCTGCCTCGGGGTGGCCTGGAAGGCCTGGGTGGTGATGTCGATGGCGACGTAGACGATGATCGGCGACAGCACCGCCAGCGGCAGCCACTGCACCAGCCCGGAGACGATCCCGAGCATGCCGCCGATGCCGACGAACAGGCCGGTCAGCAGGGTGTAGCCGCTGCGCGCGCCCATGTGCTTGTAGGCCGGCTGGCCGATGTAGGGCGTGGTCTGGGCGACCCCGCCGCACAGCCCGGCTACCAGTGTGGCGAACGCTTCCACCAGCAGGATGTCGCGGGTGCGGTAGTCGTCGCCGGCGGCGCGCGCGCTCTCGCTGACGTTGATCCCGCCGACCACCATCAGCAGCCCGAACGGCAGCAGCAGCGGCAGGTACGGCAGCGTGTGCGGCAGCCCCTCGACGAAGCCCAGGGTCGGCCACGGCAACACCACCTGCGGCGGCGTCCACGACGGCAGCGCGAAGCCGGGCGCGCCCAGCCCGGCCAGGCCCAGCCCGTAGTACAGCAACGTGCCGAACACGAACGCGACCAGCACCCCGGGCAGCTTCACCGGCAGCCGGCCCTTGGCGATCAGCACGTACAGCAGCAGGCCGAGGGTGGTGAAGCCGGCCACCGGCGAGCGCAGCGTCTCGATCAGCGGCAGCAGCCCCATCAGCACCAGCGCGATGCCGGCGATCGAGCCGAGCAGCGCCGCCCGCGGCAGCGCGCGGGTGACCGCTTCGCCGAAGAACGACAGCACCAGCTTGAGCGCGCCCATCACCATCAGCGCGGCCATGCCCAGCTTCCAGGTCGCCAGCGCCGCCGCCTGCGGCTGCAGGCCCTGCGCCTTGAAGCCGGCGAACGCCGGCCCCAGCACCAGCAGCGCCATGCCGATGCTGGTCGGCGCATCCAGCCCGAGCGGCATCGCGGTGACGTCGTCACGGCCGCTGCGCGCGGCCAGCCGCCGCGCCATCAGCGTGTACAGCAGGTTGCCGACCAGCACGCCGAAGGCGGTGCCGGGGAACATCCGGCCGAACACCACCTCGGCCGGGAACTGGAACATGCCGACCAGCGCCATCGCGATGAAGCCGAGGATCGACAGGTTGTCGACCACCAGGCCGAAGAAGCCGTTGAGGTCGGCGGCGACGAACCAGCGCGGGCGGGAGCTGGGGGGGACGGTCATGGGCAGCCAGCACGCACGTCGGCGCCAGCCTGCAGATCCAGGTGCAGGAACCGGTTGAAGTCGCTGCGCAGGTAATCGCCGAACGCCGGACCGTCGACGAAGCCGCGCCGCCGGTACAGCGCCAGCGCCGGTTCGAACGCCGCGCCGCTGCCGGTCTCCAGGCTGAGCCGGCGCAGGCCGCGCGCGCGGGCGACCGCGACGATGTGCTCGAGGATCGCCGCCGCCGCGCCCTGGCGCAGGAACGCCGGGTGGGTGCGCATGGACTTCAGCTCGCCATTGCCGTCGCCGAGCATGCGCAGCGCGCCGACCGAAGCCAGCACATTGCCGCGCCAGGCGCTCCAGACGGTCACGTCGGCGCGCTGCAGCCCCGACAGGTCGAGCGCGTAGACACTGTCCGGCGGCGAGTTGGCCTGCATCTGCCGCAGGTGCAGCGCCAGCAGCTCGCGCACCGCCGTGCCGGACAGGTCGTCTTCGCGAATGGCGTAGCCCGTGGCGGTCATCGGCGCACGCTCAGAACGACACCTCGACCTTCTCCCGCGACCACAGCACCGACTGCTGGCCGGTGGCCTGCTTCCAGGCCAGGCGGATGGCCTCGATGTCGGCGCGCCGCTGCGGCGTGTCCTCGTGCAGGATCACCAGCACCTTGGTCCTGAGCCGCTCCGGCGCGGCCGCGCCGCGGAACAGCCACTGGCCGTAGCCGTCCAGGACGGTCAGGCCGTCGGGGAAGCGCGGGGTGACCTCCTTGTCGAGGAAGGCGCGCCAGGCGGCCTCGTCGATCGGTCGGTCCTCGTGACGGTTGCCCGGCCCTTCCTCCACGCCGACGCCGAAGTACAGCTCGCTGTGCACCCAGCCGGCCACCTGCGCCGGGCGCGCGGCATCGCCCTGCAGGCTGGCGGTGACCGGCGCGGGCGCCGGCACGGTGGCGCAGGCGGCCAGCAACAAGGTCAGCAACGCGACGGGCAGCGGGCGGCGGGGCATGGGATCTCGAGGGCGGCGCAGGACTCGCGCGGCGGCACTCTCACCGACGCACGGGTGGAGAGTACAGGCGGATGAGGTTCTCGTTCCAGTCAGGGGACGGCGCAGGACACATGCGTCATCGACCACCGTCTGCAGGCTCAAAGCGCGATCCAGGCCAGGGTCGCCATGCGCCCGCTGCGGCGGTCGCGGCGGTGGGAGAAGAAGGCATCGGCCTCGCCGATCGTGCAGCGATCGCCGCCGTATACGGCGGTCACGCCGGCGACCGCCAGCCGGCGCCGCGCCAGCGCGTACAGGTCCACCTGCCAGTGCCCGGGGCGGGTGGCGGCGAAGGCGTCCGCCGCGCCCGGGTCGCCAGCGGTGAAGGCGTCGAACACCTCCTGCCCGATCTCGTAGGCGCGCGGTCCGGCCGCCGGCCCCAGCCAGGCCAGCAGGTCCCCGGGTGCGGTGCGCATCGCCGCCCGCGTGGCCTCCAGCACGCCGCCGGCCAGGCCGCGCCAGCCGGCATGGGCGGCGCCGACCTCGCGGCCGTCGCGCGCGGCGAACACCACCGGCAGGCAGTCGGCGGTGAGGATGGCCAGCACCACGCCGGGCGCCGAGGTGACGGCAGCGTCGGCTTCGGGTTCGTCCTGTTCTCCTGCCCTTTCGCCCAGCGGGAGAGCGGGGGCATCGAACCGCACCACCCGCTTCCCGTGTACCTGCCGCAGCCAGTGCGGCGGCGCAGGCAGGCCGAAGCGGCGCTGCAGCCGGTCGCGGTTGCGCGCCACCGCCGCCGGCTCGTCGCCGCAGCGCGCGCCCAGGTTGAAGGTATCGAACGGCGGCGCCGACACCCCTGCGCCATGGCGTAGGGTGGTGAAGGCGGTCACCGCCGCCGGCGCCGGCCAGTCGGCGCGCAGGATCGCCCCGCCTTCGGCCGGGACCGGGCTCACGACGCGTGCTCCTGCGCGTCGGCGCGCAGCGCGTCCAGCAGCGCCAGCAGGTCGGCCGGCACCGGCGCGGCCACCCGCAGCGGCGCGCCGGTCGCAGGATGGGCGAACTCCAGCACCTCGGCGTGCAGGGCCTGGCGGCGGAAGCCGCGCAGGGCCTCGGCCAGCTCCGCACTCGCGCCCTTGGGCAGGCGCAGCGGGCCGCCGTACAGCGGGTCGCCGACGATCGGGTGCTTGAGGTGCGCCATGTGCACGCGGATCTGGTGGGTGCGGCCGGTCTCCAGCCGGCACTCCAGCGCGGTATGGGCGCGGAAGCGCTCGCGCAGGCGGAAGTGGGTGACCGCCTCGCGGCCGTCCTCGCGCACCGCCATGCGCAGGCGGTCGCGCGGATGACGGTCGATCGGCGCGGCGGTGCTGCCGCCGGACACCAGCGCGCCGACCACCACCGCCAGGTACTGGCGATGGACCTGGCGCGCGGCCAGCTGCGCCACCAGCGCGGCATGCGCCTGCAGGGTACGGGCCACGACCATGACGCCGGAGGTGTCCTTGTCCAGGCGGTGGACGATGCCGGCGCGCGGCAACTGCGCCAGCGCCGGATCGCGGTACAGCAGGGCGTTGACCAGGGTGCCGGCCGGGTTGCCGGCGCCGGGATGGACCACCAGTCCGGCCGGCTTGTCGAGCACGAACACCTGTTCGTCCGTGTACAGCACCTGCAGCGGGATGTCCTCCGGCTGCGCGTCGGTCGCCACTTCGGCCACCGCCTGCAGGGTGGCCACCTGTCCGGCCTGCACCGGGTCGCGCGGGCGCAGCGCCTGCCCGTCCAGGCGCGCCTGCCCGTCCCTGATCCAGCCGGCCAGGCGCGAGCGGGAATACTCGGGGAACAGCTCGGCCAGCGCCGCGTCGAAGCGCCGTCCGGCCAGTTCCGCAGGTACCACGGCGCGGCGCGGCGCGTCGTCCCCGGGGCCGGGGCGGGGGTCGGAAGCAGGTTGGGTCATGCGGGGCGGCACGGGCGAACTGCGGCAGGCGGGTCGGATTGGCCGGCCATTCATGGCCCGGCGGGCGCCTAGGCTATCATCGCCACCTTGTCTTCCTGCCGTGGCCCCGCCGCCTGCCCATGTCCCTGCGTTCCTGCGCCACCTCCCCACGCCCCCATTTCACCCTGCCCCGGATGGCGCTGCTCATGCTCGCGATGGCGGTCCTCGCCACCGGCTGCAGCAGCCTGAGAAAGAAGAACGAAGCACCGCGCACGGTCGAACAGATCTACCAGGACGGCCACACCGCCATGACCCGCAACAACTGGTCGGGCGGCGAGAAGCAGTTCAAGCAGCTGATCGCCCAGTACCCCTACGGCCCTTACACCGAGCAGGCGCTGATGGAGATGGCCTACGCCCAGTACAAGGCCGGCAACGAGGAAGACGCGGTGTCCACCGTCGACCGCTTCCTGCGCACCTACCCCACCCAGCGCCACGTTCCCTACATGTACTACCTGCGCGGCCTGGCCAACTCCAGCCGCGACACGGTGTTCCTGCAGAAGGTCTGGCGCCTGGACGCCAGCCGCCGCGACCTGTCCACGCCGATGCAGGCCTACAGCGACTTCAACACCGTCTCCGAGCGCTACCCGAACAGCCGCTACGCCGCCGACGCGCGCCAGCGCATGGTCTACCTGCGCAACCAGTTCGCCCGCCACGAGATGGACGTGGCCCTGTACTACCTGCGCCGCGGCGCCTACGTCTCGGTGGTCGAGCGTGCCCAGCACATCCTGGAGACCTACCCGCAGAGCGAGTACCAGTACGACGCGGTGGCCGCCCTGGCCGAGGCCTACACCCACCTGGGCAACAAGACCCTGGCCGACGACGCCCGCCGCGTGCTCCAGCTCAACGACCCGCAGCACCCGTGGCTGGCCGGCAACTGGCCGCACTACCCGCACAGCTGGCGCAAGCTCAACCCGTTCGCCGGCGAGAAGTCGCCGCTGGACAACGAAGACAAGAACTGAGCGCGCCGCGCCGGTTCGCAGCGAAGGGGCCGCAAGGCCCCTTTTTCGTGTGTGTGCGTGTGTGGGTAGGAGCGCACCGCAGGGGCGCGATGGCTTTCCTCCTGAAAGCCCGATCGCGCCCCTGCGGTGCGCTCCTACCCGCGATAGCGGTTGCTGATCGGGTAGCGGCGCTCGCGGCCAAAGGCGCGCTGGGACACCTTCGGCCCGGGCGCGGCCTGCTGGCGCTTCCATTCGTTGACCCGCACCAGGTGCAGCATGCGTTCGACCTCGGCCGGTTCGAAGCCGGCGGCGACGATCTCCTCGCGCGACTGCTCCAGGTCGACGTAGCGGTAGAGGATGCCGTCGAGCACCTCGTAGGGCGGCAGCGAATCCTGGTCGAGCTGGTTCTCGCGCAGCTCGGCCGAGGGCGCCCGCGCGATCACCGCCGGCGGGATGCGCTCGCCGTCGCCGCAGCCGTTGCGCCAGCGTGCCAGCGCGAACACCTCGGTCTTGTACAGGTCCTTGATCGGCGCGTAGCCGCCGCACATGTCGCCGTAGATGGTGGCGTAGCCGACCGCGTATTCGCTCTTGTTGCCGGTGGTCAGCAGCAGCCCGCCGAACTTGTTGGACAGCGCCATCATCAGCGCGCCGCGCGCGCGCGACTGCAGGTTCTCCTCGGCGGTGTCCACCGGGCGGCCTTCGAACAGCGGCCCCAGCGCGGCCAGGAAGCCCTCGAACGCCGGCTCGATCGCCACCGTCTGCATGCGCACGCCCAGCGCCGCGCACTGCTGCGCGGCCAGGTCGTTGGACAGGCCAGCGGTGTAGCGCGACGGCAGCCGCACCGCGGTGACGTTGTCCGCGCCCAGCGCATCCACGGCCAGGGCCAGCACCAGCGCCGAATCGATGCCGCCGGACAGCGCCACCCAGGCCTTGCCGAAGCCGTTCTTGCCGCAGTAGTCGGCGATCCCGCGCACGATCGCGCGCCAGGCCAGGGCGTCGCGGCCTTCGTCGCTCTCCTGCGCCCAGCGCACCGGCGCGAAGCGGCGCGTGGCCGGGTCGTAGTCGACCACCAGCCAGTGCTCCTCGAAGGCGCGCGCGGCCTGGGCCAGGGTGCCGTCGCCGTCGGCCACCACCGAGGCGCCGTCGAACACCAGCGCGTCCTGGCCGCCGACCGTGTTGAGGTAGGCGATCGCCAGCCCGGTCTCGGCCACCCGCTGGGCCAGCAGCGCATCGCGCTGGGCATGCTTGTCGCGCTCGAACGGCGAGGCGTTGGGCACCAACGCCAGCTGCGCGCCGGCGCGCGCGGTGCCGGCCAGCGGCTCGGCGAACCACAGGTCCTCGCAGATCACCAGCCCGACCGGCACACCCTCGACCTCGAACACGCACGGACCGCCGTCCGGATCGACGTGGAAGTAGCGGCGCTCGTCGAACACGTTGTAGTTCGGCAGTTCGCGCTTGCGGTAGGTGGCGGCGACGGCGCCGTCGCGCAGCACGCTGGCAGCGTTGTAGAGGATGCTGCCGGCCGCCTGCGGCCAGCCCACCACCGCGACGATGCCGGTGGCCGTGCGCGCGATCGCCTCGATCGCCGCCTGGCAGTCGGCCAGGAACGCCGGGCGCATCAGCAGGTCCTCGGGCGGATAGCCGCTGACCGCCAGCTCCGGGAACAGCACGATGTCGGCGCCGAATTCGTCGCGCGCCTGCGCGATGAAGGCGCAGATGCGCCGCTCGTTGCCGGCCACGTCGCCGACCGGAAAGTCGAACTGGGCCAGGGCGATGCGCAGGGTTGAGGGCATGTCAGATCCCGTTGATGAGCATGTCGATCGCAGCCATGATGATGGAACGATCATGCGAGAGATCGGCGACGGGCTTGCCGAGTTGGTCGACCGCCACGCCCGCCATCAGCGGCATCATCAATACGTACTTGCCATCGCCCACTTCGATGATGGGGGAAAGCACCGAAATGGCCGGTACGCGTCCACGACTCAGCGGAAACAACGGTGCAACCAGCCGCGTCTGCGTCTCAACGATCAGATCGTTCTGGATGTTCAGAAGCATCGGATACAGCTTGCGGCTGGCGCCCAGATTGGCGTAAGCAAAGAACTGCTTCATCAGCATGCGTCGTCAAAAACCGCGGATTCCGTCGCTCCATACCCCATGCTTGCGCACATGCTCGTTGTACGCGGCGATCGCCTCGCGGTTCTCCTGCAACCATTTCTCGCGCTTGCGGGTGCGCACCTCGTTTTCCAGCGCGCGCTCCAGCGTAGCCGACAGGTTGATCTCCAGCGCCTTGGCTTCATCGAGAAGTTCGGCGTTGACACTGAGGTTGGCCGCACGCTTGGCGTAACCGACCCGATCTTCTTTCACGCGCATAACAGCACCCTCTGCTTCGATGCGCACCCACTATGCGCATGAAACCGGCGGCATGCAACCCTGCGCCGAACCGGTGCAAACAAAGGTTCTTCACCCAATCGAGGGAACGCCTCTGCGGCGCCGGCTTCGGCGGGACGCCGTGCCCTGCCTCCGGGGGCCACTTCTCCCTCGGCAGGGCATCCTTGCCCTGACTCGGGCGCGCGCCATCCATGGCGCGCTTGTCGCGGCCCCCGGCGGCAGGACACGGCTCATCTCGGCGGAAGACTGGCCGCTACGGCCGCAAGCAGCGGCAATGACGGGCCGATGCGCAGCCCCCGGCGGGAATGCGGAAAGCAGGCCATGGATGGCCTGCGACGGCGAGTCAGACAGGATGTCTGACCGAGCCGAGGAGCATCCCCGCCGGAAGGCTGCGCAGCTTTCCGAAGCCGGTACGCGCAACGGCCTGGAACTGCCATTTCCCGCAATCGAGAGAAGAACCAACAAAAAGGCCGCCCGGAGGCGGCCCCTTGCGCAAGCGGCAATGCGACGCCGGCTTACTTCACCAGCTTGGCGATCGCTGCGCCGAGGTCGCCCGGCGAACGCACGGTGACGACCCCGGCCGCCTCCATCGCGGCGAACTTGCCCTCGGCCGTGCCCTTGCCCCCGGAAGCGATCGCGCCGGCGTGGCCCATGCGCTTGCCGGCCGGGGCCGAGGCGCCGGCGATGAAGCCGACCACCGGCTTCTTCACGTACTTGGCGATGTACTCGGCGCCGGCTTCCTCGGCGTCGCCGCCGATCTCGCCGACCATGATGATGCCCTCGGTCTGCGGGTCTTCCTGGAACAGCTTCAGCGCGTCGATGAAGTTGGTGCCGTTGATCGGGTCGCCGCCGATGCCGATGCAGGTGCTCTGGCCCAGGCCCACTTCGGTGGTCTGCTGACCCGCTCCTACCCGGACACCGTGCTGATCGGGCCGAAC
>JASGEB010000076.1:0-5186 GCA_047606785.1 Pseudoxanthomonas sp.
ACGGCGCCTCCGTGGTCATCGTCACCCGCACGCTGGCGCAGCGGATGTGGCCGGGCGAACAGGCCGTCGGCAAGGTCATCTACGGCGGCAGCAAGCGCACCGTGGTCGGCGTGATCGACGACATCGCGCGGCCGATGCTGCGCGCCGCGGCTGTCGACCGCCTGGTCGCGCTGGTGCCCGAGCCGCCGAATCTCAACAGCACGAAATACCTGTTGCGCAGCGCACCGCAGGACCGCGAGCGGGTGCTGCGCGCCGCCGCCGACGCGCTGGCCAAGGCCGGGCCGGTGCGGCTGATCCCAGAGGACGAGCGCAGGACCTTCGCCCAGGTGCGGCAGAAGTATTTCCAGCGCGACACCACCATGATCGGCCTGCTGCTGGCGGCCACGCTCGGCCTGCTGTTCGTCACCGCCCTGGGCATCGGCGGGCTGGCCAATTTCTGGGTGCAGCAGCGCACCCGCCAGATCGGCATCCGCCGCGCCATCGGTGCGACCCGCAGCGACATCCTGCGCTATTTCCAGATCGAGAACTTCCTGATCGTCGGCGCCGGCGCCGTGCTCGGCATGCTGCTGGCCGCCGCCCTCAACCAGTGGCTGATGGGCCGCTACGCGCTGCCGCGCCTGCCGTGGTACTACCTGCCCATCGGCGCGCTGGCGCTGTGGGCGCTGGGCCAGCTGGCGGTGCTGTGGCCGGCCCGGCGCGCGGCCAGGGTGGCGCCGGCGATCGCCACCCGCAGTGCGTGAGTGCGCGCGCGACCGGTAATACTCTTGCCCCGCCCGTTCACCGCCGGTCGCCCATAGTGCCGGCCTGCCCCGATCCGACGAGTCCGCCATGCCACGCCACGTCCTGTCCGTCCTGCTGCTGGTGCTGCCCCTGCCCGCCGCCGCGCAGACCGCGCCGGCGCCGGCCGCGGGCGACGCGGTGCAGGTGGCCGCGGACACGCTGGACGGCTACACCGGCCGCTACCGCACTGCCGGCGGGATCGTGCTGCACGTGTGGCGCGCGGGCGAGCACCTGAAGCTGCAGGTCGACGGCCAGGACGAATGGACCCTGCTGGCCGATTCGGAAAGCACCTACCGCGTGCAGGGGCAGGACGCCCGGGTGGCGTTCAAGTACGACGCCGCCAACCGGGTCGGCGTGCTGGAACTGAGCCAGGGCGGCTCGACGTTCAGGGCGGTGCGGGAGTGAGGCGGGATCACAGGCAGGTGGCGGAGATGACCATGCAGGTATCCAAATCGCAGTTCAGGGCCAGGGCGCTGGAATATCTCCGCCAGGTGGAAACCGACGGCCAGCCCATCCTCGTCACCGACCACGGCAAGCCAACGCTGGAAATCCGCCGCTACCAGCCGCGCGAACGCGCGCCGCTGGACGTCCTGCGCGGCTCGGTACTGCGCCACGACGCACCCACCGAACCGGTGGCCGAAAACGATTGGGGTGCATTGCGGTGATCGTCCCCGATACCCACGTCCTGATGTGGTGGGTCATCCGCGCCTGTCCGCATCGCCACCCGTTCCGTTGACCCCATGTCCACCATCCTGATCATCGACGACAACCCGGCGGTGGCCACCGCGCTGGACGTGCTGTTCTCGCTGCACGAGATCGCCACCGTACACGCGGCCACGCCGCAGGCGGGGCTGGAGGCGCTGGCCGGCGATGGCGTCGACCTGGTGATCCAGGACATGAACTTCAGCGCCGACACCACCAGCGGCGAGGAGGGCAAGGCGCTGTTCCACCGCATCCGCGAGCGCCACCCGGACCTGCCGGTGGTGCTGCTGACCGCGTGGACGCACCTGGACGCGGCGGTCGAGCTGGTCAAGGCCGGCGCCGCCGACTACATCGGCAAGCCCTGGGACGACCGCCGCCTGCTGGCCACGGTCAACACCCTGTTGGAACTGTCCGAGGCGCGCGCCGAGCTGGACCGCCAGCGCGCCCGCGAACGCGCCCGCCGGCAGCAGCTGGAGGCCGGCTACGAGCTGTGCGGCATGGTGTTCGCCGACCCGGCCAGCGAGCGGGTGGTGGCGCTGGCCTGCCAGGTGGCGCGCTCGGAGCTGCCGGTGCTGGTGACCGGGCCCAACGGCGCGGGCAAGGAGAAGATCGCGCAGATCCTGCAGGCCAACTCGGCGGTGCGCGCCGGGCCGTTCGTCACCCTCAACTGCGGGGCGATCCCGTCCGAGCTGATCGAGGCCGAGCTGTTCGGCGCCGAGGCCGGCGCCTACACCGGCGCGGGCCGGGCGCGCGAGGGCAAGTTCGAGGCGGCCGACGGCGGCACCTTGTTCCTGGACGAGATCGGCAACCTGCCGCCGGCCGGGCAGATGAAGCTGCTGCGGGTGCTGGAGACCGGGCGCTTCCAGCGGCTCGGCTCCAACCGCGAACGCAGCGTGCGCGTGCGCGTGATCAGCGCCACCAACGCCGACCTGCCGGCGATGATCCGCGCCGGCAGCTTCCGCGAGGACCTGTACTACCGCCTCAACGCGATCGAACTGGACCTGCCGGCGCTGGCCGAGCGCCCGGCCGACATCCTGCCGCTGGCCGCCCACTTCGCCGACAAGCCGCTGGCCGAGGCTGCTCGCCAGGCGCTGCTGCGCCACCCCTGGCCCGGCAACGTGCGCGAGTTGCGCAACGTCATCCAGCGCGCCGGCCTGCTGGCCGCCGGCGAGCGCATCGAGGCGGCCGACCTGCAACTACCGACCGGCCTGCCGGTACGGCGGCCGGTCGTCGCCGCCGAGGAGCCGGACCGGGCCGCCATCGAGGCGGCGCTGGCGCGCGCCAACGGCGTGATCGCCCAGGCCGCGGCCGAGCTCGGCCTGAGCCGGCAGGCGCTGTACCGGCGCATGGACCGGCATGGGATCGCCCATCCATGAGGCCGCGGGCGACTTGGGGGAGAAGGCGAAGGGCAGCCGCCCCGGTGGATCCATGATCCGCCGCTCGCTGGCCGGCCGCCTGCTGCTGTGGCTGCTGCCGCTGCTGGCCGCGGCCATCGTGCTGCCGCTGGCGCTGCGGGCCTGGCTGGACGATGCCTGGCTGGCCGGCATCGCCTCGGCCGCGCTGCTGCTGCCGCTGGCGGCCTGGTGCGTGCGCGCCGCGCTGGCCCGGGTCAATGCGCTGTTCCGCGCGCTGTCCGGGGCGGTCAACAGCTACCGCGACAACGAATACAACTTCGGCATCCACTGGGACGGCCAGGACGAACTGGGCGAGCTGGTGCACTCGCACGACGAACTGGGCCGGGTCCTGCGCGAGCAGCGCCAGGGCCTGGCCCAGCGCGAGCTGCTGCTGGACAGCATGGTCCAGCACTCGCCGGTGGCGATGCTGCTGCTGGCGCCCGGCGGCGACGGCAGCCTGCGGGTGACCTTCGCCAACCTGGCCGCGCGCGCGCTGCTGCATGGCGGCCGGCGCATGGAAGGCCAATCCATGGAGACGCTGCTGCAGGACGCGCAGCCGGAACTGGTGGAGGCGCTGGCGCGCGGCGGCGACAGCCTGTTCGCCGTGCCCTCCGGCGAGGACGGCGGCGAGGAGCAGATCTACCACCTGGCGCGGCGGCGCTTCCAGCTCAACGGCCGCCAGCAGGAGCTGCTGCAGCTGTGGCGGCTGACCACCGAGCTGCGCCGGCAGGAGGTGCAGACCTGGAAGAAGGTGATCCGGGTGATCAGCCACGAGCTCAACAACTCGCTGGCGCCGGTGGCCTCGCTGGCGCACTCCGGCGGCGAG
The DNA here is from genome assembly GCA_047606785.1 of Pseudoxanthomonas sp. Lineage (GTDB taxonomy): Bacteria > Pseudomonadota > Gammaproteobacteria > Xanthomonadales > Xanthomonadaceae > Pseudoxanthomonas_A. The sequence goes on from JASGEB010000076.1 coordinate 3,703, forward strand.
CTGGTGCGGCGCGGACGCCACGACCAGCTCGAACACGTCTTCGCCACCATCGAGGAGCGCGCGCGCCACCTGGAGGAGTTCATCCGCGGCTACGCGCGCTTCGCCAAGCTGCCGCAGCCACAGCTGCAGGCGATCGAGTGGGAGGCCTGGCTGCGCACCCTGCAGGCGCAGATCGGCTTCCGCCTGGAGGGCCAGCCGCAGGGCCTGCGCAGCCGCATCGACCCGGCCCAGCTGGGCCAGGCCCTGCTCAACCTGCTCAAGAACGCGCACGAGGCCGGCGGCGATCCGGCGCAGGTGGCCGTGCGCGTGCAGCCGCTGCCCGGGCAGGTGCGCATCGAGGTGCTCGACCGCGGCGGCGGCATGAACGCGGCGGTGCTGCAGAACGCGCTGGTGCCGTTCTATTCGACCAAGCGCAACGGCACCGGCCTGGGCCTGGCGCTGACCCGCGAGATCGTCGAGGTGCACGACGGCCGCATCAGCCTGCACAACCGCGAAGGCGGCGGCCTGTGCGTGAGCCTGCACCTGCCGGCCGAGGACTGAGCCGACGGCGCAGGCCGTGCCGGCGTTTGCTCTATCATCCGCGACCATTCGCACGCCTCTGGAGAGAAGCCGCGATGCGCATCGGAATCTGGTGGACTCGGCCTGCGACCTGCCGGCCGGGTTCGTCGAAAAGAACGACATCGTCATCCTGCCCATCACCGTGCGCATCGGCGAGGCGGTGCTGGCCGACCACCGCGACCAGGGCGCTGGCCTTCGCCTGCGAGCCGCAAGCCTTCTCCACCTGACCGCCACGCGCCGGCGGCGATCCTGCCGGTTCCTTTTCTTGCAACCCACCCGAGCCTGCCCACGATGACCGTCCGCTACCACATCCGTTTGCCCGATCCCCGACGCGCCCACGGCGCCGAACCCGCCTTCAGCTTCCACGACGCCAGCGGCCCGGATGCGTTCGCCGAGCAGTTGCAGGACGCGCTGCGCACCGGCGGCCTGTTCGAACGCTGGCGCCAGACCCAGGACGATCCGGATGCGGTCGATCCCGTCCTCGGCACGGTCGACCCGGGCGCGCGCGTGCACGGCGAGGTCCAGGACCTGCACATCGACCTGGTGGCCGAGACCACCCTGCCCGGCGACGTGCTCCGCCACCGCCTGCGCCTGCTGGCCGGCAACGGCTGGGAACTGCGCGACGTCAGCCCGGCTTGAAGCGGTTCAAGCCCCTCTCCTCCGCACTCTGCGTGCGAAAGGGAGGGGCAAAACATTTGGTTCTTCTCCCAACTGAGGGAACGCCGCTGCGGCGCTGGCTTCGGCCGGACGCCGTGTCCTGCCGCCGGGGGCCGCTTTCCCTCGGCAGGGCATCCTGCCCTGACTCGGGCGCGCGCCCTCCATGGCGCGCTTGACGCGGCCCCCGGCGGCAGGGCACGGCTCATCGATAACTGAAGGCTGGCCGCTTCGGCCGCAGACAGCGGCAATGACGCGCCGATGCGCAGCCC
>JASGEB010000077.1:0-3991 GCA_047606785.1 Pseudoxanthomonas sp.
GAAGTGCTCAAGGGCCCGCAGTCGACCCTGGGCGGCCGCGCCGCTTCGGCCGGCGTGATCAACCTGGTCACCCGCAAGCCGACCGACTACTGGAGCGGCTCGTTCAGCGCGCTGGCCACCGACGACGGCGAGAACAAGTTCGACGCCTTCCTGTCCGGCCCGCTCAGCGACGGCGCCGACTTCAGCCTGTCGGCCTACAAGCACCACGTGGTGCTGCCGATCCACAACCTCGCCACCGGCAAGGATTCCAGCACCGACAGCGACGGCGCGCGTCTGAAGCTGCTGCTCAAGCCCAGCGACGACCTGGATGTCACCTTCGCCGTGCACGGCTACAAGATCGACGCCAAGGGCAGCAGCTTCACCTACCAGTACCTGACCCCGGGCCAGGCGATCTTCTCCTTCATTCCCGGCGGCGGCGCCGCCTACGACGCGATCATGGCCGGGGTCAGCCCGCACTGGGGCAACACCGACTACAACTCGCTGACCCCGATGCGCGCGCAGACCAGCGGCAACGACTTCAGCCTCAACCTCGACTGGCGCCTGGGCGACTACACCCTGAGCTCGACCACCGCCTACCAGCGCGAGCGCCAGAACAACGTCCAGGACGTGGCGGCGGTGCTGTCCTGGTGGAACCTGGCCCGCGACAATGCTTGCGCGATCGTCGCGGCGTTCTGCACCTTTCCCGACTGGGACGACTCGCAGCACGTGATCGTCAAGCCGAGCACCAAGTCGCAGGAGTTCAAGATCGCCTCGCCGCTGGACGGGCGGATCAACTTCGTCGCCGGTCTGTTCTTTTCCGAGGTGGACGTGTGGAGCAGCATGTATCGCGGCATGCCGATCGGCAACCCGCAGGACTACACGGTCGATTCCAACACCAAGACCCTGGATGCCTACGGCCGCATCACCTGGAAGCTGGCCAACGACTTCGACCTGCTGACCGGCGCCCGCTTCAACCACGACAAGGTCAGCTACTGGAAGGACGACATCGCCTACGGCGGCTACAGCGCCAACGAGGCCACCGAGAACACCTGGGTCGGCGACGTGTCGCTGCGCAAGCGCTTCACCCCCGACGCGATGGCCTACCTGACCTACGCGCGCGGCTACAAGCCGCTGGCCTTCAACACCGCGGAAAAAATCTATGCCGGCGACGATCCGGTGGCTCCGACCGACCGCGAGACCGTCGACCATTTCGAGTTGGGACTGAAGCTGGCGCTGCTGGACCGCGCCCTGACCCTGAACACCGCGCTGTTCCAGACCACCTACCACGACTACCAGGTGCAGATCTGGCAGCCGGTGGGGGGCAGCGTTTCCATACTGGAGCTCGACAACGCCGGCGGCGCACGCACCCGTGGCCTGGAGACCGACCTGAACTACGCGGTGAGCGAGTCGCTGCGTCTCAACGCCAGCCTGGCCTGGATCGACGCCAAGTTCCTGGAATACAGCCACGCCTCGTGCTGGAACGGGCAGACCGAGGCGGAAGGCTGCTACACCGACGACGTCTATACCGACGGCTACCAGGACCTGTCCGGCAAGTCGCTGCCGGACGCGCCCAAGTTCAAGGCCAACATCGGCGCGGACTACATCTGGTTCGGCAACGGCGGCAAGCGGCCCGACCTGACCCTGTCCGGCCAGTACGCCTACCGCACCGGCGCCTACATGCAGGCCAGCCACAACCCGCTCATCTACCAGGACGGCTTCGGCATCTTCAACCTGTCGTTGACCGGCAGTTGGAACAACGACAAATTCAGCGCCTCGCTGTTCGTCAACAACGTGTTCGACAAGTTCTACGTGGTCAACCTCACCGAGAACTTCAGCGGCATCTACAGCGGCACCGCCCAGGCGATCACCGGCCAGCCGGCGCGCGACGCCAAGCGCTACGTCGGCCTGCGGCTGAACTGGAATTTCGACTGACGGCCCACGCGGCCCGAAGGATGGGCGTTCCAGGCTGCGCATGGGTGGGGCTCCCAGGCCATCATGCTCGCGCAGCCATTTGGGGCCGGCACCCGCCATGGGTGCCGGCCCTTCTTTTCAGGATCCGGCCGGCTCGACCGTGCCCGCCTGACCGGTCTGGCCGGACTGCGCGTCGGCGCCGCCGCCGAGCACCTTGTACAGGGTCACGCGGTTGGTCGCCTCGGTCAGGCGCAGGCTGATCAGGTCCTGCTGCGCGCTGTAGTACGAGCGCTGCGCGGTCAGCGCGTCGAGGTAGCTGTCCACGCCGTTGCGCCAGCGCGCCTCGGCCAGTTCGTAGCTGCGCCCGGTGGCGGCGACATAAGCGCGCTGGGCGTCGAGCTGCTCGTCCACGTGGGCGCGCTCGGCGAGCGCGTCGGCGACCTCGCTGAAGGCGGTCTGGATCGCCTTCTCGTAGTCGGCCACGTAGATGTTCTTGCTGATCCTGGCCTCGTCCAGTTCGGCCTTGAGCTCGCCGGCGTGGAAGATCGGCAGGGTGATGCTCGGCACGAACGACCAGGTGCGGGTGGCGGCGCCCTTGAACAGGTCCGACAGCGCATCGCTGCTGCGCCCGCTGGCGGCGGTCAGCGCGATGGTCGGGAAGAACGCCGCGCGCGCCGCGCCGATGTCGGCGTTGGCCGCCTTCAGGGTGTGCTCGGCGTAGAGCACGTCCGGGCGCTGCAGCAGCACCGCCGAGGACAGGTTGGCCGGCAGCGGCGCCAGCGCCACCGCCACCGCGTCGGCGCCGGCGGCGGGGTCGGGCAGCAACTCGTCCGCGACCGGTGCGCCGACCACCAGTTCCAGCGCATTGCGCGCCTGCGCCAGCGCGGTGGCGTAGCTGGCCACGTCGGTGCGCGCGCTTTCCACGCTGCTCTGCACCGAGGCCAGGTCGACGCCGGAATCCACGCCCTCGGCATACCGGCGTTCGGTCAGCTCCAGGGTCTTGCGCTGGCTCTCGTAGGTCTGCCTGGCCAGCGCCAGCAGTTGCTGGTCGGCGGCCACGGTCAGCCAGTCGCCGGCGACCTCGGCGACCAGGCTCAGGCGGGTGTCGCGCTGGGTCTGCTCGGTCGCCAGGTAGGTCTCCAGCGCCTCGTTCTTGAGGCTGCGGATGCGCCCGAACAGGTCCAGCTCCCAGCTGCTGAAGCCGACCTCGGCGCTGGCGCTGCGGCTGACCTGCGAGCCGCCGCCGGTGCTGGCGCTGCGTTCGGCGGTGTAGCTGCCGGAGGCGTCCACCGAGGGCAGCAGATTGGCGCGCTGGATGCGGTACTCGGCGCGTGCCTTCTCGATGTCGAGCACGGCCACGCGCAGGTCGCGGTTGTTGTCCAGCGCCAGCGCGATCACCTGCTGCAGGCGCGCATCGAGAAATACCTTGCGCCAGTCCAGTTCGGCCACGGCGCCGGCGGACGCGTCGCCGGCCGGCGCGTCGCGGAACTGCGCCGCCACCGGCGCGTCCGGGCGCTGGTAGCGCGGCGCCATGCTGACGCAGCCGGCCAGCGCGGCGGCGCAGGCGCTGGCCAGCGCCAGACGGGGCAGGCAGGTGCGGATCACGGGCTCGCCTCCTCATGCGCGGCGGACCTGTCCTTGTCCGGGCCGCTCTTGCCAGGGAACAGGCTGCGCACGATCACGTAGAACAGCGGGACGAAGAAGATGCCGAACGCGGTCGAGGCCAGGGTGCCGCCGATCACGCCGGTGCCCAGCGAGTGGCGCCCGCCGGAACCGGCGCCGCTGCTGACCACCAGCGGCAGCACGCCGAGCATGAACGCCAGCGAGGTCATCAGGATCGGCCGCAGGCGCAGCTGCGCCGCTTCCAGGGTCGCCGCGACCAGCGGCCGGCCCTGGTCCTCCAGCGCCTTGGCGAACTCGACGATCAGGATGCCGTTCTTGGCCGCCAGGCCCACGGTGGCGAGCAGGCCGACCTGGAAGTACACGTCGTTCTCCAGCCCGCGCAGGGTGGTGAACAGCAGTGCGCCGAGGATGCCGATCGGCACCGCCAGCATCACCGAGAACGGGATCGACCAGCTCTCGTACAGCGCCGCCAGGCACA
>JASGEB010000078.1:0-7672 GCA_047606785.1 Pseudoxanthomonas sp.
CGACCGGCCCGCGCGGCGTGGACTGGCGCGGCCAGCGCGACGTCTTCGTCACCGAGTCCGACCGCTTCCTGGCGCTGCTGGAAGGCGTGCTGCCGGAGGTGGCGTGGCTCGACGACACGGCGACGCTGACCTACCTGCACGGCACGGTGTCGCGCTCGCGCCATTCGGTCGCGATGCCGTCGGTGCCGATGCACCTGGACGCATGGCTGGCAGACACGCCGCTGGCCGGCGGCATCGCGCCGAAGCTGGGCGAGGCCCACTTGCGCGCGATCACCGTGCGCGGCTTCCCCGACGCAACGTGGCCGGGGCTGCTGGACGAATTGAACCGGCTTGGCTTCGGCTACCGCTGGGTGACGCGCTTCCTGTGCCTCGACAAGGCCGAAGCCGAGCGCGAGCTGACCCGGCTGCGGCGGCAATGGTTCGCCAAGCGCAAGTCGGTGGTGGCGCTGCTGCGCGAGACGATCTTCCAGCAGGAGAGCCCGCTGGTCGATTCGGACGCCGCGAACCAGGCCGCCGACGCGGATGCGGCGTTGCAGGAGTTGGGCAGCGATGCGGTCGCGTTCGGCTACGTGACGATGACCGTCATCGTCAGCGATCCCGATCCCGATGCGGTCGAGGAGCAACGCAAGGCGGTCGAGCGGGTGGTACAGGGCCGCGGCTTCGTCGCCGTGGCGGAAACCCTCAACGCGGTCGAGGCCTGGCTGTCCTCGGTGCCGGGGCACTGCTACGCCAACGTGCGGCAGGCGCTGATGTCCACCCTGAACCTCGCGCACCTGCTGCCGGTGTCGGCGGTATGGGCCGGACCGGAGCGCAACGCGCATCTCGACGGACCGCCGCTGCTGGTCTGCCGCACCGACGGGGCGACGCCGTTCCGGCTGTCGCTGCACGTGGGCGACGTCGGCCACACGCTGGTCGTCGGCCCGACCGGCGCCGGCAAGTCGGTGCTGCTGGCGATGCTGATGCTGCAGTTCCGCCGCTATCCGGGATCGCGGCTGTTCGCCTTCGACATGGGGCGCTCGCTGCGCGCCACGATCCTGGGGCTGGGCGGTGAGCACTACGACCTCGGCGGCGAGGGCGGCATGGTGTTCCAGCCGCTGGCGAAGATCGACGATGCCACCTATCGCACGTTCGCGGCCGAGTGGGTCGAGGAGCGGCTGCAACGCGAAGGCGTCGAAGTCGGTCCGGCGGAGAAGGACACCATATGGTCGGCGCTGAACAACCTGGCCGGTGCGCCGGTCGAGCAGCGCACGCTGACCGGGCTGTCGGTGCTGCTGCAGTCCAACACGCTGCGCCAGGCGTTGGCGCCCTACGTGCTGGGCGGCAAGCACGGCCGGCTGCTGGATGCCGACCGCGATCGGCTCGGGGTCGCTGACGTGCAGGCGTTCGAGATGGAGGAGCTGATGGGCAGCCCCGCGGCGGTACTCGCGGTGTTGCGCTACCTGTTCGCCCGCCTCGAAGAACGCTTCGACGGCTCGCCGACGATGCTGGTGCTGGACGAGGCCTGGCTGTTCCTCGATGCGCCGGTGTTCGCCTCGCGCCTGCGCCAGTGGTTGAAGGCGCTGCGCAAGAAGCAGGTGTCGGTGGTGTTCGCCACGCAGTCGATCGCCGACGTCAAGGACTCGACGATCGCACCGGCGATCATCGAGAGCTGCGCCAGCCGGATCTTCCTGGCGAACCCGCAGGCGATGGAGCCGCAGATCCGCACCATCTACGAGGGCTTCGGCCTCAATGCGCGGCAGATCGAGCTGGTCACCACTGCGCAACCCAAGCGCGACTACTACTACCAGTCGCGGGTCGGCAACCGGTTGTTCGACCTGGACCTGGGCCCGGTCGCGCTGGCCTTTGCCGGTGCATCGACACCCGAGCACCAGCGCGAGATCGACCGCGTGCTCGCCGACGCCGGCGTGCCCGGGTTCGCGGGCGCATGGCTGCGCGAGCGCGGTCTGGAGTGGGCCGCGGAGCTGCTGGCCGAGTCGCCCGCGGCCCTGGCACTTCCTTCCCCCCACGTGGAGAACCCCTCATGAAGAAGACGCTGTTGTCGCTGTGCATCGGACTGGCGCTGTGCGCCGGTAGCGCACAGGCCCAGATGGCCGTGTTCGATCCGGCCAATTTCCAGCAGAACCTGCTCACTGCCGCGCGCACGCTGGAGCAGATCAACAACCAGGTGCGCCAACTGCAAAACGAGGCGCAGATGCTGGTGAATCAAGGCCGCAATTTGACCGGACTGAACTTCAGCGCGCTACGGGAATTGCGGGTCGCGCTGGAGGACAGCCGGCGCCTGCTGGACGAGGCCAAGGGCCTGTCGTTCGACATCGAGCAGGCACGCAGCACCTACGCACGCCTGTATCCGGACGGCTACGGCGTCGGTACCAGCGCCGGCGACATGGCACGCGACGCGCAGGAGCGCTGGCAGCAGGCGCGCGAGGCGCTGCGCACGGCGGTCGAGTTTCAGGCGCAGGTGGTCGGCCAGGTCGCAGGCGACGAGACGACGCTGTCCGATCTTATCGATCGGAGCCAGTCCGCCGTCGGTGCCTTGCAGGCCGCACAGGCGACCAACCAGTTGCTCGCCCTGCAGTCCAAGCAGTTGCTGCAGGGCCAGCAGTTGCAGGCGGCGCAAGGCCGGGCGGTGGCGCTGGAACAGGCGCGCACCGCCGCCATCGAGGCGCAGTCCCGCGAGGCGCGGCGGCGCTTCATGACCGACAAGCCGGCCTATACCGGCGAACCCGTGCGGCTGTTCGGAGGTGACCGATGAAACTGCCCACCTTGTTGCTGACGGCCACGCTGGCGCTGGCGGCGTGCCAGCGCGAAGCGTCGGCGCCGAATCCGGCGCGGGACGCCGCATTGCCCGCGCCGGTGGCGCGTCCGCCGGCGGACCTAGTCGACGCGCTGGCCCGCGATCCCGAGCGCCTGAAGGCGGTGCGGGCCGAATGCCGCGAGAACCGTCCCGACCGCGACGAGGAACTGTGCGTGGCCTCGGCCCTGGCCGTGCGCCAACGCATGCTCGGCGAGCGCAAGAAACCGTCTGCGTCGAAGCAGGAATGAGCCGGCATGGACGACGTCGGCATCATCGACCAGTTCCTTAACGTCTATGCCCGCTACATCGATGGTGGGTTCGGGCTGCTGGGCGGCGAGGTGGCGTTCCTGTCGGCGACGCTGATCGCGATCGACGTGACCCTGGCCGGCCTGTTCTGGGCGATGGGCGGGACCGACGACGTGATCGCCAAGCTGATCAAGAAGGTGCTCTATGTCGGCGCCTTCGCCTTCATCCTCGGCAACTTCAACGCGCTGGCCGGCATCGTGTTCCGTTCGTTCGCCAGGCTCGGCCTGGTCGCGTCCGGTTCGACCGTCGGCGCCGATGAACTGCTGCGGCCGGGACGCCTGGCCGCGGTCGGTATCGACGCCTCGCAGCCGATGATGGATCGCATCGGCGAGCTGTCCGGGTTCCCCGACGTGTTCTTCAACCTGGACATCATCACGGTGCTGTTCATCGCGTGGATCGTCGTGATCCTGAGCTTCTTCGTGCTCGCGGTGCAGTTGTTCGTGACCCTCATCGAGTTCAAGCTGACCACGCTCGCGGGCTTCGTGCTGGTGCCGTTCGCCTTCTGGAACAAATCCGCGTTCCTGGCCGAGAAAGTCCTCGGCAACGTGATGTCGTCCGGCGTGAAGGTCCTGGTGCTGGCGGTCATCGTCGGCATCGGCGCGGGCCTGTTCGACCAGTTCAACCTACCGCCCGGCACCGAGCCGACGATCGACCACGCGCTGGCGATCATGCTCGGATCGTTGACGCTGTTCGGCCTGGGGCTGTTCGGTCCCGGAATCGCCACCGGCCTGGTGTCGGGCGGACCACAGTTGGGCGCGGGCGCCGCCGCTGGCGTCGCGCTTGCCGCGGCCGGTGTCACCACCGCGACCGGCGCGGCGGCGGTCGGTGCCGCGCGCATCGCCGGCAGCGCCCTTGGTGCCGGCACCCGCGGCAAGGCGCCGCAGGCCTCGCACGCGACGGCGGCCACGATGGCCGGCGGCAAGCCGCAGGGACCGTCCGGCGGCGGTGGCGGCAAGGGCGGTCCGCCGCGTTGGGCCTACAAGGCCCGCGAGCGGCAACGGGCCGCGCGCGGGCTGACGACCGCGGCGATGGTGGTGCGCAATTCCGATCGCGGCGGCGGAACGTCCGGTCCCAAGCTGGGAGGTGAGTGATGCGCTTCCGTCGCGCCAGCCAGCGCTACTCGACCACGCCCGTCCCGGTGACGCCGTACCAGAAGGCCGCGCAGGCCTGGGACGAGCGCATCGGCGATGCCCGCGTGCAGGCGCGCAACTGGCGCCTGCTGGCGTTCAGCAGCCTCGGTGTGACGGCCCTGGCGGTGGGCGGACTGGTCTGGCAGCTCGGCCGCTCGACGGTGGTGCCCTATGTGGTGGAAGTCGACCGGCTCGGCGAAGTGCGGGCGGTCGGGGCGGCGCTGGAAGCCTACCGGCCGGCCGATGCGCAGATCGCGCACGAGCTGGAGCGGTTCATCCGCAACGTGCGCGCACTGCCGCTTGATCCGGTCGTGCTGCGCGACCACTGGCTGGAAGCCTACGACTTCGCCAGCGCCCGCGGCGCAGTCGCGCTCAACGCCTATGCGCGCGAGCGCGATCCGTTCGGCCGCGTCGGCAAGGCGACGGTGGCGGTGGAGGTGACCAGCGTGGTGCGCGCCTCGCCCACGTCGTTCCAGGTGCGCTGGATCGAACGCACCACCATTGAAGGCGCATCGAGCACGACCGAGCGTTGGACCGCGATCGTGTCGGTGGTGTTGCAGCCGCCCCGCGACGTGCTGCGGCTGCGCAAGAACCCGCTCGGCATCTACGTCGATGGATTGGACTGGAGCCGCGAGCTGGGCTCCGCTGCAGGAGAGACGCCATGAACCGAACGATTGCACTGGCGGCGCTGTGCCTGGCGCTGGCCGCCTGCGCCAGCGCGCGGCCCGCGCCGGAGATTGCGCTGGACGAGCCGGTCCAGGTCGAGGCGGTGCCGGTGCCCGAGCCGCCAGCGCCGGTGCGGGTGGTCGAAGTGCCGACACCGCTGCCGTTGCCCGGTCAGCTCAAGCCGCTGCCGGAGAAGCGATCGCCGGCGATTGCCGACCCGATCCACACGGTCGCCGCGGCCAATCGCGCGGCGCGGATCGAGCCGGCGAAGGACGGCTTCGTCGATGCGATGCAGGTGTGGTCGTACAGCGATGGTGCGCTTTACCAGGTCTATGCCAGCCCCGGCCGCGTCACCGACATCGTCCTGCAGCGGGGCGAGCAACTGGTGTCGGTGTCCGCAGGCGACACGGTGCGCTGGATCATCGGCGACACCGAGAGCGGCAGGGGGGCCGACAAGCACGTGCACGTGCTGATCAAGCCGTCCCGCGCCGACCTGCGCACGAACCTGGTCATCAATACCGACCGGCGCAGTTATCACCTGGAGCTGTCGGCAACGCCGGGCACGTGGCTGGCGTCGGTGGCGTGGGAGTATCCGCAGGACTTGGTGCATGCACTGCGTGCGCGCGGCGAAGCTACACCGGCGCCCGTCGAGGAAGGCATCGCCCTGGATCGGCTGCGCTTCCGCTATGCGATCACCGGCGACACGCCGTCCTGGCGTCCGCTGCGCGCGTTCGATGACGGCCGCCAGGTCTTTATCCAGTTCCCCGCGGCGATCGGCCAGGGCGAACTGCCGCCGCTGTTCGTGGTCGGCACCGAGGGCGACGCGCAACTGGTCAACTACCGGGTGCGGTCGCCGTACCTGATCGTCGATCGCCTGTTCGGCGCGGCCGAGCTGCGGCTGGGCGGCAAGCACCCGCAGGTCGTGCGCATCGAACGCAACGACGGAGTGCGGTCGCGATGAACGTGCCGCCGAAGGAAGATCCCGCCAAGCTGGAGCTGCGCGCGAAGCCGGCGCCGGTGGCCCGGCTCAACCGGCGCACGCTGACCGTGCTGGTCGGAGGAATGGCCGTGGCGATCGCGCTGGTGACCTGGTGGGCGTTTCGGCCGCCGAAGCCACGGGACGCCGCGGGGCAGGAGGCGCCGAACGTCGAGCGGGTGATGCCCGCCGAAGGCTTGCAGCGCTTGCCGAGCGACTATCGACAGGTGCCCGCACCGCCGCAGAAGGCCGACGAGGCGGCGCCTGCGCCGGAAGAGCCCGCCGAGAAGACGACACCGCAGGACCAGGCGGCCCGGGCGGAGCAGCAGCGATTGCAGTCCGAAGCCGAGGCGGCGGCCAAGGCCCAGGTGCTGTTCCAGACGAGTCGGCCGGTCGCGCCTGCCGCTCTGTCTGCTCCTGCGGTCGCGGATGGGTCGCATGCGTCGCCAAGCCGGCCGTCGCCTTCGGACGACGACTACGCGCAGCAGAACCAGCAGGCCGGCAAGCAGGCGTTCGTGGACGACGAACCGGACAGCCGCATTTACGGAAGTGCGGAAGTGCAGTCGCCGCGTTCGCCCTACCAGTTGATGGCCGGCACCGTGATCCCGGCGGCGCTGCTGACCACGGTGAACTCCGACCTGCCGGGGCAGGTGATCGCGAGCGTCACCGAGCAGGTCTATGACAGCGTGACCGGCCGGCACCTGCTGATCCCGCAGGGCTCGCGTCTGATCGGCCAGTACGACAGCCAAGTCGCCTACGGCCAGCGCCGCGTGCTGCTGGTGTGGACGCGGCTGATCCGCCCCGACGGCTCCTCGCTGGTACTGGACCGGCTGCCGGCGACGGACGCCGCCGGGCAGGCGGGCGTGGAGGATGCCGTGGACTGGCACTGGCGCAGGATCGTCGCCGGCGCGGCGCTCTCGACCTTGATCGGCGTCGGCGCCGAGTTGGCCGCTCCCGACCGCAACGATCCCGACGGCCGCATTGTCATCGCCACGCGCGAAAGCGTGCAGGAAACCGTGAACCAGGTTGGCCAGCAGGTCACCCGCCGCAACCTCGACCTGCAGCCGACGTTGACGCTGCGGGCGGGATTCCCGGTGCGCGTGCTAGTGAACCGCGACCTGACGCTTCCGGTGTTACCGCCGCCGGCGTGCGCCGAGGGGAAGTGATGCGGCATCAGTCCAGATCCAGATAGTTGCGTCCGACGGCGTAGATGAAACTCGGAAACGTGCTGGCGAGACTGGTGCGGGAGGCAATCTCGTTCTCATAAGCGAAGGCCTTTCCGTCGTCGAAGTGCCCGCCCAGCACGGTCTGGGACTTCTCCGCGTTGAGCGTCATCAACGAGGACGATGCAAAATGGGTGGGATGGCTGCACAGGTCGTAGAGTTTGCTGCGTTGCTCAAGCGTCGCGAGCGCGCCTTTTTCAATTCGCAGTGCGCTCGCATGCCGGGTCACATCCCGGAAGGCCTTGGTGGTGGAGTACGTGTTGCGGACATAGCGGTCCAAAAACCCGAGCGATGGCTTGGACAGTAGAAGCGCCGTCGCGATGCTTTCGAGGACGTAACGCTGCGAATTGCCGGAAGGGAAGAACAACCCTTCCAGCAGGAGCTTCATGGCGACGACGTGGGTATGCAAGGCGCCGTAGACGAGGGCGATGACGTGGGCGCCAGGCACGTCCTTGGTGATCTGCTTGTCCAGACGTTCCCAGGCCAGAAAGGCGTTGACCATATGGCCGACGAACTCTTCAAGCGAGTCGTTGTAGTCTTGAACGAAGCGATAGCGAATCTCGGCGTCCTCCGTCCC
>JASGEB010000079.1:0-15795 GCA_047606785.1 Pseudoxanthomonas sp.
CATCTCGCGGAAATGCCGCTTCACAGCCTCCCATGCGCCGCGCGCGGTGATGCCCATGCCCTTGTGGTCGTAGCCGACCGAGCCGCCGGAGGCGAAGGCGTCGCCCAGCCAGAAGCCATGCTCCAGCGCCAGCGCGTTGGCGATGTCGGAGAAGGTCGCCGTGCCCTTGTCGGCGGCGACCACCAGGTAGGGGTCGTCGCCGTCGTGGCGGACCACGTCGCGCGGCGGCACGATCCTGCCTTCGACGATGTTGTCGGTGATGTCCAGCAGGCCTTGGATGAACAGCCTGTAGCAGGCGATGCCCTCGGCCAGCACCGCCTCGCGCTCGCCCGAGGCCGGCGGGCGCTTGACGTAGAAGCCGCCCTTGGCGCCGACCGGCACGATCACCGTGTTCTTGACCATCTGCGCCTTGACCAGGCCCAGCACCTCGGTGCGGAAGTCCTCGCGCCGGTCCGACCAGCGCAGGCCGCCGCGAGCGACCGCGCCGAAGCGCAGGTGCACGCCCTCCACGCGCGGGCCGTAGACGAAGATCTCGCGGTACGGGCGCGGCCTGGGCAGGTCGGGCACCTTGGCCGGGTCGAGCTTGAAACTGATGGTCGGCGCCGGCTGGCCGTCCGCGCCGCGCTGCCAGTAGCTGGTGCGCAGGGTCGCCTGGATGGTACCGAGCAGGCTGCGCAGGATGCGGTCGTCGTCCAGGCTGGACACCTCGTCGAGCAGCTGGCGCAGGCCCTTGCGCACTGCCTCCAGTTGCGCCTCGCGCGGCCGGCCGGCCGCCTGTGCCAGCTCGTCCACCCGCTTGCGCGCACCGGCGTCGCCGCCGGCCAGCGCTTCCAGCTGCGCGCGCACGGCCGCGACGCGGTCCTCGCCCTTGCGCGGCCGCGCACCGAGCGCCGGGTCGAAGCGGGTCTCGAACAGCAGCACCAGCAACCGCGCCAGCAGCGGATAGCGGCCCAGGGTGTCCTCCACCGCGGCCTGCGAGAACGGCACCCCGGTCTGCAGCAGGTACTTGCTGTAGCCGCGCAGCACCGCCACCTGGCGCCAGTCCAGGCCGGCGCGCAGCACCAGCCGGTTGCAGCGGTCGTTCTCGGCCTGGCCGTTCCAGACCATGGTGAAGGCCTGCTCGAAGGCCGGCGCACGCGCGCCCACGTCGACCTCGCCGGCGACCACCTCGACCTCGAACTCCTGGATGTAGGCCACCTGCTCGCCGCTCTGCAGCCGGTAGGGATGCTCGGCGATCACCCGCAGGCCCATGTTCTCCATCAGCGGCAGCACGTCCGACAACGGCACGTCCTGGCCCTGGCGGTACAGGTTCAGGCGCAAGCCGGCCTCGCCCTGGCGCGAGCGCACCGGGCGCGACAGGCGCAGGCGCAGGTCGTCCGGGCCGGCCAGCGCGGCCAGGTGGGCCACGTCCTCGGCGGCGGCCTCGGCCGACACGTCCTCGATGTAGCCCACCGGCAGCGCCTTGCCGAAACCGGCGGCCAGCGCCAGGCCTTCGCTCTCGCCGTGGCGGGCGATCAGGACCTCGCGCAGGTCGTCCTGCCAGTTGCGCAGCAGGTGCGCCAGCCGGCGCTCGATGTCGGCGGTGTCCACCTCGGCGGCCTGGCCGCCGCGCGGGCGCACCACCAGGTGCAGCTGCGCCAGCGGCGACTCGCCCAGCTGCACGCTGGCGTCCACCGTCTCGCCGTCCAGGGCCTCCTTCAGCAACGCCTCGATGCGCAGGCGCAGCTCGGTGTTGAAGCGGTCGCGCGGGATGTACACCAGCGCCGACCAGAACCGGCCGTAGCGGTCGCGGCGCAGGAACAGGCGGCTGCGCACGCGCTCCTGCAGGCCAAGGATGCCCATCGCGGTGCGCGCCAGTTCCTCCTGGCTGGACTGGAACAGCTCCTCGCGCGGCAGGGTCTCCAGAATGTGACGCAGGGCCTTGCCGCTGTGGCTGTTGGGCGACAGCCCGGACTGGCGCATCACGTAGTCGTGGCGCAGGCGTACCAGCGGGATGTCCCAGGGCCGGCGGGTGTAGGCGCTAGAAGTGAACATGCCCAGGAAGCGCTGCTCGCCGGTGATGCGGCCGTCGGCATCGAAGGACAGCACGCCGATGTAGTCCATGTAGCCCTTGCGGTGGACGCTGGCGCGCGCGTTGGTCTTGGTCAGGATCAACACTTCCGGCGAACCGGCTTCGTTGAGGTTGTTGGCGGCCAGGCCGCTGACCGGTCGCGGGATACCGCCATCGCGCTGCTTCATCAGTCCCAGCTCGCCCTCCGCCGCCGGCACCAGCACGTCCTGGCCGTCCTGGCGGCGCACCCGGTACTCGCGGTAGCCGAAGAAGGTGAAGTGGTCGTTGGCCGCCCAGCGCAGGAACTCCTGCGCCTCGCGCCGGGCCTCGTCGCCGACCGGCAGGCGGCGCGTGGCCAGGTCCTCGGAGATCTGCAGCATGCGCTCGCGCATCGCGCTCCAGTCGCGCACGATCGCCCGCACCTGTTCGAGCACCGCGGCGATGCGCTGTTCGATCACGCCCATGCGCTCAGCCGGCTGGCGGTCGATCTCCAGCAGCATCAGCGATTCCTGGCGGCCCTCGCCGACCGTGCTGACGCGGCCGGCGCGATCGCGCTCGAAGCGCACCACCGGATGCCCAAGCACGTGCACGCCCACGCCCATTTCGGCCAGCGCCATGCTCACCGACTCGACCAGGAAGGGCATGTCGTCGTTGACGATCTGCAGGACCGAATGGCTCGATTCCCAGCCGTTGTCCTTCAGGGTCGGGTTGAACACCCGCACGCGGGCGGTGCCGGGCTTGCGCCGGCTGGCGAAGGCGTACATGTCGCAGGCCAGCGCCGCCCACGCCTCGGTGCTGTGCAAGGGGAACTCGTCCTGGTCCATGCGCCGATAGAAGGCCTCGGCGAAGGCGTCGGCCTGGCCGCCCTTGCCGGCGCGGCCCAGGCGGGCGCGCACGGCGTCCTGGATCGGCTGCAGCGAAAAGGCCGCCGCCGGCCGGACGGCGGCCTGGCGCGCAGGCGCGGCGCCCTTTGCGGTCTTCTTCGCAGTCCGGTTCGCGGTCTTGTTCGCGGCGGCAGGGGCGGGGACGGGGCGAACGGACGCGGCGGCCGGTCGCTTGGCCGCGGGACGACGAGTGCTCATGGCGGAAGGAAACGTTCCGTGTGAAATCGGTTCGGAATTGTAGTGCGGCCGCCGTGACAGGCCGTGCTGCAGGGCGGCAGCGCGTTCAACGCCAGGCCATGTCCGCGCGCACGCCGCGAGGCGAACACAGGTCGTTGTGCCAATTCTGTACCGTCCGGTATAGTTGCGCCCCGATGCCCGCCGCCCCGCCAGCCCGTCCGCCACGCCATCGGTGCCGCATCCATGACCTTCCGCAGACGCGCCGACGCCTGGCCCGGGCCAGGATCGCCGCAGCCGTCCAGTCCTGAACCGAGCCGTCCGGATCGCGCTGGCGAATCCGGTTTCCCGACATTACGGAGTTTCCCGCGATGACTGCCCTTCCTCGCCTCGTCCTGGCCTGCGGCGCCCTTTGCCTTGCCCTGACCGCCTGCCACCAGCAGGAGCAGCAGGCGCCGCCGCCGCCGGAAGTCGGCGTGGTCCAGGTCCAGCCGCAACAGGTCCCGCTGCGCGTCGACCTGGTCGGTCGACTGGCGGCCTACCGCAGCGCTGACGTGCGCGCGCGCGTGGCCGGAGTACTGCTCAAGCGCACCTACGTGGAAGGCACCGACGTCAAGGAGGGCGAGGTGCTGTTCAAGATCGACCCGGCGCCGCTGCAGGCCGACCTCAGCTCGGCCGAAGGCGCACTGGCCTCGGCCCAGGCCACCTACACCAACGCCCACGTCGCCGCCGAGCGCGCCCGCCAGCTGGCGCCGCAGCAGTACGTCTCGCAGTCCGACCTGGACGACGCGCAGGCCACCGAGCGCAGTGCCGCCGCCGCCCTGCAGCAGGCCAGGGCCACGGTCACCAATGCCCGCATCAGCCTCGGCTACGCCGACGTGCGCGCACCCATCTCCGGCCGCGCCGGCAAGCAGCAGGTCACCGAGGGCGCGCTGGTCGGCGCCTCCGACGTGACCCTGCTGGCCACGATCGACCAGATCGACCCGTTGTACGTCAACTTCTCCATGAGCGCCAACCAGCTGCAGGCACTGCAGCAGGCGCAGGGCCAGGGCCAGGTGGCGCTGGCCGACACCCGCGACACCACCGTGCAGGTCAAGCTCGGCGACCAGGTCGTGCCGGGCAGGCTCAGCTTCGCCGACGCCAGCGTCGACGAGTCCACCGGCGCGGTGTCGCTGCGCGCGACCGTGGACAACCCCAGGCACACACTGATGGTGGGCAACTTCGTCACCGTCAGCGCCGACCTGGGTACGCGCAGCAACGTCTTCCTGGTGCCGCAGGCGGCCGTCCAGCGCGACACCCAGGGCGCCTACGCGATGGTGGTCGGCCAGGACGGCAAGGTCGTGCGCGCCGACGTCAGCATCGACGACCGCGCCGTGGACGGCCAGTGGGTGGTGCTCAGCGGGCTGAAGGCCGGCGACCGGGTGGTCGCCCTGGGCCTGCAGAAGGCCACCGAGGGCAGCCAGGTCAAGGCCGTGCCGTACGCGCAGGCGCTGGCCCAGCAGCAGGCCGCCGCCCAACCCGGCGGCGCCCCGGCGCAGGGCCACTGAGGAACCGCCGCGATGCCCAAGTTCTTCATCAACCACCCGGTCTTCGCCTGGGTCGTGGCGATCCTGGTCTCGCTGTCCGGCGTGATCGCGATCCTCAACCTCGGCGTGGAGTCCTATCCGAACGTGGCGCCGCCGCAGATCACGGTGACCGCCAACTACCCCGGAGCCAGCGCCGAGACCGCCGAGCGCTCGGTCACCCAGGTGATCGAGCAGCAGCTGACCGGCATCGACAACCTGCTGTACTTCAGTTCGACCTCCAGTTCGTCCGGACGGGTCACCATCAACCTCACCTTCCAGACCGGCACCAACCCGGACATCGCCCAGGTGCAGGTGCAGAACAAGGTGTCGCTGGCCAGCCCGCGCCTGCCCAGCGCGGTGACCGCGCAGGGCGTGGTGGTGGCCAAGGCCAATGCCGGCTTCCTGATGGTGGTGGGCGTGCGCTCGGACAACCCGAGCATCGACCGCAACCACATCAACGACATCATCGCCTCGCGGGTGCTCGACCAGATCGCGCGCGTGCCCGGCGTCGGCAGCACCCAGCATTTCGGCTCCGAATACGCCATCAACCTGTGGCTGGACCCGGCCAAGCTGCAGGGCTACCACCTGTCGGCCAGCGAAGTGGAAGCGGCGGTGGAGGCGCAGAACGTGCAGTTCGCCGCCGGCGCGATCGGCTCGGACCCGGCCCCGGCCGGGCAGGCCTTCACCGCCACCGTGTCGGCCGAAGGGCGCTTCACCGACCCCAGGCAGTTCGAGGACATCATCCTGCGCGCCGACACCAACGGCGCCGCCGTGCGCCTGAAGGACGTGGCGCGGGTGGAGTTCGGCGCCCAGACCTTCGGCTTCGACACCAAGTACAACGGCAAGCCGGTCGGCGCCTTCGCCATCCAGCTGCTGCCGGGCGCCAACGCGCTGAGCGTGGCCGAGGCGGTCACCGCCAAGATGGACGAGCTGGCGCCCAGCTTCCCGGCCGGCGTGACCTGGTTCACCCCGTACGAAAGCATCACCTTCGTGCGCATCTCGATCAAGGAAGTGGTGCAGACCCTGGTCGAGGCGGTGGTCCTGGTGTTCCTGGTGATGCTGTTGTTCCTGCAGAATCTGCGCGCCACCATCATTCCCACCCTGGTCATCCCGGTGGCCCTGCTGGGTACCTTCCTGGGCCTGTGGATCATCGGCTTCACCATCAACCAGCTGACCCTGTTCGCGCTGGTGCTGGCGATCGGCATCGTGGTGGACGACGCAATCGTGGTGATCGAGAACGTCGAGCGCATCATGGCCGAGGAGAAGCTGCCGCCGCGCGAGGCCACGGTCAAGGCGATGGGGCAGATCACCGGCGCGGTGGTGGCCATCACCGTGGTGCTGGCGGCGGTGTTCGTGCCCTCGGCCCTGCAGGGCGGCGCCTCGGGCGAGATCTACAAGCAGTTCGCGCTGACCATCGCCATCGCCATGGCCTTCTCGGCCTTCCTGGCGCTGGGCTTCACCCCGTCGCTGTGCGCCACCTTCCTCAAGCAGCACGCGCACGACTCGCACGAACGGCCGAAAAACATCGTCTTCCGCACCTTCGAGCGCTGCTACGGCCGGTTCGAGAAATCCTACGTGGGCATGATCGGCCGGCAGGTGCGCAATGCGCCGCGCTGGATGATCCTGTTCGCGGTGATGCTGGTGCTGGCCGGCCTGCTGTTCACCCGCCTGCCCACCAGCTTCATCCCGGAGGAGGACCAGGGCTATGCGCTGGCGATCGTGCAGGCCCCGCCGGGCACGCCGCTGCAGAAGACCAACGAGGCCATGAACCAGGTGCGCGCGGCGCTCGGCGGCGTCGACGGCTTCGCCGGGATGATGCAGGTCACCGGCTTCAGCTTCCTCGGCCAGGGCGAGAACGTCGGCATGGCCTTCATCAAGCTCAAGCCCTGGGACGAGCGCAAGCTGACCGCCGCGCAGTTCATCGGCCAGGCCATGGGCGCGGTGCAGCAGGTCAAGGGTGCGCAGGTGTTCGTGGTCAACCTGCCGACCATCCAGGGCCTGGGCCAGTTCAGCGGCTTCGACATGTGGCTGGAAGACCGCACCGGCGCCGGCCGCGACGCGCTGATGGGCGCGCGCAACCAGCTGCTGGGCCTGGCCGCGCAGGACAAGTCGCTGACCGCGGTGCGCCCCAACACCCTGGAGAACGCCCCGCAGCTGCAGCTCAAGGTCGACCGCGTGCAGGCGCAGTCCATGGGCCTGTCGGTCAGCGACATCTACACCGCCATCCAGCTGATGCTGGCGCCGGTGTACGTCAACGACTTCTTCTACGGCGGCCGGGTCAAGCGGGTGAACATGCGCGCCGACGCGCCGTTCCGCGCCGGCGCCGACGCGCTGTCCAACATCTACACCCCCAGCTCGCTGGAGACCGACGCCAACGGCAATGCGGCGATGATCCCGCTGGACACGGTGGTGCATTCCAGCTGGGCCTCGGTGCCGCCGTCGCTGGCGCGCTACAACGGCTATTCGGCGGTCGAGATCAACGGCTCGCCGGCGCCGGGCAGCTCCTCGGGCCAGTCGATGGCGACGATGGAGCGGATCGTCCAGGACAAGCTGCCGACCGGCTTCGGCTACGACTGGAGCGGCATGAGCTACCAGGAGATCCTGGCGGGCAACAGCGCCACCTTGCTGCTGGTGCTGTCGATCGTGGTGGTGTTCCTGTGCCTGGCGGCGCTGTACGAGAGCTGGTCGATCCCGGTGTCGGTGCTGCTGGTGGTGCCGCTGGGCGCACTGGGCGCGGTGGCGTTCACCTTAGCGCGCGGCCTGTCCAACGACATCTTCTTCAAGATCGGCCTGATCACCATCATCGGCCTGGCGGCCAAGAACGCGATCCTGATCGTGGAGTTCGCCGTGCTCGAGCGTGCCCAGGGCAGGACCCTGCACGACGCCATCGTCAACGCCGCGCACCTGCGCCTGCGGCCGATCCTGATGACCTCGTTCGCCTTCATCATGGGCGTGGTGCCGATGGCCATCTCCACCGGCGCCGGCGCCAACGCCCGCCACGCGATCGGCACCGGCGTGATCGGCGGCATGCTGTTCGCCACCTTCTTCGGCCTGCTGCTGATCCCGATGTTCTTCGTGGTGGTGCGGCGCCTGCTCGGCGACCACATGGACGAGCCGTCGAAGGAATACCTGGAACAGCAACAGCACAGCGGCGACTGATCCGCGGCCATGCGCCGCCGCGCCGCCGGCCATGGCGCCGGGGCGCGCCTGCATGACCCGGGCCGTTCCCGGCGCCCTCCACTCCACCCGCCCAGCGTCGTCCCCGCCCAGCATGAACGCCATGTCGCCCCCGCCCCTGACCCACCGGCTCGCACGCCACGACGATCTGGACACGCTCAGGGCACTGATGGACATGGCGATCGCCGAGCTGCAGAAGGGCTTCCTCGACGCCCCCCAGATCGCTGCGAGCCGCACATTGATGGGCCTGGACACGCAGCTTGTCGACGACGGCACCTATTTCGTCGTGGAAACGGAAGGCCGCATCGCCGGCTGCGGCGGCTGGAGCCGGCGCGCCACGCTGTACGGCGGCGACCACACTCCCGGCCGCAGCGCCGCGCTGCTCGACCCGCAGAACGATGCCGCGCGCATCCGCGCGATGTACACCCATCCGGCGCACGTGCGCCGGGGCGTGGGCCGGCTGATCATCGCCCTGTGCGAGGACGCGGCGCGGCGCGAGGGCTTCGGCCGCGCGGAAATGATGGCGACGATGTCCGGAGTGCCACTGTACAGGGCCTGCGGCTACGTGCCGATCGAGCAGGTACTGGACGAGCGCGGCGGCGTGCCGGTGCCGCTGGTGCGCATGAGCAAGGCGCTTTGAGCGCAGACGCCGGGCCGCGGGCCGACCGGCGCCGCCCTCGGCGCAACCCGGTTTCCTGGCGGGCGAACACCAGCCGCTGGATCTCGCTGGTGCCCTGCTAGACCTCGGTCATCTTCGCGTCGCGGAAGTACTGCTCCACTGGCAGTCCCTTCGATCGGCCGGCATTTCCACCCCCATCAGGCCGTTCTCGCCCAGCGGGCGGATGTTCTCCAGCGGGAACTTGCCGGCGCCGTCGAAGTACGCGGCCGACGGCGCGATCCGCTCCCGGGCGATGCGCCGCGCCGCGTCCTGGATCATCAACTGCTCTCGGTGGATCCGCATTCCATGCCCCCTCCGGAGTCGTTGCACCCGCAACAGCGTGCCGGCACGATGCCTGCGCCCGCGCCGCTACGCGGTTGACCCGCCCGGCATCGGCCGTCAAAATATCTCTATATCGCGATATCGAGATATTTCATGGATCTGGAAGCCTGGTCCGCCCGCCTCAAGGTCTTCGCCGACGCCACCCGCGTGCGCCTGCTGGTCCTGCTGGCGCAGGAGGAACTGACCGTGGCCGAGCTGTCGGCGATCACCCGCCTGGCCCAGCCGCGCGTGTCCACCCACCTGGCCCGGCTGAAGGAAGCCGGGCTGGTGCGCGATCGCCGCGCCGGCGTGTCGGCCTATTACCGCTTCGACGAGGACAAGCTGGACCCGGCCCAGCGCGAACTGTGGCGCGGCCTGCGCGACGGCAGCGACGACCCGCTGCTGCGCCAGGACGCCGAGCGCACCGCCGAGGTGCTGGCCGCGCGCGCCTCCACCCAGAACTGGGCCGACTCGGTGGCCGGCGACATGGAACGCCACTACTCGCCCGGGCGCACCTGGGAGGCGCTGGCGCGCACCGCCCTGCCGCTGCTGGAGACCGGCGACGTGCTCGACATCGCCTCCGGCGACGGCGTGCTGGCCGAACTGCTCTCGCCGCACGCGCGCCGCTACGTGTGCATCGACACCAGCACGCGGGTGGTGGCCGCCGCCGGCGAACGCCTGCGCCGCTTCCCCAACGTGGAAGTGCGCGAAGGCGACATGCACGCGCTGCCGTTCGCCGACGCCGGCTTCGACCTGGTGGTGTTGATGCACGCGCTGACCTACTCGCACAAGCCGGCGCTGGCGGTGGCCGAGGCCGCGCGGGTACTGCGCCCGGGCGGCAAGCTGCTGCTGTGCAGCCTGGCCCGCCACGGCCACCAGGCCGCGGTGGAGGCCTACGGCCACGTCAACCTGGGTTTCTCCGACAAGGACCTGCGCCGCTTCGTCGGCAAGGCCGGGCTGGAAGTCTCCAGCCTGGAGACCGTCACCCGCGAGAAGCGGCCGCCGCATTTCGAGGTGGTTTCCTTGATTGCGGTGAAGCCGGGACCCGGGACCCGGGTCCCGGGTCCCGAAAAGGCAAGAGCCAGAGTCAAGACCGGGGAGCGGCCATGAACGCCGGCGCTTCTGCCCGGGTCCCGGGTCCCGGGTCCCGGGTCCCGTTCTCCCTGCCCTGGCTGCACCCGCAGCGCGTGCAGAAACTCGAACGCGCGCTGGCCGAGCGCATCCTCATCATCGACGGCGCGATGGGCACGATGATCCAGCGCCACGAACTGCAGGAAGCCGACTACCGCGGCGAACGCTTCGCCGAAGGTTTCGATGTGCAGCACGCGCACGACGGTCCATGCGGCCACGACCTGAAAGGCAACAACGACCTGCTGCTGCTGACCCGGCCGGAGCTGATCGCCGGCATCCATCGCGCCTATCTCGATGCCGGCGCCGACCTGGTCGAGACCAACACCTTCAACGCCACCGCGATCAGCCAGGCCGACTACCACCTCGAACACCTGGTCTACGAACTCAACAAGGCCGGCGCGCAGGTCGCACGCAGCGCTTGCGATGCGGCTGAAACGGCCACGCCGGACCAGCCGCGCTTCGTGATCGGCGTGCTCGGGCCGACCAGCCGCACCGCCTCGATCAGCCCGGACGTCAACGACCCCGGCTTCCGCAACACCAGTTTCGACCAACTGCGCGCGACCTACGCCGAGGCGGCCGAGGGCCTGATCGACGGCGGCGCCGACACCATCATGGTCGAGACCATCTTCGACACCCTCAACGCCAAGGCCGCGCTGTACGCCCTCGAGGAAGTGTTCGACGCGCGCGGCGGGCGCCTGCCGGTGATGATCTCCGGGACCATCACCGACGCCTCCGGCCGCACCCTGTCCGGGCAGACCGCCGAGGCCTTCCACGCCTCGCTAGCGCACGCGCGGCCGCTGTCGATCGGGCTCAACTGCGCGCTCGGCGCCAAGGACCTACGCCCGCACGTGGAGACGCTGGCCAAGGTCTCGCCCTATTTCGTCAGCGCCCATCCCAACGCCGGCCTGCCCAACGCCTTCGGCGGCTACGACGAGACCCCGGAGGAAATGGCCGCGACCCTGCGCGAATTCGCACAGTCGGGCCTGCTCAACCTGGTCGGCGGCTGCTGCGGCACCACGCCCGAGCACATCCGCGCGATCGCGCAGGCGGTGGCGGGCCTGCCGCCGCGCGCGCTGCCGCAGGCCTATGGCGACGCAGCCTAGCCTTTGCCGTCATCCCCGCCTGCGCGGAGACGACGAGCAAACCAACGACAAAACACCGAGCACATGATCCCGCCCCGCCCCACCCGCCTGTCCGGCCTGGAACCGCTGGTCATCACTCCGGACCTGCTGTTCGTCAACGTCGGCGAGCGCACCAACGTCACCGGCAGCGCGCAGTTCCGCAAGCTGATCAAGGAACAGCGCTACGCCGAGGCGGTGGAAGTGGCGCGCCAGCAGGTCGACAGCGGCGCGCAGATCCTCGACGTCAACATGGACGAGGGCCTGATCGACTCCGAGCAGGCGATGACCCGCTTCCTCAACCTGATCGCCTCCGAGCCGGACATCGCCCGCATCCCGGTGATGGTGGATTCGTCGAAGTGGAGCGTGATCGAGGCCGGGCTGAAGTGCCTGCAGGGCAAGGGCGTGGTCAATTCGATCTCGCTGAAGGAAGGCGAGGACGTCTTCGTCGAGCACGCACGCAAGGTGCTGCGCTACGGCGCCGCCGCGGTGGTGATGGCCTTCGACGAACAGGGCCAGGCCGACACCTGCGCGCGCAAGGTCGAGATCTGCACCCGCGCCTACCGGATATTGACCGAAGAGGTGGGCTTCCCGCCCGAGGACATCATCTTCGACCCCAACATCTTCGCCGTGGCCACCGGCATCGAGGAGCACGACAACTACGCGGTCGACTTCATCGAGGCCACCCGCATCATCAAGCGCACGCTGCCGGGCTGCCACGTCTCCGGCGGCGTGTCCAACGTGAGCTTCTCCTTCCGCGGCAACGAGCCGGTGCGCGCGGCGATCCATTCGGTGTTCCTCTACCACGCCATCGCCGCCGGCATGGACATGGGCATCGTCAACGCCGGTGCGCTGCCGGTCTACGACGACCTGGACCCGCAACTGCGCGAGCGGGTCGAGGACGTGATCCTCAATCGGCGCAGGGACGCGACCGAACGGCTGCTGGAGATCGCCGAACGCTACAAGAAAGCCGGGACTCGGGACTCGGGACCCGGGACTCGGGAGAAGCTGGCCTGGCGCGAAGGTGATGTGCGCAAGCGGTTGACGCATGCGCTGGTGCACGGGATCGACGAATTCGTCGAGGTCGACACCGAGGAGGCCCGCCTGCAGACCGCGCGCCCGCTGGACGTGATCGAGGGCCCGCTGATGGACGGCATGAACGTGGTCGGCGACCTGTTCGGCGCCGGCAAGATGTTCCTGCCGCAGGTGGTCAAGTCGGCGCGGGTGATGAAGAAGGCGGTGGCCTGGCTGCTGCCGTTCATCGAGGCCGAGAAGGCCAGGACCGGCGACGCGGGCAAGTCCAACGGCCGCATCGTCATGGCCACGGTCAAGGGCGACGTGCACGACATCGGCAAGAACATCGTCGGCGTGGTCCTGGCCTGCAACAACTTCGAGGTCGTCGACCTGGGCGTGATGGTGCCGGCGCAAGTGATCCTGGACAAGGCGCGCGAGGTCGGCGCCGACCTGATCGGCCTGTCCGGGCTGATCACCCCGTCGCTGGAGGAGATGGGCCACGTCGCCCGCGAGATGCAGCGGCAGAACTTCGACATCCCGCTGCTGATCGGCGGCGCGACCACCTCGCGCGCGCACACCGCGCTGAAGATCGACCCGCACTACGCCGCGCCGACGGTGTGGGTGAAGGACGCCTCGCGCGCGGTCGGGGTGGCGCAGTCGCTGATCTCCAAGGACCTGCGCGCGGCCTTCGTCGCCGCCAACGACGCCGACTACGCCGAGATCCGCGCGCGCCACCGCAACCGCGGCGACGCCAAGCGGCTGGTGTCGCTGGAGAAGGCGCGCGCGCAGAAGTTCGACGGCGGCTGGGCCGACTACACCCCGCCCGCGCCGAAGCGGCCGGGCCTGCACGTGTTCGACGACTACCCGCTGGCCGAACTGGTCGACTGCATCGACTGGACGCCGTTCTTCAGCGCCTGGGAACTGGCCGGCAAGTTCCCGGCGATCCTCGACGACGAGATCGTCGGCACCCAGGCCAGTGAGCTGTACCGCGACGCGCGGGCGATGCTGGAGCGGATCGTGCGCGAGAAATGGCTGACCGCCAAGGCGGTATTCGGGCTGTGGTCGGCGAACAGCGTCGGCGATGATGTGGAGGTTGTGGTTCGGGACCCGGGACCCGGGACTCGGGACCCGGAAAAGCCCGAAGTCACACCTGCCTGCGCTCCTGCTTCTCCCGGGTCCCGAGTCCCGAGTCCCGGGTCCCGGCTCCTCCTGCATTTCCTCCGCCAGCAAGTCGACAAGCCCGCCGACCGGCCGGACTTCTGCCTGGCCGACTTCATCGCACCGAAGGATTCCGGCAAGCAGGACTGGATCGGCGCCTTCGCGGTCACCGCCGGCCTCGGCATCGATGCACATGTGGCCCGCTTCGAGGCCAGCCACGACGACTACAACGCGATCCTGCTCAAGGCCCTGGCCGACCGCCTGGCCGAGGCGCTGGCCGAGCGCCTGCACCAGCGCGTGCGCACCGAGTTCTGGGGCTACGCGACCGATGAGGTCCTCGACAACGAGGCGCTGATCGCCGAACGCTACCGTGGCATCCGCCCCGCCCCCGGCTACCCGGCCTGCCCCGAGCACAGCGAGAAGGCGACGATCTTCAGGCTGCTCGACGCGGAGAACAACGCCGGCATGAGCCTGACCGAGAGCTTCGCCATGCTGCCCACCGCGGCGGTGTCCGGCTACTACTTCAGCCATCCTGGCAGCCAGTACTTCGTGGTCGGCCGCCTGTCCAAGGAACAGGTCGCCGACTACGCCCGCCGCAAGGGCGTGGCGCTGGCGCAGGCCGAACGCTGGCTGGCCTCGAACCTGGACTACGACCCGGAGTGAGGCGCACCGCCGGTGCGCACGCAGCCACCGCCACGTTGCCGGATCGAGCCAGCGCCCGGCGGGACCGGATGCAGCGACCCTGGCGGCACCGGCCTGGTACTCATTTTCCCTGCGCACCGGCGCGCTTGGATACGGCCGCAGCCACCATCTGCTCCGGCTGCCTGCGACGCTTGATCTGCTCGATGTAGTTGTAGATGGTGAAGCGGCTGACCCCGAGCGCCGCCGCCACCTGCTCGACGCTGTTGCGGATCAGGAACAGGCCGCGCTGCATCATCGCTTCCACCGCATACATCTTCTCTTCCTTGTTCATCAACGCCGGCGGCTTCATGAAGCGCTTGACCGCGTCGTCGATGATCTCCTGCATCATCGCCTCCAGCCCGACCTCGCCGGCCGGCGCCTCGTCGCGGGTCGGCAGCGCCTTCCGGTGCAGCATCTGCTCCAGCCAGCCGTACGCCATCTCGAACACGGTCATGTCGGCGTTGAGGCACAGCGCTGCCACCGGCACCCCGTCGCCGTCGCGGAACAGCAGCGTGGCCGAGCGCAGGCGCCGGCCGGCGGCGTTGGTCGTCGGGTATTCGCCGACGATCGACCAGCTGATCCGGCCGGTGCCCTCGACGTCGCGGTAGAGTTCGCCGAAACCGGCGTCCTCGCGCGGCCCGCTGAGAATCGGATCGCCGACGCTGCGACCGGAGACATGGCCGTTGGCGATCGCCCGCACCGACGAGCTGGGTGCGCTGAGGTCGTGCAGCACCACCTCGATGTTGTCGCCGATCATCCCGCCGAGCAGGTTCACCACCGGCTTCAGCAGCTCGAACAGGTCGCGTACCTCCACGCCGGCGCCCACGCCCTCGACGCCGGTGGCCCGCCGCTTCTTGCCAGCGGTGCCGGCACTCTTCTTCTTCGCTGTTGCCATTGAATCATCCCGTCCCGAGGAGTCCCACCGAATGCGCAGCGGCCATCTTGCCGGCAATGCCGGCGAGCGTCGAGGCGCCGCCGCGTCGTTGCGAATCCTGGCCACAGGATAGCTTTTGCGCCATTGACATTAAAATTATTTTTTCATATAAACAAATTGTTTAATAAACACCAGGAGCGCGGCATCGGCAATCCGGGGCTACCTCACCTACGGCGCCATCGAACGGTTACTCGCCGTCCTCCCCCTTACCAGCACGGACTAGCCCATGCGATCCGCCACCCCGCGCTCCGGCGCCACGCCTCTCGGCATCTCGCCTCCGACCAGCAAAGAGGCGGCACAGACGTTGCACTCCTTCCGCAGGATGGCGCGGAGAAGGAAATCGACACGAGTATTGGCGATTTTCAGCCTTTTTGTGCTGGCCACCGGATCGGCACTCGCTGCGCAAAGGCAGATCCTGGTAACACTGAGCCCAAAGGCGGAACACGGTGAGATTGAGACAGTGCAGGTAGAGCAGGTACTTGAGGGTTTCGGTGCCGTGGCCGGCAAGCCCTTTCTGATGGTGCCGCGTCGCATCGCCTTCACGCCTGGAGAGGACTATCAGCCAGATGCAGTTTCAGCAAACGACACTGCCGGACCGCTCAAGCTGGAATTGACGAATGTTCCCGCCCCTGCAGGCAGCCCTGTCGAAATGCAGATTTTCGTACCCACACGAGATTCCGTCGGCGCGATCCAGTTGCACTATCAGGCAAGAGTGCGTCCTTCGATGGCTCCCCGGAAACGCGGGCCCTCCTACGATCTTCGCGGCACGGATGGCGGCTTTGGCGGAAGCTTCTTCTCCTTTTTGCTCCTGCCAGACCAAGGCGGGACCATGGATTTCGATCTGAAGTGGGACTTCGCTGAACTTGCCCCAGGAGCGCTTGCGGTCACTACAGCCCAAGTTGGGAACTACCACGCCGAAGTGGATACCGA
>JASGEB010000080.1:0-3225 GCA_047606785.1 Pseudoxanthomonas sp.
CCCGGCCGACCTGCTGCGCCGGCGCCCGGACGTGACCGCCGCCGAACGCCGGCTGGCGGCCGCGACCGCGCGCATCGGCGTGGCCACCGCCGACCTGTTCCCGCGCATCACCCTCGGCGCGCTGTTCGGCACCGAGGCGCTGGACGCGGCGGCGCTGTTCGGCCGCGACAGCGAGACCCGGCTGCTGTCGGCGCAGGTGGGCGGCGGCTTCCTCGACATCGGCCGCGTGCGCGCGCGCATCGCCGCGGCCGATGCCGGTGCCGCCACCGCTCTGGCCGAGTACGACCAGGCGGTGCTGCAGGCCTTGCAGGCGACCGAGGACGCGCTGGTCGTGCAGGCGCGCACCCGCATCGAGGCGGCGCACCTGCAGGCCGCCGCCGAGGCCAGCGAGCGCGCCGCGCAGGCCGCGCGCCTGCAGTTCGACCACGGCGCCATCGACACCCTGGACCTGCTCGACGCCGAACGCACCCACCTCGGCGCGCAGGATGCGGCGGTGCAGGCCTCCACGCGCAGCGCGCAGGCGATGGTGGATCTGTACGCCGCCCTGGCCGGCGGCTGGGCGGACACGCCGCCGTCGCTGGCCGGGGTGGAGCAGGCGCGGCGATGAGGGATGCGGCGATCTTGCCGCCGCCGCGGGGTTGAGCCTCCGCGGCGGGCGTGGCACATTCGGTTCCAGTGATTTTCTGGAGTCCGCATCATGATTGATCCGGACGGCTACCGGCCCAACGTGGGTATCGTGCTGATGCGGCGGGACGGCCGTGTGTTCTGGGCCCGACGCGTGCGCCGCGACGGCTGGCAGTTCCCGCAGGGAGGGATGAACTCCGACGAGACCCCGCTGGAGGCCATGTACCGCGAACTGCGCGAGGAGACCGGGCTGCTGCCCGAGCACGTCAGCGTGCTCGGCGCCACCCCCGGCTGGCTGCGCTACCGCCTGCCGCCGCGGGCCATCCGCCACAACGAGCGCCAGATCTGTATCGGCCAGAAGCAGGTCTGGTTCCTGCTGCAGTTGATGGGCGAGGAGCGCCACCTGCGCCTGGACCTGACCGAGAGCCCGGAGTTCGACCTGTGGCGCTGGGTCGACTTCTGGTACCCGATGGAGCACGTGGTGACCTTCAAGCGCGGGGTATACGCGCGCGCGCTCGGCCATCTGGCGCCGCTGGCCCGGGGCGTGGCCGGCCAGCAGGCCGTGCCGCCGTCCGGGCGCGACCCGCGGCTGGCCGAAGGCGGCCATCGCGCACGCGCGCGGCGGCGCGGCGGCGAACGCGGGTCATACCGGGCCGGCGAGTGTTCCGGCAACGCAAACGATTGATCCAGCTGGTTTTTCTGGGGCGAGGGGGTGGCGTCCGCGGCCGATGATGGCGGCCGCCGGCGCAAACTTGTTGACAATCATTCGCATCGACGCTTGAATGCCTGCCGGGCTGTCCGGCCCGCTGGAACCGAGCCATGTACGTCTGCGTCTGCAACGGGGTCACCGAGCATCACATCCGCGAAGCGGCCGACCACGGCTGCCGCAGCGTGGCCGAACTGACCATGCGCACCGGCTGCGGCACGCAGTGCGGCTCGTGCCTGCAGCTGGCCGCCGAACTGCTCGACCAGCACCGCCGCCGCCTGCCGCTGCCGATGCTGCACACCGGCCTGGCCGCCGCCGCCTGATTGGCGTCGCGCGTCCTTCTCCTTCCCCCGCAACCGCTCACGATTCGCGTTTCGGCGCCAGCGCCGGCGCCTGGCTATCCTGCGCGCTTCCCACCAAGCGCACAGGTGCCGCGATGAAGGGCGACGCCCAGGTCAACGGATTCCTCAACCGCGTGCTCTACAACGAGCTGACCGCGATCAACCAGTACTTCCTGCATTGCAAGATGCTCAAGAACTGGGGGCTGGAGGAACTGGCCGAGCACGACTACAAGGAGTCGATCCGCGCGATGAAGCGGGCCGACAGGCTGGCCGACCGCATCCTGTTCCTCGAGGGCCTGCCCAACTTCCAGGCGCTGGGCAAGCTGCGCGTGGGCGAAAACCCGCGCGAGACCCTGGCCTGCGATCTGGCCCTGGAGATGGCCGGCCTGCCGCTGCTGCGCGAGGCGGTGGCGTACTGCGAGAGCGTGGGCGACTACGTCAGCCGCGACCTGCTCGGCGACATCCTCGAGGCCGAGGAGGAGCACGTGGACTGGCTGGAGACCCAGCTGGATCTGATCGAGCGCATCGGCGAGCCCAACTACCTGCTCACCCAGCTGGACGACTGAGCCGCGTCCTGCCATGTGGGAACAAGCGGCTCAGGCCGGTTCGAGCCCGGCCAGGTAGCCCTGCAGGGCCACGCGTACGCGCGCGAACTCGGCGATCACCAGCGCCGCGGCCACCGCCGGCCGCTCCAGCGCGTGCTGGCGGGCCCCCAACTCGATCCGGCGCGCGGCCGCCGACAGCGACATCGCGCCGAGGTTGGCGCTGGAGGACTTGAGCGAATGCGCGGCGCGGGCCATGGCGTCCTGGTCCGGGATCGCCGAGGCCGTTTCCAGCTCGGCGATCAGCTTCGGTGCGTCCTCCAGGAACAGGCCGACGATCCCGCGCAACTCGCCGCCGGTGACCTCGCGCAACTCGTCCAGGACCGCCATGTCCAGTGCCGGGCCGTGCGCCGAGGCGGTCGTTGCGGGATGGGCCGCGGTCGCCGAGGCGGGGGACTCCACCGCCGGCGCGGCAGCGAGTGTGGCCGCCGGTTGCGGTGGAGCAGCCGGGGATGCCGGATCGGCCGGGGTCGGCGCGGCGGGAGCGGGCAGGGTCATCCACCGGCCCAGCACCGCCTTCAGGCCCTCGCGCGAGATCGGCTTGGACAGGTAGTCGTCCATGCCGGCGTCCAGGCAGCGCTGGCGGTCGCCGGCCATGGCGTTGGCGGTCATCGCCACGATCGGCAGGTGCTCCTCGCCCTCGGCCTCGCGCGCGCGCCAGCGGCGGGTGGCGGTGTAGCCGTCCAGCAGCGGCATCTGGCAGTCCATCAGCACCAGCGGGTAGCGGGTGCGCGACATCATGTCCAGGGCGATGGCGCCGTTCTCGGCGTGGTCGCTGTGCAGGCCCAGCGAGGCCAGCATGCGCTGCGCCACCGCCAGGTTGACCGGGTTGTCCTCGACCACCAGCACCCGCGATGAACGGGCCGGCAGGGACGCCGGCGCGGTCGACAGCGGCTGCGGCGGCTCGGGGTCGGGCAGCAGCGCCGGCTGCAGCAGCGCCGGCGGCGGCGCG
>JASGEB010000081.1:0-6043 GCA_047606785.1 Pseudoxanthomonas sp.
CGGCTGCCGCCGCGGCAGGCGCGGTGGGTGGCAGGCCGGGGCCGGCGGCCGCGCGCGGGCACCGGCGTGCGCCGGGCGGCATGACCTCCGGCAGGCGGGAGTGCCGATAGGCGCGTGCTAGCGTGGCGCGGTTTCCCGCCCCGCATGGGACCCCATGAACCGATCCGCCTTCGCCTGCCTGGCCGTCCTGGCCTGCGCCGGCGCCGCTGCCCAGGAGCCCGCCGTGACCGACAACGACCCCTATGCCTGGATGGAAGAGGTCGAAGGCGCCAGACCGCTGGCCTGGGTGCACGAACAGAACGCGCGCAGCGAGGCGCAGATCGCTGCCACGCCGCAGTTCAAGCAGCTGGAAGGCCAGATCCGCAGCATCCTCGACTCGGACGCCAAGATCCCCTTCGTCGAGAAGATCGGCGACTACTACTACAACTTCTGGAAGAACAGGGACCACGAGCGCGGGGTCTGGCGCCGCACCACCCTGGCCGAATACCGCAAGCCGCAGCCCAAGTGGGAGACCGTGCTCGACCTGGACGCGCTCAACCAGGCCGAGGGCCTGGAGGGCGACCGCAAGTGGGTCTGGCACGGCGCCGACTGCCTGCGCCCGGACTACAGCCGCTGCCTGATCGCGCTCTCGCACGGCGGCTCGGACGCCGACGTCACCCGCGAGTTCGACCTGGGCACGCGGCAGTTCGTCGAGGACGGCTTCCAGCGCCCGGCGGCCAAGGGCGGCATGGGCTGGATCGACCGCGACAGCGTCTACGTCTACACCGACTTCGGCCCCGGCAGCCTGACCACCTCCGGCTACCCGCGCATCGCCAAGCAGTGGCGGCGCGGCACGCCGCTGGAGCAGGCCACGGAGGTGTACGCGGGCCTGGACACGGACATGTACATCGGCGCCAGCCGTGACGACACCCCCGGCTACGAGCGCGACTTCATCGGCCGCACGCTGGCCTTCTACGACAACGAGCTGTATTTGCGCGGCAAGGACGGCAAGCCGGTCAGGATCGAGGTGCCCAACTCGGCGCAGAAGATCCCCTGGCGGCAGTGGCTGCTGCTGGAGCTGCGCGATCCGTGGACGGTGGGCGGGCATACCTACAGCGCCGGTTCGCTGATCGTGACCGGCTTCGACGACTTCATGGCCGGCAAGCGCGCGTTCGAGGTGCTGTTCGAGCCGACCGCCGGCACCTCGCTGGCCGACATCGCCTTCACCCGCCACCACGTCGTGCTCAACGTCATGGACGACGTCAAGAACCGCCTGACGGTGCTGACCCACGGCGCCGGCGGCTGGACGTCGCAGCCGCTCGCGGTCGGCGCCGGCGCAATCGGCACCACCAGCGTCGCCGCGGTGGACAAGGACGAAAGCGACCTGCTGTGGGTGACCACCACCAGCTACCTGGTGCCGACCACGCTGTTGCTGGCCGACGCCTCCGCGCCGACGGCCGCGCCGCAGGCGCTCAAGGCGATGCCGGCGTTCTTCGACGCCGGCCGCGACGTGGTCGAGCAGCATTTCACCACTTCCAAGGACGGCACCAGGGTGCCGTATTTCCTGGTGCGGCCCAGGGACCTGGCCTACGACGGCACCGCGCCGACCCTACTGTACGGCTATGGCGGCTTCGAGCTATCGCTGACCCCGGCCTATTCCGGCGGCATCGGCAAGGGCTGGCTCGAGAAGGGCGGCGTCTACGTGGTCGCCAACATCCGCGGCGGCGGCGAGTACGGCCCGCGCTGGCACCAGGCCGCGCTCAAGGCCGACCGCCACAAGGCCTACGAGGACATGGCCGCGGTGGCGCAGGACCTGATCGACCACAAGGTCACCTCGCCGGCGCACCTGGGCGTGATGGGCGGCAGCAACGGCGGGCTGATGGCCGGCAACATGCTGGTGCAGTACCCGCAGCTGTTCGGCGCGGTGGTCATCCAGGTGCCGCTGCTGGACATGAAGCGCTACAGCCACCTGCTGGCCGGCGCCTCGTGGATGGCCGAGTACGGCAACCCCGATACCGACGACTGGAACTTCATCCGCACGTTCTCGCCCTACCACCTGTTCGACCCGGACAGGACCTATCCGCCGACCCTGTTCCTCACCTCCACCCGCGACGACCGCGTGCATCCCGCCCACGCCCGCAAGATGGCGGCCAAGATGCTCGATGCCGGCAAGGACGTGCTGTATTACGAGAACGTCGAAGGCGGCCACGGTGGCGCGGCCGACAATGCCCAGTCGGCGCACATGAGCGCGCTGGCGTATTCGTTTTTGTGGGAGCGGTTGAACCGGCCGTAATGGCGGCCTTTCGTAGGAGCGCACCGCAGGGGCGCGATCGGGCTTTCGCACGGAAGCCTCATCGCGCCCCTGCGGTGCGCATCCTACGGGGATGCGTTTTTCGGCGTCCCCAGCGCGCGCGCGATCCGCGCCACCGCTTCCTGCAGGCGCGGCAGGCTGGCGGTGTAGGAGAAGCGCACGTGGCGCTGGGCCAGGTGCTCGCCGAAGTCGATGCCGGGGGTGCAGGCCACGTGCACGCTCTCCAGCAGGTGCGCGCAGAACGTCTGCGCGTCGTCGCCGAAGCGGCCGATGTCGGCGTACAGGTAGAACGCGCCCTGCGGCTCGATGGGGATGCCGAAGCCCAGTTCGCGCAGGGCCGGCAGCAGCCAGTCGCGGCGCTGCCGGAACTCGTCGCGGCGCGCTTCCAGGATCGCCAGGGTCGACGGCTCGAAGCAGGCCAGGGCGGCGTGCTGGGCGATGGTCGACGGGGCGATGTACAGGTTCTGCGCCAGCCGCTCCAGCGCCGGCACCGCGTCGGCCGGCGCCACCAGCCAGCCCAGCCGCCAGCCGGTCATGCCGAAGTACTTGGAGAAGCTGTTGAGCACGAACGCGTCCGGGTCGACTTCCAGCACGCTTGCCGCGTCCACGCCGTAGGTCAGGCCGTGGTAGATCTCGTCGACCACCAGCCGGCCGCCGCGTGCCTTCACCGCCGCGGCCAATGCGGCCAGCTCGGCGCGCGAAAGCAGGGTGCCGGTGGGGTTGGCCGGCGAGGCGACCAGGGCGGCGACGGTGTCGGCGCTCCAGTGGCGGGCCACGTGCGCGGGGGTGAGCTGGTAGGCGCTGTCCGCGCCGGTGGGCACCAGCTGCGCCTCGCCGCCCAGCACCCGCAGGAACTGGCGGTTGCAGGGATAGGCCGGGTCGGCCATCAGCCAGCGCTGGCCCGGATCGACCAGCAGCGCGCTGGCCAGCAGCAGCGCGCCCGAGCCGCCGGGGGTGATCAGGATGCGCTCGGGATCGACGTCCAGCCGGTAGCGTGAGCGGTAGAAGCGCGACAGGGCCTCGCGCAGCTGCGGCAGGCCGCGCGCGCCGGTGTAGCCGGTGCGGCCGGCGGCCAGCGCGGCGCGCCCGGCCTCGACGATCGGCGCGGCGGTGGAGAAATCCGGTTCGCCGACTTCCATGTGGATCACGTCGTGGCCGGCGCGTTCGAGCGCGGCGGCGCGCGCGCCGACCTGCATGGCGTGGAAGGGGGCGATGGCCTGGCCGCGGCGACTGTAGGGGAGCAGCGGAACGGATGGATCGGGCAGGGGTTGGGCGTTCATCGCACGATGATAGGCCCGACGGCGCGCGCATGCCGGCATACTGCACCGCATGCATTCCGCCCTTTCACCGCTGATCGCCACCGTGATGACGCTTGCCGCCAGTTCTTCCGCCGCCCAGTCCCTCGCCGCGCCGGACGCGGCGAAGAAGCCGCACGTGGTCAAGGCCCCGTTCGGCGCGCAGCGCGAGGACGACTACTACTGGCTGCGCGACGACCGGCGCAAGGACCCGGCGGTGCTGGCCTACCTGCAGGCCGAGAATGCCTACGCCGATGCGCTGATGGCCCCGCTCAAGCCGCTGCAGGACCGGCTCTACGCCGAGATGGTCGGGCGCATCAAGCAGGACGACGCCAGCGTGCCCGAGCGCGAGCGCGGCTGGTGGTACTACGCGCGCTATGTGCGCGGCCAGGACTATCCCATCCACGCGCGCCGCCAGGACGGCCCCAGCGTGGACGCGCTGTCGATCCAGCGCGCCAACGAGGCCGGCGATTTCGCCGGCGAGCAGGTGCTGCTGGACGTCAACGCACTGGCCCGGGGCAAGGGCTACTTCAGCGTCGGCGACGCCCAGGTCAGCCAGGACAACCGCCTGCTGGCCTGGGCCGAGGACGAGGTCGGCCGGCGCCAGTACGTCATCCGCTTCAAGGACCTCGACAGCGGTCAGGTGCTGGCCGACAACATCCACGGCGTCTCCCCCAACGTGGTCTGGGCCGACGACAACCGCACCTTGTTCTACGTCGAGAACGACCCGGAAACCCTGCTCACCGTGCGGGTGAAGAAGCACGTGTTGGGCACGCCGGCGGCGGACGACGCGCTGGTGTACGAGGAGCACGACGACAGCTTCTACCTGGGCATCGGCCGCACCCGCGACGACAAGTACATCACCATCGGCCTGGACAGCACGGTGTCCTCGGAACTGCGCTATGCGCCGGCGCACGACCCGCGCACGTTCGCCGTGCTGGCCGCGCGCGAGCGCGACCTGGAGTACGACGCCGACCACTACGGCGGGCGCTGGGTGATCCGCACCAACGCCGACGGCGCCAGGAACTTCAAGCTGGTCACCGCCGCCGACGGCGCGACCTCGCGCAGGCAATGGCAGGCGTGGATCGCCTACGATCCGGCGGTGTTCGTCGAGGACTTCGAGCTGTTCGACGGCTTCACCGCCATCGGCGAGCGTTCCGGCGGCCTGCAGCGCATCCGCCTGCTCAAGGACGACGGCGGCCAGAGTTTCGTGCAGGCCGACGAGGCGGCCTGCTCGATGGAACTGGACGCCACCCCCGAGGCCGACACGCCGTGGCTGCGCTACGGCTATACCTCGCTGACCACGCCGGACACCACCTACGAGATCAATGTCGCCAGCGGCGAGCGGCGCCTGCTCAAGCGCCAGCCGGTGCCCGGCTACGACCCGGCCGACTACGTCACCGAGCGCGAATGGGTGAGCGCGCGCGACGGCACGAAAGTGCCGGTCTCGCTGGTCTACCGCAAGGGATTCAGGAAGGACGGCAGCGGCGCGCTGTTCCAGTACGCCTACGGCAGCTACGGCATTTCCAGCGATCCGGTGTTCAGCGCCACCACCGTCAGCCTGCTCGACCGCGGCGTGGTCTACGCCATCGCCCACGTCCGCGGCGGCGAGGAGCTGGGCCGGCAGTGGTACGAGGACGGCAAGCTGCTCAACAAGAAGCACAGCTTCACCGACTTCGTCGACGTCACCGAGGCGCTGGTGAAGCAGGGCTGGGCCGCGCCCGGCCGCGTCGCCGCGATGGGCGGCAGTGCCGGCGGCCTGCTGATGGGCGCGGTGGCCAACCTGGCCCCGCAGGACTACCGGGTGATCGTGGCGCAGGTGCCGTTCGTGGATGTGGTGACGACCATGCTCGATCCCACCATCCCGCTGACCACCAACGAGTACGACGAGTGGGGCAACCCGGAGCAGCGCAAGTACTACGACTACATGCTGTCGTACTCGCCCTACGACAACGTCAGGCCGCAGGCCTACCCGGCGCTGTTCGTCGGCACCGGCCTGTGGGACTCGCAGGTGCAGTACTGGGAGCCGGCCAAGTGGGTGGCCAGGCTGCGCGACCTGGACAGCGGCGCGCGGCCGATCCTGTTCCGGATCAACATGGAGGCCGGCCACGGCGGCAAGTCCGGCCGTTTCCAGCGCTACCGCGAGCGCGCCGAGGCCTATGCCTTCGTGCTCGACCAGCTGGGCCTGGCCGATGCGGGGGGCGAATAAACGGGCGCTGGCTTCGGCGGGACGCCGTGCCCTGCCGCCGGCGGCCGCTTTCCCTCGGCAGGGCATCCTGCCCTGACTCGGGCGTGCGCCATCCATGGCGCACTTGACGCGGCCCCCGGCGACAGGACACGGCTATCGCGGGTTGATGGCTTTGCCGCTTCGGCCGCAAGCAGCGGCAATGACGCGCCGATGCGCAGCCCCCGGTGGGGATGCGGAAAGCAGGCCAGGGATGGCCTGCGGCGGCGAGTC
>JASGEB010000082.1:0-4109 GCA_047606785.1 Pseudoxanthomonas sp.
AAGGCGCAGCAGGGCATCGTCTACATCGACGAGATCGACAAGATCTCGCGCAAGAGCGAGAACCCGTCGATCACCCGCGACGTGTCCGGCGAGGGCGTGCAGCAGGCGCTGCTGAAGCTGATCGAGGGCACCGTGGCCAGCGTGCCGCCGCAGGGCGGGCGCAAGCACCCGCAGCAGGAATTCCTGCAGGTGGACACCAAGAACATCCTGTTCATCTGCGGCGGCGCCTTCGCCGGGCTGGACAAGATCATCCAGCAGCGCTCCACCGACGCCTCGGGCATCGGCTTCGGCGCCAAGGTCAAGAGTTCGGAGAAGAAGGCCGACGTCGGCAAGGTCCTGTCCGAGGTCGAGCCGGAGGACCTGATCCGCTTCGGCCTGATCCCCGAGTTCGTCGGCCGCCTGCCGGTGGTCGCCACTCTGGAGGAACTGGACGAGGTGGCGCTGGTGAAGATCCTCACCGAGCCCAAGAACGCCATCACCAAGCAGTTCCGCAGGCTGTTCGACATGGAAGGCGTGGAATTGGAGTTCCGCCCCGACGCGCTGGCGGCGATCGCGCGCAAGGCGCTCAAGCGCAAGACTGGCGCGCGCGGCCTGCGCACCATCGTCGAATCGGTGCTGCTGGACACCATGTACGACCTGCCGTCGCTGGAGAACGTGGGCAAGGTGGTGGTCGACGAGTCGGTGATCGAGCACAAGTCCGAGCCCTACCTCATCTACCAGAACCCGCCTCCTCAGGCCAAGGTCGCCTCGGCCGAGTGATAGGGCCAACCCATTGATGCCAAAGGCGTTTCCAGACGCTGCTTGCATCGACCCGGCAATGGCCCCATAACGGGGCCATTGCCGTTTGAGACGGTCCGAAAATCCACGGGGCGGGCCTGGCCCGCTCCTTTCCAGGAGCCCCCATGGCCCGCAACATCGCCCCCTCCCTGGAGCTGCCCGTCCTGCCCCTGCGCGACGTGGTGGTCTTCCCGCACATGGTCATCCCGCTGTTCGTCGGCCGCGACAAGTCCATGCGCGCGCTCGAACAGGCCATGGCCGACGACAAGCGCATCGTGCTGCTGGCGCAGAAGTCGGCCGAGACCGACGACCCGGCCGCGGCCGACCTGTACGAGATCGGCACCCTGGCGCAGGTGCTGCAGCTGCTCAAGCTGCCCGACGGCACCATCAAGGTGCTGGTCGAGGGCGTCGCGCGCATGCGCGTGTCCGAGGTCGCCGAGCGTGACGGCTCGCTGCACTGCGTCGGCGTGGAGATCGAGTCCGACGAGGGCGGTGATCCGCGCGAGATCGAGGCGGTGGCGCGCTCGCTGATGTCGCTGTTCGAGCAGTACGTCAAGACCAACC
Organism: Pseudoxanthomonas sp.; assembly: GCA_047606785.1. Lineage (GTDB taxonomy): Bacteria > Pseudomonadota > Gammaproteobacteria > Xanthomonadales > Xanthomonadaceae > Pseudoxanthomonas_A. Next base: position 1,342 of record JASGEB010000082.1, read on the forward strand.
GCAAGCTGCCGCCGGAGCTGCTGCAGACCCTGGCCGGCATCGACGAGCCCAGCCGCCTGGCCGACACCATCGCCGCCCACCTGGGCGTGCGCCTGGCCGACAAGCAGCGGCTGCTGGAGACCATCGGGGTGGGCAAGCGGCTGGAGCTGCTGGTCGGCTTCGTCGACGGCGAGATCGACGTGCAGCAGCTGGAGAAGCGCATCCGCGGCCGGGTCAAGTCGCAGATGGAGAAGAGCCAGCGCGAGTACTACCTCAACGAGCAGATGAAGGCCATCCAGAAGGAGCTGGGAGAGCTGGACGAGGCGCCCAACGAACTGGAAGACCTGGCGCGCAAGGTCGCCGAGGCCGGCATGCCCAAGGCGGTGGAGACCAAGGCCAAGGCCGAGCTCAACAAGCTCAAGCAGATGTCGCCGATGTCGGCCGAGGCGGCGGTGGTGCGCAACTACCTGGACTGGCTGCTGGGCGTGCCGTGGAAGAAGCGCACCAAGGTGCGCCGCGACCTCAAGCTCGCCCAGGACACCCTGGACGCCGACCACTACGGCCTGGAGAAGGTCAAGGAGCGCATCCTCGAATACCTGGCCGTGCAGTCGCGGGTCAAGCAGATGAAGGCGCCGATCCTGTGCCTGGTCGGCCCGCCGGGCGTGGGCAAGACCTCGCTGGGGCAGTCCATCGCCAAGGCCACCAACCGCAAGTTCGTGCGCATGGCCCTGGGCGGGGTGCGCGACGAGGCCGAGATCCGCGGCCACCGCCGCACCTACGTCGGTTCGATGCCGGGCCGGATCGTGCAGAACCTCAACAAGGCCGCCACCCGCAACCCGCTGTTCGTGCTCGACGAGATCGACAAGATGTCGATGGACTTCCGCGGCGACCCGTCCTCGGCGCTGCTGGAGGTGCTCGATCCCGAGCAGAACCACGCCTTCAACGACCACTACCTGGAGGTGGACCTGGACCTGTCGGAGGTGATGTTCATTGCCACCTCCAACTCGCTCAACATCCCCGGCCCGCTGCTGGACCGCATGGAGGTGATCCGCATCCCCGGCTACACCGAGGACGAGAAGCTCAACATCGCCGTGCGCTACCTGATCCCCAAACAGCTCAAGGCCAACGGCCTCAAGCCCGAGGAGCTGGCGATCGAGGAGAGCGCGGTGCGCGACATCGTGCGCTACTACACGCGCGAATCCGGCGTGCGCAACCTGGAGCGCGAGATCGCCCGCATCTGCCGCAAGGTGGTGCGCGAAATCGCCCTGGCCGGCCCGCTCAGGGAGACCAGGAAGAAGCGCAAGGGCCCGCGCGTGAGCGTCAACGCGAAGAACCTGGAGAAGTACCAGGGCGTGCGCCGCTTCGACTTCGGCCGTGCCGAGGAGCAGAACGAGATCGGCCTGGTCACCGGCCTGGCCTGGACCGAGGTCGGCGGCGACCTGCTGCAGATCGAGGTCGCGCTGGTGCCCGGCAAGGGCGGCATCACCCTGACCGGCCAGCTGGGCGACGTGATGAAGGAATCGGCCTCGGCGGCGCTGTCGGTGGTGCGCGCGCGCGCCGCCGCCCTCGGCATCGACGTCGACTTCCTGCAGAAGCACGACGTGCATCTGCACGTGCCCGACGGCGCCACTCCCAAGGACGGTCCCAGCGCCGGCATCGCCATGGTCACCGCGCTGGTATCCACGCTGACCCGCAATCCGGTCCGCAAGGAAGTGGCGATGACCGGCGAGATCACCCTGCGCGGGCGGGTGTCGGCGATCGGCGGGCTGAAGGAGAAGCTGCTGGCGGCCATGCGCGGTGGCATCACCACGGTGATCATCCCGGAGGAGAACCGCAAGGACCTGGCCGACATCCCGGACAACGTCACCCGCGGCATGAAGATCGTGCCGGTGAAGTGGATCGACGAGGTGCTCGACCTGGCGCTGGAGCGTCCGCTGGCGCCGGCGGGGGCGGGCGGCGACGGCGACAAGCTCGACCTGGCGACGGCCAAGCAGCCAGCGCCGGCGCGCGATGTCAAGCACTGAGCGGCCGCGGCCGCCATGCGCGAATCCGCTGGAAACCGCGTGAAATCAGGGATTTTCCTTGCGGTGGCGCGGGCGGCGCTGGTATAAAGGCGCCGCCCCGGTGTGCCGTGCATGGCAGTACGGGGTTCCTCCAGCCGGCCCGACGTGGCTTCGCCCCGGGCCGGTCTCTCATTCCAGCGGTCAATTTGCCGCACAGGGAGTATCTGAATGAACAAATCCGAATTGGTCGATGCCGTCGCCGGCGCCGCCGACCTGAGCAAGGCCGATGCGAGCCGCGCCGTCGATGCCGTCGTCGCCAGTATCACTGCCGCCCTGAAGGGCGGCGAGCAGGTCACCATCGTCGGCTTCGGCACCTTCCAGGTGCGCGGCCGCGCCGCCCGCACCGGCCGCAACCCGAAGACCGGCGAGAACATCGAGATCCCGGCCTCGAAGAACCCCACCTTCAAGGCTGGCAAAGGCCTCAAGGACGCCGTAAACTAACCGACTCGCTCGGGTGCTTAGCTCAGCGGTAGAGCGTCTCCCTTACAAGGAGAGGGTCGGGGGTTCGAAACCCTCAGCACCCACCATCAAGCACCCGCGGCACGCAGTTCAAGGCGCGGAGCGGTAGTTCAGCTGGTTAGAATGCTGGCCTGTCACGCCGGAGGTCGCGGGTTCGAGTCCCGTCCGCTCCGCCATCTGCATTCAAGCGGCCCCCGGGCGACTGGGGGCCTTGTCTTGTCGGGCTTCGCCCGGCCAGACGCCCGGAAAACGCGGAGCGGTAGTTCA
>JASGEB010000083.1:0-12333 GCA_047606785.1 Pseudoxanthomonas sp.
CTGCGCGGTGGTCCAGCTGGCCGGCGAGTCCAGGTTGTCCTGCGGCGCCCGCCGCCGCCGAGAGCGAACCGGACGAGGGTGGCGCGGCACCGTTGCTGGCCGGCGCCGGGATGCCTCACGCGGTGGTCGCCGAAGCCTTCGTCAGCGCGTCCGCGCCGCAGGACAACCTGGACTCGCCGGCCAGCTGGACCACCGCGCAGGGCCAGCGCTGGGTGATCGTCACCGCCAAGAAGTCCGGCCAGCTGGTGGTGTTCGACGGCGACACCGGTGCGCGCCTGCGCACGGTGGCGGGCAAGGGCAGCGGGCCGGGCCAGCTGAAGCGGCCCAACGGCATCGCCGTGGTCGAACTGCCCGGACCGGCGCCGCAGCAGGCGCTGGCGCTGGTGGTCGAGCGCGACAACCACCGCGTGCAGCTGTTCTCGCTGCCGGACTTCACCCCGCTGCTGGCGTTCGGCGCGGGCGACCTGAGCAAGCCCTACGGGCTGTGGGCGCGGGCGCAGGACGGCGGCATCGAGGCGATCGTCAGCGACAACTACATGGACGGCGCCGAGCAGAAGACCGTGCCGCCGCTGGCGCGGCTGGACCACCGCTTCCGCCGCTACCGGCTGGAGCAGGTCGACGGCGCGTGGCAGGCGCGGCTGGTGCAGACCTTCGGCGATACCGGCGAAGCCGGCGCCATCCACATCGCCGAGTCGCTGTGGGCCGACCCGGCCAACGACCGCCTGCTGCTGGCCGAGGAGGACGTGCCTGCCGGCACCCGCCTGCGCGAGTACCGCCTCTCCGACGGCCGCTATGCCGGGCGCGACCTCGGCGCCGGCCTGTACCGCGCGCAGGCCGAGGGCATCGCCCTGCTGGCCTGCGCTGACGGCGGCGGCTACTGGATCGGCACCGACCAGTTCAAGGACCGCAGCCTGTTCCACGTGTTCGACCGGCGCACGCTGGCGCACCTGGGCAGCTTCGCCGGCAAGGTGACCGCCAACACCGACGGCGTCTGGCTCGACCCGAAGGGCGACGCGCGCTTCCCGCAGGGCGTGCTGTACGCCCTGCACGACGACCAGGCGCTGGCGGCGTTCGACTGGCGCGACATCGCCGCGGCGCTGAAGTTGAAGGGGTGCGGGCAGTAGGGGTGGTTTTGCCCCCTCGCCCGTGCGCGGCACAGGGGAGGGGGCAGAAGCGCCGGGCTCACATGCCGTGCCGCTCAGGCCGCCTCGGCCTGCGCCTGCCGCGGGCCCTCGCGCAGGGCGCGGCCGACCAGGCCGACCAGCAGATCCAGCTCGGCCTCGTCGATCAGGAAGTGCGGGGTGAAGCGCAGCGAGTTGGCGCCGCCGTGGATCACGTTCAGGCCGTGCCGGCGCAGCCATTCCTCGGTGGAGCCGGCGCCGTAGCACTTGAAGCGCGGGTCCAGCTCGCAGGAGAACAGCAGGCCGGTGCCCTGCACGGCGGTGATCAGCCCGCCCAGCTCGGCCTTGAGCCGCTCCAGCCTGGCCAGCGCCTGCGCGCCGCGCTGGCGAATGTTGGCGCGCACGCCCTCGTCCAGCAGCGCCAGGGTGGCGCAGGCCACGTCCAGCGCGCGCGGATTGGCGGTCATGGTGTTGCCGTACACGCCCTTGCGGTAGGTCTGCGCGGCGCGCTCGGACAGGGCCAGCACCGACAGCGGGTACTGGGCGGCGTTGAGCGCCTTGGAGTAGGTCTCCATGTCCGGCGCCGGCAGCGCCTCGAAGCCGGGATAGTCGACCACCGACAGCACGCCGTGGGCGCGCAGGCCGGCCTGGATCGAGTCGACCAGCAGCAGGCCGCCGTGCGCGGCGGTCAGCTCGCGCGCGGCGGCGTAGAAGGCCGGCGGCAGCGCGCGGCCGGGGTCGCCTTCGCCCATCACCGGCTCCAGGAACACCGCCTCGATGAACCAGCCGTGGCGCTCGGCCTCGGCGAAGGCGCGGCGCAGCGCGTCCACGTCGTAGGGCTCGACGGCGATCACCGAGTCCTCGCCGCGGTAGCTGGCCAGGTGCTTGAGGTAGGTGCTGCGCGAGGAGTCCGAATACAGCCCCGGGCGGTCGGTGCGGCCGTGGAAGCTGCCCTTGACCACCAGCCGCTTGATCGCGCGGCCGGCGTACTTCGCGCCCGGGTCGGTCATCAGCTTGGCGTTGACGTCGACGATGCGCGCGGCCAGGCCGACCGCCTCCGAGCCCGAGTTCAGGCACTGGAAGCGCGCGAACGGGCAGCCGCCGCGCGAGCGGCCGATCTCGCCGCGCAGGACCCGCTCGAAGCGCAGCTGCGACAGGCTGGGGGTCATGATGTTGGCCATCGCCTGCGGCCGCGCCATCACTTCCAGCACCGCCGCCGGGGAGTGGCCGAAGCCGATCATCCCGTAGCCGCCGGCGTCGTACAGCACCGCGCCCTTGAGGGTGACCAGCCACGGCCCGCGCGCGGCCAGCGCGACGTAGGGCTGCACCGCGTCGTCGGGGTAGAAGTTGACGTAGCCGGCCTGGACGATGCGCAGCTGCTCGGCCTCGTCCAGGTCCAGCAACTCGGCGAACTCGCCGGCCAGGCGCGCGTATTCCTGTGCGGCGGCGGCGATCGCCGCGGCCAGGTCCGGGTGGTCGGCGGCCAGGCGTTCGAGGCTGGCGTCGTCCAGACCGTCAGTCAGGCGGGCGCCGGCATGGGCGCGCAGCGGGGCGAGGGGGGCGGTCACGGACATGGCGGCACTCCTGGAGTCGTCGGGGGAGGCAAGCGAATGGCGCCGGCCGCGCTGCGGGGCCGGGCTGCACTCGCCGGGAAGAGCCCGATTATGGCCGGCCGTATCGTCGTTCGGCAGGTATGATCCGTCGAATCAATGAGGATATTTCGGCGGATCGCCGAAACGCCATGCCCGCATCCGCCGCCAGCGCCCTGTCCGCCGCCGACCAGCAACTGCTGGCCCTGCTGCGCGAGAACGCGCGCGCCTCGACCGCCCAGATCGCCCGCCGGCTGGGGCTGTCGCGCACCACCGTGCAGAGCCGGATCGAGCGGCTGGAGAAGCAGGGCGTGATCAGCGGCTACACCGTGCGGGTGGCCGACCAGTACGCCCACGCCCAGATCCGCGCCCACATCCTGGTCACCGTGCAGCCGCGGCAGATGGCCGCGGTGACCCGCGCGCTGCGGGCCATGCCGCAGGTGCGCGCGCTGCACTCGGTCAGCGGCCCGTTCGACCTGGTGGCGCTGGGCGAGGTGGCCACGGTCGGCGAGATGGACGAGCTGACCGACCGCATCGGCGCGCTCGCAGGGGTGGAGCGCACCACCTCGGCGCTGGTGCTGTCGACCAAGTTCGAGCGCTGAGCGTGCCGCTGCCGGCGCCGCTGCCCGCGCTTCCGGCGGCGACCGGGATCCGCCCTGTGCCGGTCGTCGCGTTGGCGCGGCCGGGCCGGCGCGCACGGGCCGCTACAATGGCCGGCTCGCCGCCGCGTCCGCCGTCTTGAAGAAGTCCGACTTCCACTTCGACCTGCCCCCAGAGCTGATCGCCCAGGCGCCGCTGGCCGAGCGCTCGGCCAGCCGCATGCTGGTAGTGCCGCCGGAAGGGGCGCTGCAGGACCGCCGGGTGCGCGAGCTGCCGCAGTTCCTGCGCGCCGGTGACCTGCTGGTGTTCAACGACACCCGGGTGATCCCGGCGCGGCTGTTCGGCCGCAAGACCAGCGGCGGGCGGGTCGAGATCCTGGTCGAGCGCGTGCTCGACGCCGGCCACGCGCGGGTGCAGCTGGGCGCCAGCAAGCCGGCGCGGCCGGGCACGTTGATCGAGCTGGACGGCGGCGGCCGCGCCGAGGTGGTCGAACGCGAGGATGGCTTTTACCGTCTGTGCTTCGAGGTCGACGCGCCGCTGCAGGCCTGGCTGGAGCGCGCCGGGCGGATGCCGCTGCCGCCGTACATCCAGCGCGACCCCGACGCCGCCGACCGCGAGCGCTACCAGACCGTGTTCGCGCGCGAGCCCGGTGCGGTGGCCGCGCCGACCGCCGGCCTGCATTTCGACCGGCCGTTGCTGGACGCGCTGCGCGCCCAGGGCGTGGAATCCGGCCACGTCACCCTGCACGTGGGCGCCGGCACCTTCCAGCCGATGCGGGTGGACGACCCGCGCGAGCACCGCATGCACAGCGAATGGCTGAACGTCGGCGCACACCTGGTCGAACAGGTGCGCGCCGCGCGCGCGCGCGGCGGCCGGGTGGTGGCGGTGGGCACCACCGTGGTACGCGCGCTGGAGAGCGCGATGCGCGAGGGCCAGTTGCAGCCGTTTGCCGGCGAGACCCGCATCTTCATCTTTCCCGGCCACCGCATTGCCAGCGTCGATGTGCTGCTGACCAACTTCCACCTGCCCGAGAGCACCCTGCTGATGCTGGTGTGCGCCTTCGCCGGCCGCGAGCGCATCCTGGCCGCCTATGCGCACGCGGTGCGGGAACGCTACCGGTTCTTCAGCTACGGCGATGCGATGCTGCTGTTCCCGAACCAGAGGAGCCCCTGATGCAAGTCGATTTCCGCGACCTGCCCGGTCGCGAGGCCTATCGCTGGCTGGCCGCCACCATCACTCCGCGGCCGATCGCATGGATCTCCACGCGCTCGCGGCACGGCGTCGACAATCTGGCGCCGATCAGCTTCTTCAACGTGATCTGCGATGCGCCGCCGACCTTCGTCGTCGCGGTCACCCCGCGCGCCGATGGCAGCCCCAAGGACACGCTGCGCAATGCGCAGGACACCGGCGAACTGGTGCTGCAGCTGCCCAGCCGCGCGCTGGCCGAGGCGATGAACGCCAGTTCCGCCTCGCTGCCGCCGGAAACCAGCGAATTCGAGCGGTTCGGCATTGCCTCGCAGGCTTGCGAACTGATGTCCGTCAGGCGCGTGGCCGGCGCGCCGGTGGCCTTCGAGTGCAAAGTGGCGCAGATCATGCAGTACCCGGCGCACAAACCGAGCCGCCACTTGATCTTCGCCGAGGCCCTGCTGGCGCACTACGACGAAGCGGTACTGGCCGATGCACGCCATGTCGATCCGCACCGGCTCGACACGGTCGGGCGCCTGGGCGGCAACAACTACACGACCACGCGCGACATCTTCTCGATGATCCGCCCGGACTGAACAGCCCATGCCGCGGATGCATTTCGAAGTGCTGGGCTGCGATGGCACCGCAAGACGCGGGAGGCTTGGCTTCCCGCGCGGCACGGTGGAGACCCCGGCGTTCATGCCGGTGGGCACCTACGGCTCGGTCAAGGGCATCCTGCCCGAGCACATCGCCGAACTCGGCGCCGAGATCATCCTCGGCAACACCTTCCACCTGTACCTGCGGCCCGGCCTGCAGGTGATCGGCGAGCACGGCGGTCTGCACGGCTTCGCCCGCTGGCAGCGGCCGATCCTCACCGACTCGGGCGGCTTCCAGGTGTTCTCGCTGGCGCACCGGCGCAAGATCCGCGAGGAGGGCGTGACCTTCGCCTCGCCGGTGGACGGCAGCAAGGTGTTCCTCGGCCCCGAGGAGAGCATGCGCATCCAGCGGGCGCTCGATTCGGACGTGGTGATGATCTTCGACGAGTGCCCGCCGGTGCAGGTCGACGGCCAGCCGGTGGACCGGCGCGTGGTCGAACGCTCGATGGAGCTGTCGCTGCGCTGGGCGCGGCGCTCGCGCGCGGCCCATGACGCGCTGGGCAACGACGCGGCGCTGTTCGGCATCGTCCAGGGCGGCGTGCACGCCGAGCTGCGCAGCCGCTCGCTGGACGGGCTGCTGGAGATCGGCTTCGACGGCTACGCCATCGGCGGGCTGGCGGTGGGCGAGTCCGAGCACGAGCGCAACGCCATGCTCGAACACCTGCATCCGCGCCTGCCGGGCGAGCGCCCGCGCTACCTGATGGGCGTGGGGCGGCCGCAGGACCTGGTCGAGGGCGTGGCGCGCGGGGTGGACATGTTCGACTGCGTGATGCCCACCCGCAACGCCCGCAACGGCCACTACTTCACCTCGTTCGGCACCGTGCGCATCCGCAACGCCCGCTACGAGCACGACCTGGAGCCGATCGAGCCGGGCTGCGGTTGCTACGCCTGCCGCAACGGCTTCAGCCGCGCCTACCTGCGCCACCTGGACCGCTGCAACGAGATGCTGGCGCCGATGCTGGGCACCCTGCACAACCTGTGGTACTACCAGCAGCTGATGGCGGGCATGCGCGCGGCGATCGAAGGCGGGCGGTTCGCGGCCTTCCGCGAGGGCTTCTACGCCGCACTGGCTTAGGAGCGTGGAACGCAGGATGGATGGAGCGCAGTGTTCGGCTCCCCCCATCCTGGTTGTGGGCGTGATCGAGCCCAGGGAAGGCACGGAATCCGGGCCGCAACCCGCCCCGGCCCCGGCCGGCACGCCGCCATGGCATACTTCCCGGCTGTTTTGGCCCTTGACTGGACCTGTACGCCGATGAACCTGCTCGATTTCCTGATCCCCGCCGCCCACGCGCAATCCGCCGCCCCCGCCGCGGCCCCGGCCGGTGGTGGCCTGGGCATGCTGCTGTTCCCGATCCTGCTGATCGCGGTGATGTACTTCGTGATGATCCGCCCGCAGATGAAGCGGCAGAAGGAGCACCGCGGCATGCTCGACAAGCTCGCCAAGGGCGACGAGGTGATCACCACGGGCGGCATCGCCGGCACCGTCACCGACATCAGCGACAACTTCGTCACCGTGGAGATCGCCGACGGCGTGCGCGTGCGCGTGCAGAAGGGCGCGGTCGGCAACGTGCTGCCCAAGGGCACGCTGAAGTCCGTCAACTGATCCTTTCTCCGCCACCAGGCGCGGCGCCGGGTCGGGGCCGCGCAGGAACGCCGCAATGCTCGAATTTCCCCGCTGGAAGTACTTCCTGATCCTGGTCGTGCTGGCGCTGGGCGTGCTGTACGCGCTGCCCAACGCCTACCAGAAGGACCCCGCCGTGCAGATCACCGCCAGCCGTGGCGGGCAGATCGACGACACTCTGCGCGAACAGGTCGCCGCCGACCTCAAGGCCGCCGGCATCGTGCCCAAGTCGGTGGCCAAGGAGGGCGAGAACCTGATCGTGCGCCTGCCCTCGCTGCAGGTGCAGGGCCAGGCCAACGACGTGCTGCGGCAGAAGCTGGGCGAGGACTACACCGTTGCGCTGAACCTGGCCTCGACCGTGCCGGACTGGCTGGCCAAGCTGCACGGCAAGCCGATGGTGCTGGGCCTGGACCTGGTGGGCGGCGTGCACTTCGCCCTGCAGGTGGGCCAGAAGGCGGCGCTGGAAAAGCGCGTGGAGGCCTACGCCGAGGACGCGCGGGTGACCCTGCGCGACCAGAAGATCCACTTCGCCTCGGTCGAGCGGCGCCCGGACAACACCGTCCTGGTCAAGCTGGCCGACGGCCAGAACGCCACCGCCGCGCGCGACGCGCTGGCCAAGGCGCTGGTGGCCAACAACGCCAGCGCCACCGGCGCGCTGGTGGGCGGAGCGATGCTGGACTACGCCGTGCAGGGCCAGAACATCGTCATCACCCTGCCGCAGAGCGAGCTGAGCCGCATCTCCAGCGACGCCATCGAGCAGAACATCACCACCCTGCGCAACCGGGTCAACCAGCTGGGCGTGGCCGAGCCGATCATCCAGCGCCAGGGCAACGACCGCATCGTGGTCGAGCTGCCGGGCGTGCAGGACACCGCCGAGGCCAAGCGCATGATCGGCGCCACCGCGACCCTGGAGTTCCGCGCGGTGGCCTCGACCTCGTCCTCCTCGGCGGTGGCCATCGGCGAGGCGCAGACCGCGGTGGCCTCCGGCAACATCCCGCCCGAGGCCAAGGTCTACTACCTGCGCGACCGCGGCGCCAACGGCCAGCAGCTGCCTATCCTGCTCAACAAGCGCGTGCTGGTCTCCGGCGACCAGCTGCTCAGCGCCCAGCCGACCACTGACCAGAACGGCCTGCCGGCGGTGCAGATCAACATCAACAACGTCGCCGGCCAGCGCATGTTCGACTTCACCAGCAACAACCTCGACAAGCTGATGTCGGTGGTCTACATCGAGCGCATCCCGCAGGTCACCGTGGTCGACGGCAAGGAAGTGCACGGCACCAGGGTGGTCGAGGAGGCGCTGGCGCCGTCGCAGATCCGCGGCGTGTTCAGCAAGCAGTTCCAGACCACCGGCCTGAGCAAGGCCGAGGCCGAGAACCTGGCCAAGCTGCTGCGCGCCGGCTCGCTGGCCGCGCCGATGGACTTCGTCGAGGAATACGTGATCGGCCCCAGCCTGGGCGCGCAGAACGTCGAGCGCGGCGTCAAGGCGGTGGTGTTCTCGTTCCTGTTCACCCTCGTGTTCTTCACCATCTACTACCGCGTGTTCGGCGCGATCACCTCGGTGGCGCTGCTGTTCAACCTGCTGATCGTGGTGGCGGTGATGTCGCTGTTCACCGCGACCATGACCCTGCCGGGCTTCGCCGGCCTGGCGCTGTCGGTGGGCCTGTCGGTGGACGCCAACGTGCTGATCAACGAGCGCATCCGCGAGGAACTGCGCCAGGGCGTGCCGGCCAAGAAGTCGATCGCTGAAGGCTACGAGCGCGCCAGCGGCACCATCCTGGACGCCAACCTGACCGGCCTGATCGTCGGCATCGCGCTGTACGCCTTCGGCACCGGCCCGCTCAAGGGCTTCGCCCTGACCATGATCATCGGCATCTTCGCTTCGATGTTCACCGCCATCACCGTCTCGCGCGCCCTGGCCACGCTGATCTACGGCCGCCGCAAGAAGCTGGCCTCGGTGGCCATCTGATCCGAGTCCCCAGCAAGAGCCCGCGCCTTCCGGGCGCGGGCTTCCTAAGGAAGAACGTGGCATGAAACTGTTCCCGCTCCATCTCATCCCCAACGACACCCGCATCGACTTCATGAAGCACCGCAAGCCGGTGCTGGTGCTAATGCTGGCGCTGCTGGTCGCCGCGGTCGCGGTGATCGGCCTGAAGGGCTTCAACTACGCGCTCGAGTTCACCGGCGGTACGGCGGTGCGCACCCACTTCGACAAGCCGGTGGACGTCGAGCAGGTGCGCGAGAAGCTGGCCGCGGCCGGCCTGGCCAACGCCCAGGTGCAGAACGTCGGCGGCGGCAACGACCTGCTGGTGCGCCTGCAGGCGCAGGGCGAGCACGTCAACGACGCCAACGCCGCCGCGCAGGTGTCCGCGCGGGTGCGCGCGGCGGTGACCAGCGCCGACAACCCGGCCACGGTGCAGCCCGGCGAGTTCGTCGGCCCGCAGGTGGGCCGCGACCTGGCGATGAATGGGCTGTACGCGACCCTGTTCATGCTCGCCGGCTTCCTGGTCTACATTGCCGTGCGCTTCGAGTGGAAGTTCGCCATCGTCGCCTCGCTGACCGCGTTCTTCGACCTGATCCTGACCATCGCCTACATGTCGCTGCTGGGCCGCGAGTTCGACCTGACCGTGCTGGCCGGCATGCTGTCGGTGATGGGCTTCGCGATCAACGACATCATCGTGGTGTTCGACCGCGTGCGCGAGAACTTCCGCAGCCTGCGCGTCGAACCGCTGGAAGTGCTGAATCGCTCGATCAACCAGACGCTGTCGCGCACGGTGATCACCGCGGTGATGTTCTTCCTGTCGGCGCTGGCGCTGTACCTGTACGGCGGCGAGTCGATGGAAGGCCTGGCCGAGACCCACATGGTCGGCGCGGTGATCGTGGTGGTGTCCTCGGTGATCGTGGCGGTGCCGATGCTGAGCATCGGGCCGTTCAAGGTCAGCAAGCAGGACCTGCTGCCCAAGGCCAAGGACGTGGCGGCGCTGGCGCGGCGGCCGTAGGCGCGTAGCGCTCTGTAGGATGGGTGGAGCCGAAGGCGATACCCATCGCTACGGGCGAATCGGCATGGCGGGAATGGCGGCGGTTCATCCACTCCACGATGGGTATCGCTGCGCTCCGCCCATCCTGCACATCGCGGCCGGCGATTCGGCCTAGACTCGGCGCGGGTTCACGGCCATGGGAGTCCGACGATGCGCAGGATGTTGACGATGCTTGGCCTGTTGGCCGCGTGCGTGGCGGCGCCGGCGCAGGCGGCGATCAAGACCCAGGCGCTGGAATGGAAGGACGGCGGCACCACCTTCGCCGGCTATCTGGTCTACGACGACGCCGGCCCGGCCGCGCGGCCGGGGCTGGTGGTGGTGCCCAACTGGATGGGCGTCAACGATGCGGCGCTCGAGAAGGCCAAGGCCCTGGCCGGGCGCGACTACGTGGTGCTGCTGGCCGACGTCTACGGCAAGGGCGTGCGACCGAAGGACACTGAGCAGGCTGGCCAGCTCTCCGGCGTGCTGATGCAGAAGGACCGGGCCGCGCTGCGTAGCCGCGTGCGCGCGGCGGTGGCCACGCTCAGGGCGCAGGCCGGCAAGGCGCCGCTGGACCCGGCGCGGATCGGCGCGGTGGGCTTCTGCTTCGGCGGCAGCGCCGTGCTGGAACTGGTGCGCGGCGGCGACCGGCTGGCCGGGGTGGTGACCCTGCACGGCGTGCTGACCACGCCGGCCCCGGCCGCCGCGCACAGCGTGAACACGCCGGTGCTGGTCCTGAACGGCGCCGCCGACAGCTACGTCAGCGCCGATTCGATCGCCGCCTTCCAGCGCGAGATGGACGCCGGCGACGCCGACTGGCAGTTCGTCGACTTCAGCGGCGCGGTGCACTGCTTCGCCGAGCCCGACGCCGATTCGCCGCCGGGCTGCGTCTACAACCAGCGCGCGGCCAGGCGCGCCTACCGGATGCTGCGGGACTTCTTCGCCGAGCGCTTCGCCGCCGGCGGCTGAGGCGGATGAGGCACGCACCGGATCAGTGTGTGCGCTCGACCGCGTGGCGCGCCAGCCCGCGCAGGGCGGAGACGGCGTCGTTGCCGGGCAGCGCGTCGAGCGCGCGCTCGGCCGCGCGGGCGTATTCGAAAGCGCGCCGGCGGCTGTAGTCCAGGCCGCCGGTGGCGTGGATCGCCGCGATCACCTCTGGCATCGCTGCGACGTCGCCGTGCTCGACGATGGCGCGCAGGCGCCGGCGGGTGACCGCGTCGGAATGGGCGATGGCGTGGATCAGCGGCAGGGTGGCCTTGCCTTCGGCCAGGTCGTCGCCCAGGTTCTTGCCCAGCGCCTGCGCGTCGGCGGCGTAGTCGAGCACGTCGTCGGCGATCTGGAAGGCGTAGCCCAGCTGCATGCCGTAGTCGTACAGCGCGTCCTGCACCGCCGCGCCGGCGCCGGACGCCAGCGCGCCCAGGCGGGTGCCGGCGGCGAACAGCACCGCGGTCTTGCGCTCGATCACCCGCAGGTAGGCGGCCTCGTCGGTGTCCGGGTTGTGCACGTGCAGCAGTTGCAGCACCTCGCCCTCGGCGATGCGGTTGGTGGTGTCGGCGAGGATGCGCATGACCTGCATGCGGTCCAGCTCGACCATCAGCTGGAAGCTGCGCGAGTACAGGAAGTCGCCGACCAGCACGCTCGGCGCGTTGCCCCACAGCGCGTTGGCGGTGCTGCGGCCGCGGCGCAGGTTCGACTCGTCGACCACGTCGTCGTGCAGCAGGGTGGAGGTGTGGATGAACTCGACGATCGCCGCCAGCTGGTGGTGCTCGGCGCTGGTGTCCGTGCCGCAGGCGCGGCCGGCCAGCGCCACCAGCATCGGCCGCAGGCGCTTGCCGCCGGCCGAGACGATGTGCTCGGCGATCTGATTGATCAGCGCCACGTCCGAGGCCAGCCGGCGCCGGATCAGCGCGTCGATCGCCGCCATGTCGGGCGCGGCCAGGGCCTGGATCCGGGCCAGGCCGGGGAGGTCGGTGGAGTCCGGGGCGACGCTCATGCTGGGGGGCGTGGAGGAAAACGCCGATTATAGAGGCCCCCCGGAATATTCCGGCCCGCGGCCCGGACCGATTCCGGGCGCCGCCGCGGCCCGGGTCCGAGGCGCGCCGCCCGCCCGCTATACTCCAATGTCCTCCCGCGCTCGGCGGGCAGCTACGGAACTCGACATGGCACGCGGCATCAACAAGGTCATCCTGGTCGGCAACCTGGGCAACGACCCGGAAGTGAAGTACACCCAGGGCGGCATGGCCGTCGCCCGCGTCAGCCTGGCCACCACCTCGGTGCGCAAGGACCGCGACGGCAACAGCCAGGAGCGCACCGAATGGCACCGCGTGGTGTTCTTCGGCAAGCTCGGCGAGATCGTCGAGAAGTACCTGCGCAAGGGCTCGCAGGTGTACGTCGAGGGCGAGATCCGCTACGACAAGTTCACCGGCCAGGACGGCGTGGAGAAGTACTACACCGACATCGTCGCCAACGAGATGCAGATGCTCGGCGGGCGCGGTGAGTCCGGCGGCGGCGGCGGCGACTGGCAGCCGCGCGCGCCGCAGGGCGCGC
>JASGEB010000084.1:0-25933 GCA_047606785.1 Pseudoxanthomonas sp.
AGGAGAGCTACGTCAACCTGATCCCGACCGCCCAGCACGGCACCCACGTCAACGGCCTGCGCTCGGGCCTGACCGACGCGCTGCGCGAGTTCTGCGACTTCCGCAACCTGCTGCCGCGCGGGGTCAAGCTGGCGCCGGAGGACGTGTGGGACCGGGTCGCGTTCGTGCTGTCGCTGAAGATGACCGACCCGCAGTTCAGCGGCCAGACCAAGGAGCGGCTGTCCTCGCGCCAGGCCGCCGGCTTCATCGAGGGCGCCGCCCACGACGCCTTCAGCCTGTACCTCAACCAGAACGTCGAGGTCGGCGAGAAGATCGCCCAGATCGCGATCGAGCGCGCCAGCGCGCGGCTGAAGACCGAGAAGCAGATCGTCCGCAAGAAGGTCACCTCCGGCCCGGCCCTGCCCGGCAAGCTGGCCGACTGCATTTCCCAGGACCTCTCGCGCACCGAGCTGTTCCTGGTCGAGGGCGATTCGGCCGGCGGCAGCGCCAAGCAGGCGCGCGACAAGGACTTCCAGGCGATCCTGCCGCTGCGCGGCAAGATCCTCAACACCTGGGAGGTCGCCTCCGGCAGCGTGCTGGCCTCCGAGGAAGTGCACAACCTGGCCATCGCGATCGGCTGCGACCCGGGCAAGGACGACATCTCCGGCCTGCGCTACGGCAAGGTGGTGGTGCTGGCCGACGCCGACTCCGACGGCCTGCACATCGCCACCCTGCTGTCGGCGCTGTTCCTGAGGCACTTCCCGGCGCTGGTCGCGGCCGGCCACGTGTTCGTGGCGATGCCGCCGCTGTTCCGCGTCGACGTCGGCAAGCAGGTGTTCTACGCACTGGACGAGGAGGAGAAGCGCCTGCTGCTGGAGAAGATCGAGCGCGACCGGATCAAGGGCCAGGTCAACGTCACCCGCTTCAAGGGCCTGGGCGAGATGAACCCGGCGCAGCTGCGCGAATCCACCATCCACCCCGACACCCGCCGGCTGGTGCAGCTGACCGTCGACGACGCCGGCCAAACGCGCTCGCTGATGGACATGCTGCTGGCCAAGAAACGCGCGTCCGACCGCAAGCAGTGGCTGGAGACCAAGGGCGATCTGGCTTCGCTGGAGGTGTGATCGATTCGGGGGACCCGGGACCCGGAAGAGCGTAACGCCGCTATTGTCCAGTCTTTCCTGCAAGCGAGACTGCTTCTGAAGGCGGCGAGATAGCCCTTGGGAATGAAGTCACAAGGACCGGGTCCAGAGCATGCTTTTCCGGGTCCCGGGTCCCGGGTCCCGGGTCACGGGTCCCGGGTCCCGGGTCCCGCCTTTCCGACCGCCCTCACAGCGCCCCCGGCCGGGTCGCCTGCACGTTCCAGCCCATGGCCTGGTAGAGGTGGTAGCGGGCGATGCCCAGGTATTCGTGCAGGGCGAGGTCGGCCAGCAGGAAGTTGGCGCCGCTGGGCGGGCCGCTGCGCGGCGCCAGCCAGTCCGCGCGCACCGGCGTCACCGCGGTGCCGAAGTGCTCGAAATACAGGCACGCGCGCCGCAGGTGGGTGGCCGAGGACACCAGCAGCACCCGCTGGGCGCCGGCCCGGCGCAGCAGCGGCGCGCTGAACTGCGCGTTCTGCCAGGTGTTCATGCTGCGCGGCTCCAGCAACAGGTCGGCCGGGTCGACCCCCAGCGCGATCAGCGTCCGCCGGTAGACCGCCGCTTCCGAGCGGCCGTTGCCGAGGGCGTCGCCGCCGCTGATCTCCAGCAGGCAGGTCCGCCCGGGCTGCTGCCGGCAGGCCTGCCACAGCTGCGCCGCCTTGGCGATGCGCGCGTGCGCGAACAGGCTCGGCTCGACCCCGTCGGGCGTGCGCTGGGTGCCGGCGCCGAGCAGGACGATGACGTTGCGTTCGGCCCAGCGCGCATTGTCGTCGGCCAGCCCGCGCTGCAGGCCGTCGAGCATCCAGCCGGTGACCGGGCCGCAGCCGAACAGCAACAGCAGCGCCAGCGCCAGCGCGGCGCAGCCCGCGGCGGTGCGCCGCCAGTGCCGCCAGGCCAGCAGGGCGGCGGCCACGCCGAGGCAGAGGACCAGCAGCAGCGGCGTCACCACGCGGCGCACTCCAACTTTCGGAAGGTCAGGCATGGTAGCCGCAGCGCACGCGCCCTTGGGCGGCGTGGGCTATCCCGATAGGGTCAAAAGGGCCTAGAATCCCAGCCGTTTGCCCGCCTCCAAGGACTGCCCGATGACCCCGCCCCTCGCCTATCGCCGCATCCTGCTCAAGCTGTCCGGCGAGGCGCTGATGGGGTCGGAGGACTACGGCATCGACCCCAAGGTCATCGGCCGCATCGCCGGCGAGATCATGGAGGCCCACCAGGCCGGCGCGGAAGTGGCGCTGGTGATCGGCGGCGGCAACATCTTCCGCGGCGCCGGCCTGGCCGCCGGCGGCATGGACCGGGTGACCGGCGACCAGATGGGCATGCTGGCCACGGTGATCAACGCCCTGGCCATGCAGGACGCGCTGGAGAAGCTGGGCGCGCGGGTGCGGGTGATGAGCGCGCTGAAGATCAACGACGTGTGCGAGGACTACATCCGCCGCCGCGCCATGCGCCACCTGGAGAAGGGCCGGATCGCGATCTTCGCCGCCGGCACCGGCAACCCGTTCTTCACCACCGACTCCGGCGCGGCCCTGCGCGCCATCGAGATCGGCGCCGACCTGCTGCTCAAGGCCACCAAGGTCGACGGCGTCTACGACAAGGACCCGCGCAAGCACGCCGACGCGGTGCGCTTCGCCCGCCTGAGCTACGACGAGGTGATCCGCCGCAACCTGGAGGTCATGGACACCGCCGCCTTCGCCCTGTGCCGGGACAGCGACGTGCCGCTGCGCATCTACGACCTGGGCGTGCCCGGCAACCTGATGCGGATCCTGCGCGGCGAGGACGTCGGCACCCTGGTCCAGGGCCGCGGCTGAATCAGGGCGCCGGCGCGCGACCGGCCACGCCTTGAACCGCGGCCGCCGCGCGGCGGCCACGTGATTGTGTCCGCCGCCGCCGCCGCGGCAGGCTGCACGGCATGGCCCACGACCACGGCGCGCACGCGCATTCCCACCCACCCGCGCAGCCTGCACGCGGGCACGCGCATGGCCATGGCCATGGCCACGACCACGATCACGCCGCGGGCGACCCCGCCGCCGTCGCCGCCCGCGGCTACGCGCTGGTGCTGGCGGTCAACCTGGCCTACACCGCGCTGGAGACCGGCTACGGCTTCTACGCCGATTCGCTGGCGCTGCTGTCCGACGCCCTGCACAACCTCGGCGACGTGCTTGGCCTGGCCCTGGCCTGGGGCGCGGCGCTGCTGGCGCGGCGCGCGCCGGCCGGCCGCCACACCTACGGCTGGCGGCGCGCCACCCTGCTCTCGCCGCTGGCCAACTCGACCCTGCTGATGGTGTTCTGCGGCGCGCTGGCCTGGGAGGCGGTGCGCCGCTTCGCCCAGCCGCCGCAGGTGCCGCCGCTGCCGATGATCGTGGTGGCGGCGATCGGCATCGCGGTCAACCTGGGCTCGGGCTGGCTGCTGCACCGCGCCGGCGCCGGCCACGCCCATGCGCACGGCCATGGCGATCTCAACCGGCGCGGCGCGGTCCTGCATCTGCTGGCCGACGCCGCCGTCTCGCTGGCCGCGGTGCTGGCCGGCCTGGGCATCTGGTGGCTGGGCTGGCAGTGGCTGGACCCGGCCACCGGCCTGCTGGTCGGCGCGGTCATCGCGGCGAGCAGCTTCGGCCTGCTGCGCGAGAGCCTGGCCGCGGCGATGGACGCCGCGCCGGCGCACATCGACCTGGACGAGATGGCCGGCTTCCTGGCCGGCCTGCCCGGGGTGACCGCCGTCCATCACGTGCACGTGTGGTCGCTGGGCGCCAGCGAGGTGGCCCTGACCGCGCACCTGGTGCGGCCGGCGGCGGCCGGCCACGACGCCTTCCTCGACCTGGCCTCACAGGCGCTGGCCGCACGCTACGGCATCCGCCACGCGACCCTGCAGGTCGAACTCGGTGAGCAGGACTGCGGCCAGGCCTGCGCCCTCGACGCCGACCACGGCCACTGAGCCGCCGCCCGCGGCGACCTGACAGGGACTTGGCCCGCGGTCTCGCGCTGGGGCTTTCCCCTATAATCCGGCGCTTCACGCTTCCCGGATTCGCCAAGATGCTGAACGAGATCAAGCAGGACGCGCAGACGCGCATGGGCAGGAGCATCGAGGCATTGCGCGAGACCCTCACCAAGCTGCGTACCGGCCGCGCCACCACCGCCCTGGTCGACCACCTGAAGGTGCACTACTACGGCAGCGACATGCCGCTGGCGCAGGTAGCCAGCGTGGCGGTGACCGACGCCCGCTCGATCACCATCACCCCGTGGGAGAAGCAGATGGTGGCCGCGGTGGAGAAGGCGATCCTGGCCTCGGACCTGGGCCTGACCCCCAACACCGCCGGCACCACCATCCGCATCAACATCCCGGCGCTGACCGAGGAGCGCCGCCGCGAGCTGGCCAAGGTCGTGCACGGCGAAGGCGAATCGGCCAAGGTTTCCATCCGCAACGTCCGCCGCGACGCCAACCAGCAGGTCAGGGACCTGCTCAAGGACAAGCAGGTGACCGAGGACGAGGTGCGCCGCAATGAGGAAGAGATCCAGAAGCTCACCGACAAGGCGATCAAGGACGTCGACGAGGTGGTCAAGGCCAAGGAACAGGAACTGATGGCGGTCTGATGGCCGGGAATGGGGAGCCGGGAATGGAGAATGGAAAAGCCGTCCCCGTTCCTTCGCCACCTGCCGTTGCCAGCCACGCACGCGGACCTCGCTTGAACGATTCCCGCCTCCCGCCTCCCGATTCGCGGATTCCCAGGCACCTGGCCGTCATCATGGACGGCAACGGCCGCTGGGCCCAGCGCCGCCATCGCCCGCGCGCCATCGGCCACCGCGCCGGCGCGCGCACGGTCAACCTGTGCATCGACTTCTGCCTGGAGCGCGGGATCGAGGTGCTGACCCTGTTCGCCTTCTCCAGCGAGAACTGGGGCCGCCCGGCCGAGGAGGTGGGGGCGCTGATGAAGCTGTTCCTGGGCGCGCTGGAGCGCGAGGTCGACGAACTGCACCGGCGCGGCGTGCGCGTGCGCTTCATCGGCGAACGCGGGCGCTTCCAGCCGGAGATCGCGCGCCGCATGGACGCCGCCGAAACGCTGACCGCCGGCAACGTGCGCTTGGTGCTGGCGATCGCCGCCAGCTACGGCGGCCGCCAGGACCTGGCCCAGGCCGCGCGCGCGCTGGCCGAGGAGGTCGCCGCCGGCCGGCTGGCGCCGGAACAGATCGACGAGACCGCACTCGGCGCGCGCGTGGCCCTGGCCGACCTGCCGCCGCCGGACCTGTTCATCCGCACCGGCGGCGACCACCGTATCAGCAACTTCCTGCTGTGGCAGCTGGCCTACACCGAACTGTGGTTCACCGAGGTGCTGTGGCCGGACCTGGACCGGGCTACCCTACAGGCGGCGCTGGACGACTTCGGCGCGCGCGAGCGCCGCTTCGGCCTGACCGGCGAGCAGGTCGCCGGCGCGCAGGGAGACTCCGCGTGACCCGCATCCGCGTGCTGGCCGCGCTGGTGATGGCGCCGCTGGCGATCGCCGCGATCCTGCTGCTGCCCACCCCGTGGCTGGCCGCGCTGGCGGCGCTGGTATTCCTGATCGGCCTGTGGGAATGGCTGAAGCTGGCCGGGATTGACGACACCCTGCCGCGCACCATCCTGGTCGCCCTCAACCTGCTGCTGATGGTGCTGCTGACCTGGGCCAGCCGTTCCAGCGGCGGTTTCTCGCCGGCGCCGTTCCAGATGGTGGTGCTGGCCGGAGTGGCCTGGTGGCTGCTGGCACTGCTGTGGCTGCGCTGCTACGGCTTCGGCAGCGACCTGCACGGCCGCGCCAAGCTGGCCAAGCTGGCCGGCGCCACCCTGGCGGTGGTACCGGCCTGGTGCGCGCTGTGCCTGCTGCATTCGGGCAACTTCGCCGGCTTCGACCCGGCTACCGGCCCCGCCTGCCGTTGGCGTATCGGCGCGACCTGCCTGCTGGTCAATCCGCGCCTGTGGCTGCTGATCGCGCTGGCCATCGTCTGGGCCGCCGACAGCGGCGCCTACTTCGCCGGGCGCCGCTTCGGCCGCCGCCGGTTGGCCCCGCGGATCAGCCCCAACAAGACCCTGGAAGGCCTGCTCGGCGGGCTGCTGGCCGGGGTCGCGGTCGGCCTGCTGGGCGCGCTGATCGCCGGCGTCGACGGCCGCCAGCTGCCGTGGATGGCGCTGGTGGCGGCGTCGACCGTGCTGGCCTCGGTGCTGGGCGACCTGTTCGAGAGCCTGCTCAAGCGCCACTGCGGGGCCAAGGATTCGGGCAACCTGATCCCCGGCCACGGCGGCATCCTCGACCGCATCGACGGCGTGCTGGCGGCGCTGCCGGTGTTCCTGCTGGCGCGCGAACTGGCCGGATTCTGAGCATGGCCAGCGCCTCCACCGCCGTCCGCCAGGTCGCCGTGCTGGGTGCCACCGGTTCGATCGGCGCCTCCACCCTGGACGTGATCGCCCGCCATCCCGGGCGCCTGCAGGCCAGCGTGCTGGCCGCCGGCAGCCGGGTCGACGAACTGCTGGCACTGTGTCGGCGGCACCGCCCGCGCCATGCGGCGATCGCCGAGCCGGGCCTGTTCGCCGCCCTGCGCGACGGCCTGCGCCAGGCCGGCCTGGACACCCGGGCGCATGCCGGCGCCGAGGCCCTGGCGGCCCTGGCCGCCGGCCCGGACTGCGACACCGTGGTGGCCGCCATCGTCGGCGCCGCCGGCCTGTCCTCGACCCTGGCCGCCGCCGCCGCCGGCAAGCGCCTGCTGCTGGCCAACAAGGAATCGCTGGTGCTGGCCGGCGCCCTGGTGACCGCCACGGCGGCGCGTTCCGGCGCCGAGATCGTGCCGGTGGACAGCGAGCACAACGCGGTCTTCCAGTGCCTGCGCTCGCGCCAGGCCGGCGCCGAGGTACGGCGGATCGTGCTGACCGCCTCCGGCGGGCCGTTCCACGGCCGCCGCCGCGCCGAGCTGGCCGCGGTCACCCCGGCCCAGGCCGTGGCCCATCCCAACTGGTCGATGGGTCCGAAGATCTCGGTCGACTCGGCCACCCTGATGAACAAGGGACTGGAACTGATCGAGGCCCACCACTTGTTCGGCGTGCCGCCGCAGCGGCTTGACGTGCTGGTCCACCCACAGAGCCTGGTGCATGCGCTGGTCGAGTTCATCGACGGTTCGACCCTGGCCCAGTTGGGCCTGCCGGACATGCGCACCGCGCTTTCGCTCGGCCTGGGCTGGCCGCAACGACTGGAATCGGGGGTGGCCGGGCTGGATCTGCTGGCGCACGGCCGGCTCGAGTTCCTGCCGCCGGACCTGGACGCCTTCCCCTGCCTGCGCCTGGCCGGCGCGGCGATGGCCGCCGGCGGCGCCGCGCCGGCCGTGCTCAACGCCGCCAACGAGGTAGCTGTTTCAGCCTTTCTTCAGGGCCGGATCGGTTTCCTAGCGATCCCTGCACTGGTCGAAGACGCCCTGGCTGCACACGCAGGCGCCCCGGCCAACTCGCTGGAGGCGCTGCTGGCCGCCGACGGACAGGCCCGACGGCTGGGACAGGACTGGATCCACCACCACGCCACCGGCCACGCATACAGCGCATGAGCGACATCGCAGGATCAATCTGGTGGATGCTGGTGGCGCTGGGGGTCCTGGTCACCTTCCACGAGTTCGGCCACTTCTGGGTGGCGCGCCGCTGCGGGGTCGGGGTCAAGCGCTTCTCGATCGGCTTCGGCAAGCCGATCTGGTCGCGCCGCGACCGCCACGGCACCGAATTCGCCATCGCCCCGATCCCGCTGGGCGGCTACGTCAAGTTCGTCGACGAGAGCGAGGGCGAGGTCGCGCCGGCCCAGCTCGACCAGGCCTTCAACCGCAAGCCGGTGTGGCAGCGCATCGCGGTGGTGGCCGCCGGGCCGCTGGCCAACCTGCTGCTGTGCGTGCTGCTGCTGTGGGCGATGTTCGTGATCGGCAAGCGCGACCACGCACCGGTGGTCGGCCAGGTCGACGGCATCGCCCAGGCCTCCGGGCTGCTGCCCGGCGACCGCGTGCTGGCGGTCGGCGAGCGCCAGGTGGCCACCTGGGCCGACGCCACCACCCAGATCGCCATCGCCGCCATCGACGGGCGCGACGTGCCGCTGCAGGTCGAGGACGCCAGCGGCCACGACCTGCAGCGCGACCTGCGCACCTCGCAGTTGCCGGTCGGCTTCGACCAGGAGGTGGTAGACCAGGCGCTGGGGCTGCGCTGGCAGTTCGCCCTGGCCCCGGCGCGGGTGGCCGAGGCCGCGCAGCCGCCGGCCAGCGCGCGCCTGCGGGTCGGCGACGTCATCACCGCCATCGACGGCCAGGCGGTGCGCTCGGCCGAGGACGTGCGCCCGCTGGTGCAGAAGCTGGGCCAGTCCGGCGGCCGCGGCATGATCGAGATCGAACGCGACGGCGTGCGCCTGGCCTTCGACGACCTGGCGCCGGTGCGCCGCGTCGATCCGTCCGACGGCCAGCCGTACTGGAGCCTGGGCATCGCCCTGGGCAGCGACCAGCCCCCGCCCTACGACGCCCTGCAGCGCTACGGCGTGGTCCAGGCGCTGCCGCACGCGATCCAGGCCACCGGCCAGATGGCGGCCGACTCGCTGGGCCTGATGCGGCGCATGCTCACCGGCCAGGCCTCGGCCAGGAACATCTCCGGGCCGATCACCATCGCGCGCGCCGCCAACGCCTTCGCCGACCGCGGCCCGGACTGGTTCCTGCAGTTCCTGGCCCTGCTCTCGCTGAGCCTGTGCATCGTCAACCTGCTGCCGGTGCCGATCTTGGACGGGGGGCACCTGCTGTATTACCTTATCGAGTTGGTCAAGGGCAGCCCGCTCAGCGAGAAGGCCATGGCCGCCGGCCAGTTCGTCGGCCTGGCCCTGCTGGCCGGGCTGATGGGACTGGCGTTCTACAACGACATCCTGCGGCTTGTGACCTGACCGATGCCCCGGCCCGACCCGTTTCTCGCCGCGCTCCGGCCCGCCCGCCCGCGCACCCCCGATTCAAGCTCCCCAACGGAACCCAAGATGACGCGACATCCCCACCGCCGCCTGCTTGCCCTCGCCTTGGCTTCGGCCATCGCGGCGCCGGGATGGGCCCAATCCGCGCCAGCGGCCGCGACGACGGCCGCTGCCGGCTTCGTCGCCAGTGACATCCGCGTGGACGGCGTCCAGCGCATCTCCCAGGGCACGGTGCTGACCTATCTGCCGATCGAGCGCGGCGACACCGTGACCGACGCCAAGATCGGCGAAGCGATCCGCGCGCTGTACAAGACCGGCTTCTTCGAGACGGTGGCGATCGGCCGCCAGGGCACCATCCTGGTGGTGACGGTCAAGGAGCGCCCGGCGATCAACAAGATCACCCTGGACGGCAACAAGGACATCAAGACCGAGGACCTGACCAAGGGCCTGAACGACATCGGCCTGAGCGAGGGCGGCACCTTCGACCGCCTGGCCCTGGACCGGGTCACCCAGGAGCTGGTGCGCCAGTACAACAACCGCGGCAAGTACAACGTCCAGATCACCCCGACAGTCACCCCGCTGGACCGCAACCGGGTCGACGTGACCATCAAGATCAAGGAAGGCAAGGCGGCCAAGATCCGCCACATCAACCTGGTGGGCAACGAGAAGTTCGAGAACAAGGACATCACCAAGGAGTGGGAATCGCAGGAGCACAACTGGATGTCGTGGTACCGCCGCGACGACCAGTACTCGCGCGAGAAGCTCTCCGGCGACATCGAGAAGCTCAACAACTACTACCTCGACCGCGGCTACGTCGACTTCAACCTGGACACCACCCAGGTGGCGATCAGCCCGGACAAGAGGGACATGTTCCTGACCGCCGGCGTGACCGAAGGCGAGCAGTACAGCATCTCCGACGTCAAGGTGACCGGCAACACCATCCTGCCGCTGGAGCAGATCAACAAGCTGGTCATGGTGCACAAGGACCAGACCTTCTCCCGCAAGCTGCTGGAGATAACCTCCGACTCGATCACCGCCACCCTGGCCAACATCGGCTACGCCTTCGCCCAGGTCAATCCGATCCCGACCGTGGACCGCGACAAGCGCACCGTGGCGATCAACCTGCAGGTCGTGCCCGGCCCGCGGGTGATGGTCCGCCGCATCGAGTTCAAGGGCAACAGCCGCACCGCCGACGAGGTGCTGCGCCGCGAGATGCGCCAGTTCGAGAACAGCTGGTACTCGCAGGCGGCGATCGACCGCTCAAAGATCCGCCTGCAGCGGCTGGGCTTCTTCGAGACGGTCGACGTGGAGACGCCGGTGGTGCCCGGCACCACCGACCAGGTCGACGTGATCTACAACGTCAAGGAGACCACCTCGGGCAGCTTCACCTTCGGCCTGGGCTATTCGCAGACCTACGGCGTGACCACCTCGGTGTCGCTGTCGCAGAACAACTTCCTGGGCACCGGCAACCGCGCCGCGGTGGAGGCCTCGCGCAGCATCTACCTGGAAAGCTACACCTTCTCCTTCACCAATCCGTACTTCACCGACGAAGGCACCTCGCTGGGCTACAACCTGGCGTACAAGAAGATCGACTACTCGGACTACAACACCGCCGCGTACAACAGCAAGAACGTGTCCGGGCAAGCGGTGCTGGGCATCCCGCTCAGCGAGAAGGACTCCTTCTCGGTGATGTTCGGTCTGGACTCCACCCAGATCACCTACTACGCGGGCTACACGCCGCAGTCGATCATCAACTACCTGCGCGCGGTGGGCCAGCGCACCTTCCACGCCTGGCGCACCCAGATCGGCTGGGGCCGCGACACCCGCAACGACTACTGGATGCCGACCCGCGGCATCTACCAGCGCGTCGCCGCCGAGCTCACCCTGCCCGGCTCTACGGTCGAGTACTACAAGCTCACCTACGACTTCTCCAAGTACTGGTCGATCACCCCGTCGCTGGTGCTCAACACGCGCGTGTCGCTGGGCTACGGCGACGCCTACGGCAAGGACTTTTCGCGCACGGTGTGCACGGTCTCCTCCACCGACTACACCCAGACCTCGTGCGACACCGCCGGCGCGGTCGCGCACACCTTCACCGGCTCGGGCCTGCCGTTCTACGAGAACTTCTACGCCGGTGGCACCAACTCGGTGCGCGGCTTCGAGGACAACACCCTGGGCCCGCGCTCGGAGGCGACCTACTACTACAGCGACGGCCAGCCGCTGGGCGGCTCGGTCAAGACCGTCGGCTCGCTGGAGATGTACTTCCCCAAGTTGTTCGACTCCAACGCGGCGCGGATCTCGGCGTTCGTGGACTTCGGCAACGTCTACAACGGCTGGAGCAACTACGACGCCGGCGAGATCCGCGTGTCCACCGGCGTGGCCCTTCTCTGGCGGGCGCCGGTCGGCCCGATCTCGATCAGCTACGCCTTCCCGCTCAAGACCGAGTCCGGCGACGAGATCGAACGCCTGCAGTTCACCTTCGGCGGCACCTTCTGAGCGCGGCCAGCACCGCAGCGCACGCTTGCAGGAAAGGCCCGGCCATCCGGGCCTTTTCCTTGTGCGCGCCGCGCCCGCGCTAGAATGCGCGGCCATGTTCGCCCCCACCTACACCGCCGCCGAGCTTGCCGAACGCTTCGGCCTGGAAGTGCGCGGCGACCGCCAGGCCGCCATCGCCGGCGTCGCCACCCTGGCCGGCGCCGGCCCGCAGCAGCTGGCCTTCCTGGCCAACCCGCGCTACCGCCCGCAGCTGGCCGCCAGCGCGGCCGGCATCGTGGTGGTGGGCAAGGACGATGCCGAGGCGGTGCGCGGCACCGCGCTGGTGGCGCGCGACCCGCATGCGGCGTTCGCCAAGATCTCGGCGCTGTTCGAGCGCCCGCACCGTTCCGCGCCGGGTGTCCATCCCAGCGCGTACGTGCACCCCGAGGCGCAAGTCGCCGCCAGCGCCGAGATCGGCCCGCACGCCAGCGTCGGCGCCGGCAGCCGGGTCGGCGAGCGCTGCCTGGTCGGCCCCGGCAGCGTGATCGGCGAGGACTGCGTGCTCGGCGAGGGCTGCCGGCTGCTGGCGCGGGTCACCCTGGTCCAGCGCGTGCGCCTGGGCCGCAACGTGCTCATCCATCCCGGCGCGGTGCTGGGCGCGGCCGGCTTCGGCCTGGCGATGGAAGGCGGACGCTGGCTCAACGTGCCGCAGCTGGGCGGGGTGGTGGTCGGCGACGACTGCGAGATCGGCGCCAACACCTGCATCGACCGCGGCGCGCTGGAGGACACGGTGCTGGAAGAGGACGTGCGCCTGGACAACCTGGTGCAGATCGGCCACAACTGCCACATCGGCGCGCACACCGCGATGGCCGGCTGCTCGGCCGCGGCCGGCAGCGCGCGCATCGGCCGCTACTGCCTGATCGGCGGCGCGGCCGGCATCGTCGGCCACATCGAGATCTGCGACCGGGTCACGGTGATGGCCATGTCGATGATCACCAGCTCGATCCGCGAGCCCGGCCAATACGCCTCCGGCACCCCGATGTCGGACCTGCGCAGCTGGCGCCGCAACGCCGCCCGCTTCAACCAGCTCGATTCGATGGCGCGCCGGCTCAACCGGGTCGGCCGCGGAGAGGAATGATGACCCAAGACCTGAAACTGCCCCTGCGGCAGGCCGAACTGATGCGGCTGCTGCCGCACCGCTATCCCTTCCTGCTGGTGGACAAGGTGATCGAGCTCGAACTGCACAAGCGGGCCGTGGCGATCAAGAACGTCACCATCAACGAGCCGTTCTTCCAGGGCCACTTCCCCGGCCACCCGGTGATGCCCGGGGTGCTGCTGCTGGAGGCCATGGCCCAGGCCGGCGGCGTGCTCTCGCAGCTCTCGCGCGGCCAGAGCGGCGGCGACAAGGAGTTCTACCTGGTCAAGGTCGAGGGCGCGCGCTTCTCGCGCATGGTGGTGCCCGGCGACACCCTGGAGATGCACGTGGAGATCAAGCGCTCGATCCGCAACATGACCCTGTACGGCTGTGTGGCCAGGGTCGACGGCGAGCAGGCCGCCTGCGCCGACATCTACTGCGCCGAGCAGGACAAGGTCGCCTGATCGTGACCGCCACGCGCATCCATCCCTCGGCCGTGGTCGAGCCCGGCGCCCGCCTCGGCGAGGGCGTCGAGGTGGGGCCGTTCTGCTGGATCGATGCGGAAGTCGAGGTCGGCGACGGCACGGTGTTCGGCCCGCACTGCACGGTCGCCGGGCCGACCACGATCGGTCCGGGCAACCGCTTCGTCGGCCACGTCGCCGTCGGCGGGCCGCCGCAGGACAAGAAGTTCAAGGGCGAGCGCACCGAGCTGGTGATAGGCGCCGACAACGTGTTCCGCGAGTTCGTCACCCTCAACCGCGGCACCGTCACCGGCCACGGCGTCACCCGCATCGGCGACGACAACTGGATGCTGGCCTATACCCACGTGGCGCACGACTGCAGCGTCGGCAGCCACTGCGTGTTCTCCAACAACACCACCCTGGCCGGGCACGTGACCGTCGAGGACTGGGTGATCTTCAGCGGCTTCTCCGGCGCCCACCAGTTCTGCCGGATCGGCGCCCACGCCTTCATCGGCATGGGCGGACTGGTCGGCGGCGACGTGCCGCCGTTCACCATGTTCGCCGGCGACGACCACGGCCGCCCGCGCGGGATCAACAGCGAGGGCCTCAAGCGCCGCGGCTTCAGTCCCGAGCGGATCGGCGCGATCAAGCGCGCCTACCGCACCCTGTACGTGGCCGGCCTGCCGCTGGCGCAGGCACGCGAGCAACTGGCCGAGCAGGCCCGCGGCAGTCAGGACGTGCAGGCCATGCTCGACTTCATCAACAGCGGCGAGCGCCGGCTGCAGCGATGAGCCAGCGGGACTCGGGACTCGGGACTCGGGACTCGGGAAAGCCATCGGGCACCACCGATGCCGATGCGCCAGCAAACGACGTGGCGCGACCCGACTCCCCATCGAACCTCCCGGATCGAATCGAAAGTGTCCGTGCTTTTTCCGGGTCCCGAGTCCCGAGTCCCGAATCCCGGCCACTGAAAATCGCCCTGGTCGCCGGCGAGGCCTCGGGCGATGCGCTGGGCGCCGGCCTGATCGAGGCGCTGCGCCGGCGCCATCCGCAGGCGCAGTTCGCCGGCATCGGCGGCGCAGGCATGCGCGCGGCCGGCCTGGACGCATGGTTCGACGCCGGCGAACTGGCGGTGATGGGCCTGGCCGAAGTGCTGCGCCACCTGCCGCGTCTGCTGCGCTTGCGCCGTGAGCTGCGCAAGCGCCTGCTGGCCTGGCGGCCGGACCTGTTCATCGGCATCGACGCGCCCGACTTCAACCTCGGCATGGAAGCCTGGCTGAAGCGGCGCGGCGTGGCCACCATGCACTACGTCAGTCCTTCGGTGTGGGCCTGGCGCGAGCGGCGCGCCGAAAAGATCGGCCGCAGCGCCGAGCGGGTGCTGTGCCTGTTCCCGATGGAGCCGGCCTTCTACGCCCGCCACGGCGTGGAGGCGCGCTTCGTCGGCCATCCGCTGGCCGACGCCCTGCCGCTGCAGCCGGACCGCGCCGGCGCGCGCGCCGCGCTCGGGCTGGACCCGGCCGCGCCGGTACTGGCGGTGCTGCCGGGCAGCCGGCTGGGCGAGATCGCCCACCTGGGCGAACCGTTCCTGGCCGCGGCCGCGCAGGTCGCCGCCGCCCTGCCCGGCCTGCAGGTCCTGGTTCCCGCCGCCAACGCCGCGTGCAGGCAGGCGCTGGAGCAGCTGCTTCGTGAATCCGCAGTCGCCGCTGCCGGATTCCGGCTGCTCGACGGCCAGGCGCGCACCGCGATGGTCGCCGCCGACGTAGTCCTGCTCGCCTCCGGCACCGCCACCCTGGAAGCGATGCTGGCCAAGCGGCCGATGGTGGTCGGCTACCGGGTCGCGCCGCTGACCGCGCGGGTGGTGCGCGCGCTGGGGCTGATCAAGATCGACCGCTACGCCCTGCCCAATCTGCTGGCCGGGCGCGACCTGGCGCCGGAGCTGATCCAGGAGGACTGCACCCCGGACCGGCTCGCCCCCGCGGTGCTGCGCTGGTTCGCGCAGCCCGACGCCGTTGCCGAACTGCAGGCCGAATACCGCCGGCTGCATCTGGAGTTGCGCCAGGATGCGTCGGAGCGCGCGGCCGAGGCGGTGGATGAGCTTCTACGGGGCTCGGGACCCGGGACCCGGGACCCGGCAGAACAAATGCCATGAACGTGATCCATCCCCTGCCGTCTGCCACCGAGTCCCGGGTCCCGGGTCCCGAGCCCCGGCTCTACGCCGGCATCGACGAGGCCGGCCGCGGCCCGCTGGCCGGGCCGCTGACAGTGGCGGCGGTGGTATTCGACCCGGGCCGGCCGCGCATCAACGGGCTGGACGATTCCAAGGTGCTGAGCGCGCCCAAGCGCGAGCTGCTGTACGGGCGCATCGTCGAGCGCGCGCTGGCCTGGCACGTGGAGGTGATCGCGGTCGAGCGCATCGACGCGCTCAACATCTACCAGGCCACCCTGCTGGGCATGCGCCTGTGCGCGCAGGCGGTGGCGCACGTGGCCGCGGCGGTCCACATCGACGGCAACCGCCTGCCCGCCGATCTGCCGATGCCCGGCAAGGCGATCGTCGGCGGCGACGGCCGCGACCGCGCGATCATGGCCGCCTCGATCCTGGCCAAGGTCAGCCGCGACCGGCTGATGGTCGCCCTGCACGACGCCTACCCGCAGTACGGCTTCGCCGAGCACAAGGGCTACGGCACCCCGGCGCACCTGGCCGCACTGGCCGCGCACGGGCCGTGCCCGGCGCACCGGCGCAGCTTCGCCCCGGTGCGGCAGACGCTGGGGCTGGGGCAGCCGGATCTGCTGTAGACAAGGCCCTGCCCTCGCCGTCATTCCCCGTGTCAAGCCTTGCCCCCCCTCCCCCGGCAAGCCACACTGGCCCCGGCATGTCCGCGCGCTTCGTCCACCTGCACGTCCACACCGAGTTCTCGCTGGCGGACTCGACCATCCGCGTGCCCGAGAAGCCCGACTACGCGCGCCCGGACAAGGCCGGCGACCGCCCCAACCTGCTCAGCCGCGCCGTGCAGCTGCAGACGCCGGCGCTGGCGGTCACCGACCTCGACAACCTGTTCGCCCTGGTCAAGTTCTACAAGGCGGCCGAAGCGGTGGGCATCAAGCCGATCGCCGGCGCCGACGTGCGGGTGGCCGAGGGCGACGAGTCGCCGTGGACGCTGACCCTGCTGTGCCGCGACCACGCCGGCTACCTGACCCTCTCGCGCCTGCTCACCCGCGCCTGGCTGAAAGGCCACCGCAGCGACGGCGTGGCGATCGACCCGCGCTGGCTGGCACAGGACACCACCGGCCTGTTCGCGCTGATGGGCCGGCCCAGCCTGGCCGGGCGGCTGGCCCTGGGCGGCCGCCACGACCTGGCCGGCGCGCAGCTGGCGCAGTGGCAGCGCGCGTTCGGCGAGAACCTGCACCTGGAGCTGACCCGTACCGGTCGCGAGGGCGAGGAGGCGTTCAACGCCTTCGCCCTCAACGCCGCCGGCGAGCGCGGCCTGCCGGTGGTGGCCAGCAACGACGTGCGCTTCCTCGAACGCGAGGGCTTCGAGGCCCACGAGGCGCGGGTGTGCATCGCCTCCGGCCGCGTGCTGGACGACCCCAGGCGCCCGCGCGACTACAGCGAGCAGCAATACCTGCGCAGCGCGCAGGAGATGGCCGAGCTGTTCGCCGACGCGCCCGACGCGATCGACAACACCTGGGCGCTGGCGCAGCGCTGCAACCTCGAGCTGCGCCTGGGCACCTACTTCCTGCCGGCCTATCCGGTGCCCTCGGACCAGACCCTGGACAGCTGGATCCGCGCCGAGGCTAGCCGCGGCCTGGAGGCGCGGCTGGAGAAGAACCCGCTGGCCGAGGGCAGGACCCGCCAGGACTACTTCGACCGGCTCGAGTTCGAGCTGGACACCATCTGCAAGATGGGCTTCCCCGGCTACTTCCTGATCGTGGCCGACTTCATCCAGTGGGGCAAGCACCAGGGCATCCCGATCGGCCCCGGGCGCGGCTCCGGCGCCGGCTCGCTGGTGGCCTGGGCGCTGCAGATCACCGACCTGGACCCGCTGCCGTACAACCTGCTGTTCGAGCGCTTCCTCAACCCGGAACGCGTGTCGATGCCGGACTTCGACATCGACTTCTGCATGGACCGGCGCGACGAGGTGATCGACTACGTCGCCCGCAAGTACGGCCGCGAGCGGGTCAGCCAGATCATCACCTACGGCACCATGGCGGCCAAGGCGGTGGTGCGCGACGCCGGCCGCGTGCTCGGCTTTCCGTACGGCTTCGTCGACGGCGTGGCCAAGCTGGTGCCCAACCTCCTGGGCATCGCGCTGAAGGATGCGCTGGGCGAGGGCAAGGACGAGATGGCCTCGCCCGAGCTGATCCAGCGCTACGCCGAAGAAGACGACGTGCGCGACCTGATCGAGCTGGCGCGCCAGCTGGAGGACCTGACCCGCAACGCCGGCAAGCACGCCGGCGGCGTGGTGATCGCGCCCTCGCCGCTGTCGGACTTCTGCCCGCTGTTCGCCGAACACGACAACGGCACCCTGGGCAAGAACCCGGTCACCCAGTTCGACAAGGACGACGTGGAGGCCGTCGGCCTGGTCAAGTTCGACTTCCTCGGCCTGCGCACGCTGACCATCATCGACTGGGCGGTGAAGGCGGTGAACGGGCGGAGGAGCCGGGACCCGGGACCCGGGACCCGGGACCCGGAGAAGCACGACGACATCGCCTTTGCTTTCTCCGAGTCCCGGCCCCACCTGGACATCACCGCCATTCCGCTGGACGACGCGGCCACCTACCGCGACATCTTCGCCACCGGCAACACCGGCGCGGTGTTCCAGTTCGAATCGGCGGGCATGCGCCGGCTGCTCAAGGACGCGCGCCCGGACCGCTTCGAGGACTTGATCGCGCTGGTGTCGCTGTACCGCCCCGGCCCGATGGACCTGATCCCCAGCTTCGTGGCGCGCAAGCACGGCCGCGAGCAGATCGAGTACCCCGATCCGCGCGTGCAGCCGGTGCTCGAGGAGACCTACGGGATCATGGTCTATCAGGAGCAGGTCATGCAGATGGCGCAGATCGTCGGCGGCTACTCGCTGGGCGGCGCCGACCTGCTGCGCCGGGCGATGGGCAAGAAGGTGCCGGCCGAAATGGCCAAGCAGCGCGAGATCTTCCGCGAGGGCGCGGCCAAGGGCGGGGTCGGCGAAGCCAAGGCCGACGAGATCTTCGACCTGATGGAGAAGTTCGCCGGCTACGGCTTCAACAAGTCGCATGCCGCCGCCTACGCCCTGGTCAGCTACCAGACCGCCTGGCTCAAGCGCCACTATCCGGCCGAGTTCATGGCCGCCACCCTGTCCTCGGACATGGACAACACCGACAAGGTGGTCGGCTTCCTGGACGAGGCGCACGCGCAGGGGCTGGAGGTGCTGGCGCCGGACATCAACGCCTCGGACTACATGTTCGTGGCCACCGGACCGAACACCGTCCGCTACGGCCTGGGCGCGATCAAGGGCGTGGGCCGCGGCGCCTGCGAGGCGATCGTGGCCGAGCGCGCGCAGGGCGGCGACTTCGCCACCCTGCTGGACTTCACTCGTCGCGTGGCCAGCGCGCGCATCAACCGGCGCACGCTGGAGGCGATGGTCCAGGCCGGCGCGCTCGACGCGCTCGGCCGCAACCGCGCCTCGCTGATGCTGCAGGTGCCCGAGGCGATCAAGGCCACCGAGCAGTACCTGCGCGAACGCGAGGCCGGGCAGGACTCACTGTTCGGCGGCATCGCCGCCGCCCCGGCGCTGGACGTGGTCCTGCCGGAGGCCGAGGAATGGCCGCTGGCGCAGAAACTGGCCGGCGAGCGCGAGACCCTCGGCCACTATCTGTCCGGCCATCCGATGGACCCCCATCGCGCCGACCTCAAGGCGCTGGTCGGCCACGACTTGGGCGAGCTGGACCGGCTGTGCGCGCCGCCGCTGCCGGCCAAGGGCGACGGCGAGAAGCGCGCCTGGCGCGCCGAGGCGCAGGTGGTGCTGGCCGGCCAGGTGGTGGGCATCCGCCGCAAGGGCGACAGCCAGGTGTTCGTGCAGCTGGAGGACGGCCGCGGGCGGGTGGAATGCAGCGCCTTCACCGACGCGGCCGCCGAGTTCGGCCACCTGTTCACCCGCGACCGCATCCTGATCGTCAAGGGCGGCCTGCGCGAGGACGAATTCAACGGCGGCTACGCCCTGCGCATCCGCCAGGCCTGGGACTACGGCGCCCTGTGCCAGCAGGCACAGAAGCTGTTCCTGCGCCTGGACCTGCGCGTGCCGGGCGTGCTGGGCCGGGTCGAGGAACTGTTCGACCAGCACCGCCCCGGCGCCACCAGCCTGCACATGGATCTGCTGCTGCCCGGCGGCGCGGCCGGCGCGCTGGAGGTCAACGGCAGCCGCGCGGTGCGCGTCGATGCCGAACTGGTCGACCGCCTGCGCGGCACCGCCGGCGTGCGTGCGGTGAAGATGGGCCTGGGCCTGCGGCCCTGGGCGAATTGAAGCCGATCTTTGCTGCCCCCAGAGACTTCTCCCAACCTGGACGTAGGAGCGCACCGCAGGGGCGCGATTGGCCTTTCCGGGAAAGCTTCATCGCGCCCGCCTGCGGCGTGCGCTCCGACAGAAGATCCGCGGGAGAGGGCTTACAGCCTCCATCCGCAAACGTACGGAAAACGCCGTCCAACGTGCCGGTAACGGGCCGCCGCCGCCGCATCGGCTAAACTTGCCCGCCTCGCTCCGCCCGGTCGACCGGATGAACCCCAACTACCTCGACTTCGAACAGCCCATCGCCGACCTCGAAGCCAAGATCCAGGAGCTACGCAGCGCCAGCGCCGGCTCCGCCGTCAACGTCGACGCCGAAGTGCGCGCCCTGCAGGACAAGCTGCGCGTGCGCACCGCGCAGATCTTCCGCGACCTGTCCCCCTGGCAGGTCTCGCAACTGGCCCGCCATCCGGCCCGCCCCTACACCCTGGACTACGTCAAGGTCATCTGCGACGAGTTCCAGGAACTGCACGGCGACCGCGCCTACGCCGACGACAAGGCCATCGTCGGCGGCCTGGCCCGCATCGACGGCCGCGCGGTGGTGGTTATCGGCCACCAGAAGGGGCGCGACACCAAAAGCAAGATCGCCCGCAACTTCGGCATGCCGCGCCCGGAGGGCTACCGCAAGGCGCTGCGCCTGATGAAGCTGGCCGAACGCTTCGGCCTGCCGCTGCTGACCTTCATCGACACCCCCGGCGCCTATCCCGGCATCGGTGCCGAAGAGCGCGGCCAGTCCGAGGCGATCGCCCGCAACCTGCTGGAAATGTCCGAACTGAAGGTACCGATCGTGTGCACCGTGATCGGCGAAGGCGGCTCGGGCGGCGCCCTGGCCATCGGCGTGGGCGACCGCACGATCATGCTCGAATACAGCACCTATTCGGTGATCACCCCGGAAGGCTGCGCGGCGATCCTGTGGAAGGACGCCGGCAAGGCCAGGGACGCCGCCGAGCAGCTCGGCCTGACCGCGCCGCGCCTGAAGGAACTGGGCCTGGTCGACAAGGTCGTGCGCGAGCCGATCGGCGGCGCCCATCGCAACCCGCGGCAGATGGCGGTGCGCCTGAAGGCGGTGCTGCTGGCCGAACTGGACCGGCTGGAATCGTTGCCCGCCGACCAGCTTCTGCAGCGCCGCTACCAGCGCCTGCGCGGCTACGGCGCATACGAGGCGGTGGCCTGAGCGCAAGCTCTTCTCCCTTCTCCCTCGGCAGAAGAGAACAACAGCCCACCAGCACCTCATTGGTATCATCTGCGGCCCGCCACGCCCGCCGCGAGCCAGCCATGACACCGGAAGAGTTGCTGTCCACCTACGGCCCACGCGAGTCGATGGACTACGACGTGGTCGTGGTGGGCGCCGGGCCGGCCGGGCTGGCCACCGCCATCCGCCTCAAGCAGCTGGCCATGCAGGCCGGCCGCGAAGTCTCGCTGTGCGTGCTGGAAAAAGGCTCCGAACCCGGCGCGCACATCCTGTCCGGCGCGATCATGGACCCGCGCGCACTGGCCGAGCTGTTCCCCGACTGGCAGGAGAAGGGCGCGCCGCTCAAGCAGCCGGTCACCCGCGACGAGTTCCTGTTCCTCGATGAGATCGGCGCCAAGGCCACTCCCCACTGGCTGCTGCCGGAGTGCTTCCACAACCAGGGCAACTACATCGTCAGCCTGGGCGCGGTGACGCGCTGGCTGGCCCAGCAGGCCGAAGCGCTGGGCGTGGAGATCTTCTCCGGCTTCGCCGCCGCCGAGATCCTCTACAGCGAAGCCGGCGCGGTGAAGGGCGTGGCCACCGGCAACATGGGTCTGGGCAAGAACGGCGAGCCCACGCCCGAGTTCCAGCTGGGCATGGAACTGCAGGCCAAGTACACCATCTTCGCCGAAGGTTCGCGCGGCCAGCTCGGCCGCCAACTGATGACGAAGTTCTCGCTGGACGCCGGCAAGGACCCGCAGAGCTACGGCATCGGCATCAAGGAACTGTGGCAGGCCGATCCGGCCCGGCACCAGCCCGGCCTGGTGGTGCACACCGCCGGCTGGCCGCTGGACAGCGACACCTACGGCGGCTCGTTCCTGTACCACGCCGAGGACGGCAGGATCGCCATCGGCCTGGTGGTCGGCCTGGACTACCGCAATCCGTGGCTGAGCCCGTTCCAGGAATTCCAGCGCTTCAAGACCCATCCGGCCATCCGCCAGCACCTGCAAGGCGGCAAGCGCATCGGCTACGGCGCGCGCTCGATCACCGCCGGCGGCATCCTCTCGCTGCCCAGGCTGGTGTTCCCCGGCGGCGCCCTGGTCGGCTGCGAGGCCGGCTTCCTCAACGCCAGCCGCACCAAAGGCAGCCACGCCGCAATCAAGACCGGCGTACTGGCCGCCGAGGCGGCGTTCGCCGCGCTCGGCGAAGGCCGCAGCGGCGACGAACTGGCGGCCTACCCGGCCGCGTTTGAGGCCAGCTGGCTGCACGCCGAACTGCAGCGCGCCAAGAACTTCAAGCAGTGGTTCAAGAAGGGACGCACCACCGCCACCCTGATGACCGGCGTCGAGCAGTGGCTGCTGCCGAAGCTGGGTGTAAAGGTGCCGCCGTGGACGATCCACCGCGACCGGCCCGACTACGCCTGCCTGGAGCCGGCCGCACAGCACGCCAGGATCGACTACCCCAAGCCCGACGGCACGCTCAGCTTCGACCGCCTCAGCTCGGTATTCCTGTCCTCGACCCACCACGACGAGGACCAGCCGGCGCACCTAACCCTGAAGGACCCCAGCGTCCCGGTCGACGTGAACCTGGCCGTCTACGCCGGCCCGGAGGCACGCTACTGCCCTGCCGGCGTGTACGAATTCGTGCCGGCCGAAGGCGGCGGCGAGCGCCTGCAGATCAACGCCCAGAACTGCGTGCACTGCAAGACCTGCGACATCAGGGACCCGACCCAGAACATCGTCTGGGTCGCTCCGCAGGGCGGCGGCGGGCCGAATTACGCGGGGATGTGAGCGGGGCTCTGGGTTTTCAGCTT
Organism: Pseudoxanthomonas sp.; assembly: GCA_047606785.1. Classification (GTDB taxonomy): domain Bacteria; phylum Pseudomonadota; class Gammaproteobacteria; order Xanthomonadales; family Xanthomonadaceae; genus Pseudoxanthomonas_A. Next base: position 22,638 of record JASGEB010000084.1, read on the forward strand.
TCCAGTTCCAATCGACGCTCGATCCGCTCGATCCGTTCCTTCAGCCGGTCAACAACATGCCGGTCCTGGACGATCTCGGAATAATTGGCCGCCTCGTCCCTCGAAATCCGAGCAATCCCAAGCTCTATCTGCCCGAGCCTGGCCATGATCTGCGCATCGCGCTCCCGCGCCGCGCCCTGCTCGGTCTGGATTTTCTTCAGGTGTTCGAGAATGAGGTTTTCGACGTTGCTCATCGTCCCGGCTCCTTGCGAACCGATCCTAGCATGCCATCCCAGGCCGGGTCGGCAGCCCTCCCGTTCAACCCCGGCCGCCGCAAACCCGGGATAATCCCCGGATGACCAGCCCCGCCCTCTCCGTCGTCGTCCCGGTCTTCAACGAGCGCGACAACATCGCCCCGCTGGTGGGCGAGATCACCGCCGCCCTGCGCGGCCGGCTGGACTTCGAGATCGTCTACGTCGACGACCACTCGCGCGACGACTCGCTGGCGATGCTGGAATCGCTCAAGGCCGCCACGCCGGAACTGCGCGTGCTGCACCACCTCAGCCAGAGCGGCCAGAGCACCGCCATCCGCACCGGCGTCAAAGCCGCGCGCGCACCGTGGATCGCCACCCTCGACGGCGACGGCCAGAACGACCCGGCCGACATCCCTAGGCTGCTGGCCGCGCGCGACGCCGGCGAGCCGGCGGTCAGGCTGTTCGCCGGCTGGCGGGTCAACCGCCAGGATTCCGGCTCCAAGCGCTGGGCCAGCAAGTGGGCCAACGCCATCCGCACGCGCCTCCTGCACGACGACACCCCCGACACCGGCTGCGGCATCAAGCTGTTCGAACGCGCCGCCTTCCTCGACCTGCCCTACTTCGACCACATGCACCGCTACCTGCCCGCGCTGATGCAGCGCGCCGGCTGGAAGACGGTGAGCGTGCCGGTCAACCACCGCCACCGCGCTTCCGGCGTGTCCAAGTACAACAACCTCAACCGCGCCCTGGTCGGCATCCGCGACCTGCGCGGGGTGGCCTGGCTGATCGCACGCAGCAAGCGCACCGCGGTGGAGGAGCGCTGATGGCCGGGGTGGAACTGCACTGGCTCGACCAGCCGATCACCTGGCTGTTCTGGACCGGCCTGCACATCACCGGCTGGAAGCTGATCGGCTACACCGGCGCCCTGATGTTCGGCGGCCGCTGGCTGGTGCAGTTCATCGCCTCCAAGCGCGCCGGCAAACCGGTGATCCCGCGCCTGTTCTGGTACATGAGCGTGGTCGGCAGCCTGATGACGCTGAGCTACTTCGTGTTCTCGGCCAAGCAGGACTCGGTGGGCGTGCTGCAGAACCTGTTCCCCGCCTTCACCGCCTGCTACAGCCTGTACCTGGACATCCAGCACCGCGGCTGGAAGCGCGACCGCGCTTCACACTGAGGACGCGGCTGCTGCGAGGGGAGAGCAAAACCCCATCGCTCAACGCGACAGCCCCGGCGTCTGCACCGGTGCCTCCGACTGCGCTGGCTGCACGAACTGTCGATTGAAATCGTCCAGCTGCTGCGTGCTGGCTTCCACGCTCTGGCCCAGCGCCTGCACGCGGTCCACGTACGCCCGCCGCGCCGCCGGATCGCCCACCGTGCCCTGCACCGCGAACACACCCTGCCCGTCCAGCCTCGCCACGATGCTGTCGATCTGCGCCAATCCGGCCACCTTGCTCTCGAACGCGACCTGGCCGGCCGCCCGCTGCAACTGCTGCTGATCGCCGAACAACACCGGCAGACCGGCTTGCCGACGCAGTGCCTCCAGGGCTTCGAGCCGGTCCACCGACTGCGCATAGCGCGCATGGTCCGAATGCAACGGGTCGGCCAGCGTCGCCACCGACCGCCTGGCTCTCGTCGCCGCATCCAACGCCACCAGCGTCTTCGCCCCGGCCTTGTCGTCCACCGCCAGCCCGTGGTCGTGCTGGAACTGCTCCAGCGCATGCTGGGTGCTGTTGCCGAAGTCGCCGTCCGGCTTCAACGGCTTGCCGTCCGTGCCGACATAACCCAGCGCCACCAGCTGCTCCTGCATCGCCTTGATCGGCTCGCCGTGCTCGCCCTGCTTTAGCATGCCGTCGGCCATGGGATTACGCGCGACCCTTTCCCCTGCCTTGACCGGATCCTCTCCGTAGATTTCTTGATAGCTCTTGCCCGTATACGGTGTTGGGTTGCGCACGATTTCCTCAAAGCGCGCCAGCGTGACCAAGCTCGCCTTCTCCGACTCCACTCGTGCACTCAAGCTGTCCCACAGCTTGGACGAACTCTTGAAATGGGTCTGCACGTGGGCGAGCTTGTAGTCTTGGACAGCACCGACGACCTGCTCGTCGCTCAATTCGGACAGCTTGAAATCCTTTCCGAATTTCTCCTGCAGCCCATTCTCGAAAATCCCCGGCGTCAAGTCGCGGTACTGGACCGACGTGCTCCACAGCGCATCCTGCACGGCTTTGCCGCGACCGCCCAAGTCGATGCCTCGGTCCTGCAGAATGGCCTGCTGAACGTCATAGTATTTGCGCTGGATGAAATCGTGCTGGTCCGTCGCAAAGCCAGGATCACCCTTGGCCAGTTGCTTCCACCTGGCATTGAATTCCTGCGTGGCCGGTTGCAAGCCATCGAACTGCGGACCGTACTTGGACTGGGCCAGGTATTCCTGCACGCCGCCGGTATTGGTGGCGAACTGGTAGCTGCCATACGACACGCCGCCACGATCATCCACTCCGGAAGAGATCGAATCCGCGCCTTGTCCACCCGTCTCATATTGATTCGAAGTCTGACCGCGGCGCCATTCTTCTATCACTGTCCGAGCTTCCTTTATCACATCCATTTTCGCTCCTCCTTGTGTTGGCTACACCGACTTTTGATCTTGCTCCCGTTCGACGGACACCCGGTTAAGCGATTCAATATCGCAAATCGAGGTGGACAGTATGGCAACGAAGAAGACGGTCGGGTCCAAGGCACGGCGCAGCCGCTTCAGTGCGGAGTTCAAGCAGCAGGCGCTGCTGAGGGCGGTGAAGGAAGGCGTTCCCGCAGCCGCGCGGGAGCTGGGTCTGGAGGCGGCGCAGTTGTACGCGTGGCGATCGAAGGCTCAACAGCAAGGTCAGAACGACGAAGCGCATCGTCTGCAGCAGTCGGAGTTGGCGCGGTTGCGGCGTGAGCTGACGCGGGTGGAAGAGGAGAACGCGTTCCTAAAAAAGGCGGCGGCGTACTTCGCGAAGCAGCCGAAGTGAAGTACGCGACGATGAAGGTGCATGAGGGCGAGTTTGCGGTGCGCACGATGTGCCGGGTGCTGTC